>NZ_JBFBGW010000004.1:0-329775 GCF_040684895.1 Paenarthrobacter sp. NPDC089322
ACACACTGCACGCGTCCACTATGTGGTTCCCAACCAACAACCCCCGGGAACACAACACAACTGAATAACAACACCACAGTTCCCCAAACCAGGGAACACGTTGTAACCACAGACTTCCCACCCACCCCCACACCCGGGGGCCCGGGCCGGGTAACAAAGTTACGGCGGTCATAGCGTGGGGGAAACGCCCGGTCCCATTCCGAACCCGGAAGCTAAGACCCACAGCGCCGATGGTACTGCACCCGGGAGGGTGTGGGAGAGTAGGACACCGCCGGACACACATTCAGGGGGAGCCCCGACCATGACGGTCGGGGCTCCACCCATTTAACCCATGAACGCAGAGCCAACGGGGGCAAAGGGTCGGTGGGTGGCGGGGCCCGGTGTGCGCCCCCAAAAAGCAAACAACAGGGCGCAGAGCGGGCCTAACAACCAAGGGGACGCAGGTAGAGTTGGTGCTCATGGACAGTCTTTTCAGCCACCCCGATTCGGAGCCTGGACCCTCGCAGGCAGACACTGATGGCCTTGAGCCGCTGGTTGTCACCGTAGTGGTTCCCAGCACTGTGTCCCACGCCTTCATGGGCTTCACGGACCACCCGCACCTCTGGTGGCCGCTTGCGGAGGAGAGCGTGTTCGGAGCCGGCTCCCACGTGGAGTTCGAAGAAAACCTGATCCTGGAGACCGCAGAGGATGGCCGTACCTCGGTTTGGGGAACCATCGACGATTGGCAACCGCCGTTGTCCTTCCATGCCAGTTGGTACCCCGCGAGCACACCCCTCTGGTCTACTGAGCTGCGCGTTTCCTTCCGTGCCGTGGAGGACGGGACAGAGGTGCGCTTGGTGCACGATGGCTGGGAAGGCGCTGAGGATCCTGCGGCCAGCCGTGCGTCGTATGCGGAGGGCTGGCCCCGCGTGCTGGAGCGTTATGTTCGATTCATGGGCGGAGCCGTTGCCTAGAATCCGACGGCTGGACCCTGCGGACTGGCGACTCCTGAAGAATGTGCGCCTGGAGATGCTTGCCGATACTCCTATGGCGTACGTCGAAAGCCTGGAAGCTGCACGCCGGCAAACCGATGCCCAATGGCAAGCGCGTGCTGCCGCAATGACAGGGGATTCGAGCATCACCTTGGTGGCGGACGGCGGGACGGAAGGTTCAGCGTTCTGCGCATTGATGAGAGTGGCCGTGAAGCAGCCCCAGGATACCCACAAACCACGGCAAGCGATGCTCATCAGTGTGTACGTCGCTCCGGAACACCGTGGGTTGGGGCTGGCAGACGAGTTGCTCCGCGAAGCCTGCGTGGCAGCCCGGACAGATCTGGGTGCCAGGATCCTGGAGTTGGGGGTGCATGAGGACAACACAAGGGCATTGGCCTTTTACAAGAGGCAGGGATTCGACGCTACGGGTGCCAGCCGACCCTATCCGCAGGACACGTCCAAGCGGGAACTCGTGATGGAACGGCGCCTGAGCTAGCTGCTTGATGCCCTAATCGGTCAGCCGGGGCACTGCAGTGCTGGACCTGACAACGAGCTTGGTGGGATGTTCGGCGTCCGTGGGTTCCATGACCAAGCCGTTGTTGATGGCGCCAAGGAGCGTTCGTACAGCGATGGCTCCCTGCCCCTTGGCGTCCTGGTCGATGGTGGTGAGGCCCATGACATTGCCGAGGTCGTGTCCGTCGATGCCGATCACCGAAAGATCGTCAGGTATCCGTAGCCCGAAGTCCCGTGCAGCGAGAATGGTCCCGATTGCCATCTCGTCGGAGGCTGCAAACACTGCGGTGGGCCGTTCAGGCGTGCCGGCCAAAAGCTGCCGCGCAGCGGAATATGCACCCTCAGTAGTGAAGTCCGCGGAAACGATCCATTCGGGCCGGAGCGCGCACCCGGCGTCGTTCATGGCTTTCTCGAAACCACTGCGCCGGGTTCCCGGCAATTTGAAGTCCTGCTCGTAGGCCGCGTCTCCGGTGATGTGGGCGATCTTCGTGTGCCCCAGCCCAAGGAGATGGTTGGTGGCCTTCTGCGCGATCGCGGTCTCGTCGATCCGGATGGTTGATGCCCCTGGCAGCGGACCGCCGATGCCAACAATGGGACGGTGGACGGCCAGAAGCTGCTGCATTTCTGCCTCGCTCAGCTCCAACGATACAGCGATGACCGCATCAACACGCTTCCGGAGCAGGAAGTCGTTGAAGACGCTGTGCCTATGCCGGGGATCCTCACCGATGTTGTACAGGGTCAGGTCATAACCTGCTTCGAGCAGTGCCGCGGAGGCGCCCTCGATCACGGCTGAGTAGAACCAGCGATGGACTGAGGGTACAACGAGGCCGACATTGTGCGTCCTGCCGGATGCCAGGCTCGAGGCATGGTAGGACAGCACAAAGCCAAGCTCGGCGGCGGCAGCCCGTGCGCGTTCCCGGCTTCCCGGGGAGACATGGCCTTTGCCGCTGAGGGCGCGGGAAACGGTGGCAACGGAGAGCCCTGCGCGCTCGGCGACGTCCTTGATGCCGGTCATGCCGCTCCTCGGGTAAGAAATTAGCTGGTGCTGAGCCAGATGCTCTCACCTGAGCCTAATGGATGGGCACTCCGCGGGTCGGCCACATCCGGTGCGCTGCGGAGGATGACACTGCCGTACGGCAGCGGTATCGGCTTGCTCCCGATGTTCATGATGACCAAGGTTTCGCCGTTGAGGTACGCGAGCGAGGATTCCGTGCAGTAGTCCTCCACCCACGCCAGGGAGCCCTGCCCCAGCCGGCGCATGGCGCGCTGGTCCAGCATCTGCCGGTAGAGGTTAAGGTGCGACGACGGATCGGCCTGTTGCTTGTCCCTCGCCAAGGTGGTCCAGGACTCGGGCAGCGGGAGCCAAGGGTCGGCGCCGGACCCAAACCCGGCATTCGGTTCCGAGGAGCGCCACGGCAGCGGCACGCGGCAGCCGTCCCGGCCGATCCTGGCTCCGCCTGTACGGGCAAACGTCGGGTCTTGGCGCATTTCGGCAGGAATGTTCGTGGAGTCGGGCAAACCCAGCTCTTCACCTTGGTACAGGTAAGCACCTCCGGGCAGGCCGAGCATGAACATCGTCGCCGCGGCAGCCCGCCGTCGTCCTAGTTGCTCGTCTGGTTGGAGGTCGTCAGGGCCTATCCCGTCCCCGTCACGGGGCCCCGGCCCGTCGTACCCGAAGCGGGAGGCGTGCCGCACGACGTCGTGGTTGGAAAGAACCCACGTGCTGGGTGCACCGACGGCGTCGAGAGCCACCAGTGATTCCGTAATGATGTGGCGGAGCCGGTGCATGTCCAGGCCTGCATGAAGGTAGGGGAAGTTGAAGGCTTGGTGCATCTCATCGGGACGAACCCACTGGGCGAGCCGGGGCAGGGGATCGACATTGGCCTCGGCGCACAGGATGCGGTCCGGGCCGTACTCCTCCAGGAGTGCCCGCCAGCCGCGGTAGATATCGTGCAGGGCGGGCTGGCCGAACATGGGCGCCTCATGCCCGGGGAAGCCTTCCGAGCTGTTGCCGTCGGCCCGGCCGCCCCAGTCGGGAAGGCCTGCAGCTTTCACCAAAGCGTGGGCCACGTCCACGCGGAACCCGGAGATACCGCGGTCGAGCCAGAAGCGCAGTACCCTCTCAAACTCGGCATGGACCGCGGGGTTGTCCCAGTTGAAGTCAGGCTGTGACGAATCGAAGAGGTGCAGGTACCACTGTCCGGGCCGGCCATCCGGCTCCGTGATCCGCGTCCAAGCGGGACCGCCAAAGTGCGATTGCCAGTTGTTGGGCGGTTCCATGCCGTCGATTCCCCGGCCGTCGCGGAAGACAAACATGTCCCGCTCAGGGCTGTCGGCAGGTGCCGCGAGTGCCGCTTGGAACGCGGCGTGCTGGTCGGATGAGTGGTTGGGGACCAGGTCTGCAATGACGCGGAGGCTGAGGCGGTTGGCCTCGGCGATGAGGGCGTCGAAGTCTGCGAGCGTACCAAAGAGGGGATCGACATCGCAGTAGTCGCTCACGTCATAGCCCGCATCGCGCTGGGGTGAACGGTAAAACGGCGACAACCACACAGCATCCACACCCAGCTCCGCGAGCTGCGCAAGCTCGGCCGTGATTCCTGCGAGATCGCCGATGCCATCGCCGTTGAGGTCGCGGAAGGACCGTGGATAGATCTGGTAGATGACTGCCGAGCGCCACCATCCATATGCGGAGGACGCCTCATGGACAGGGGTTACGACGGCGAATGCAGCAGCGGGAACAGAAGCCTCAGCTGAGAGCAATGAATCAACGGACATGAACACATCGTAGGAGAACCCGCTCTCGAATGGAAGCGCTTACATTTTCTAAACCCTGCGCCTGGCTGGATATTGAGAATGCGGCCTACCGTCCAGGATGTGCCGCGATATACATGATGGAAACGCTTGCAGATGACAGGGAACCTCCCTCAACCGTGCTGCAGGCACAAGGGATTTAGCTCTGCCGTGCCAAATAAAACCTGCTGTCCAAGGACGGCTGGGTTTCAGGCCGCTGGCTAGACTGTGAGCACTGAAAACACTGCGAAGACTGCCGGTTTGGCGTGTCCGTGGTGCTCATGTGAAGGGACCACCTTGTCGGACGAAACGGCCATGGCCGGAACAACACAGGAAAGCATCGAAAGCCGCACAGTCGGCCACCAGGATGAAGGGCAGCCAAACGCTCAGCAGCGCAGGTTCCTCGACGAACTCGCGGCAGGGCTTCGGATCGGCCAAATCGCCGAGGATGAAGCCACCCGCACCACCTACTCGGCGGACCAAGGTCCCCTGCTTGAACGGCACTTGCCCCTCGCCGTCGTCTGGGCTGAGTCAGTGGAAGACGTCCAGGTAATCGTCCGTCAATGCGCCACGTATCGGGTGCCGATCGTCTCCAGGGGAGCGGGGACTGGTGTTTCGGGCGGTGCGCACGCCACCCGTGGGTGCATCGTGTTGAGCCTCGAGCGGATGAACCGCATCCTGGACCTCAACCCGGACGACGAGACCGCCGTCGTCGAACCTGGTGTCATCAACGCGGAACTGAACGCGGCCGCAGCCGAATACGGATTGATGTACGCTCCGGACCCGGCGAGCTACAAGATCTCAACGATCGGTGGAAACGTAGCAACGAATGCCGGCGGGCTCCGCTGTGCCAAGTATGGAGTGACACGCGATTCCGTTCTGGCCCTGGACGTGGTCCTGGCAGATGGATCGCTCCTGCATACAGGCCATCAGACATTCAAGGGCGTGGCGGGCTACGACCTGACTGCCCTTCTGGTCGGCTCCGAGGGGACGCTGGGAATCGTGGTGGGTGTCACCGTCCGCCTGAAATACCTCCCCCGCGAAGTGCATACCATTGCAGCGTTCTATAAGGACTTCCGATCAGCGGCTGCCGGCGTGCTGGCGGTAGGCAAGGCCCGGGTACAGCCGGCCATCATGGAGTTGCTCGACAACGGTACTTTGGTGCAGCTGGACGAACTTAACGGCTCGGACCTGCAAACCCGGGGGAAGTCGTTGCTGCTCATCCAGACAGACGGCTTTGGCGCAGCTGCCGAGGCCGCCGTGGTCCGGCAGGTCCTGGCCGATGGTGGGGCCACCGTCACCATGGAAGCCAGCGAAGAAGCGGAAATGCTCGTGGAACTGCGGCGCAACAGCCGCGGCGTGGAGGTCGACGACGAATTCCGGGTGGGCGAGGATATCGCCGTTCCGCGCTCGCGGCTGGTGGACTTCGTTGCCGAACTTGAGGCGATGGCCGCCCGCTTCAATGTACGCCTCAAGGTGGTAGCCCACGCCGGCGACGGCAACCTGCATCCCACGTTCTGGATGGACCGTGTGGACCCTGCCACCGACGCCGGCGCCCTGATGAGGCTTAATGCTGCACTGGACGAATCTATTCGGGTCGGCCTGGAGATGGGCGGGACCATCACGGGCGAGCACGGCGTGGGGCAGTACAAGCTGCGATGGCTCGGCTTGGAGCAGCCCGAACCTGTGCGTGAGTTGCAGCGGAGGATCAAGGAACTGTTTGATCCCGCAGGGATCCTGAACCCGGGGAAGGCCATCTAGCTTCCGGGCCTGCCCTGTCGTTGCAGGCTCCCGCTCCTGGGTTTAGGCCACGTCATCTCATCTGGTATTCCAATTGATCTACACGCTGCCGCCTGATCACAATTTACAACCGTGTCATGCCTAATCTATTGTTACTTGGTATACCAAATGAAAAGAGTGGGGTAACGGTGGATCGTAGGGCCTGGAAGCGTGGCACGGGCAGTTCGGGGCTGGTATTGCTGGCGTTGGTCCTGGTATCCGTGAATCTAAGGCCTGCCATCACGACCATCGCCGGTGTCATGAACCAGCTGCACGGAGCCTTCGATCTGGATCCTGCGTTGCTTCCATTGCTGGGGACCTTGCCGGTGCTGGCTTTCGGCGTTTCAGGGCCGATCGGACCGTGGCTGGCTCAGCGACATGGGACCGGCAGGGCGGTAGCACTTGCCATGGTGGTCCTCACGGCAGCCCTCATTGTCCGAGCGACGGTGCCTGCGCTTCTCCTGCCCGGCACGTTCGTGGCGGGTATGGCCATTATGACCGCGAGCGTTCTGGTTCCCCGGATAGTCAAAGCGAATCGAGGGACGGGCTGGTGGACGGGGCTATGCACCATGGGCTTTGGGCTCGGTGCCGCCCTGGGTGCAGGCTTGGTCCAGCCGCTTGAACAGGCCTTGGGCGGCAGCCTGGCCTTTGCCCTGGCGGTCTGGGCCATGCCTGCGTTGCTGGGTGCAATCCTCATCCTCCGCGCTGAACCTCAGACGGGCTGTGGCCGGACGCCTCCGCCCACAGCCCCTCCGCCCACAGCGCTCCTGAGCGGGACGACGCTGGCTGAAGCGCCGCCGTCGTTGTCTGTTGCCAAGGCGAGTCCCCTCAGAAAGCAACGTACGGCGTGGGCCGTCACCGCGTTCTTTGGACTGCAGGCCATGTTGTACTTCGCCATCACGTCCTGGTTGGCCGTGTTCCTCACATCCAAGGGTCACTCCACGGCGGATGCTGCTGCGTTGCTGGCATGGTTCAGCCTGGCGGGGCTTCCCGCCAGCCTGATGGCTCCGGTTCTGGCAAGCCGCCCGAAGGTCCTTCGGGTACTCGCTCCCGGCCTGGGGGTCTCCGTCGCGCTGGCCCTGGTGGGCGTCCTGGTATCGCCGGCCGGGCTTCATTTCGCCATGGTCGGTGTGCTGGGAATAGTCCAGAGCGCCGGTTTTGGGCTTGGCATGGCGCTGGTGGTGATCCGTTCGGCAGGGCCCGAATCGGCGGGGAGGCTCTCAGCCATGAGCCAGGGCTTGGGTTTCGCCTTGGCGTCTCTCGGTCCACTGGCGGCCGGCGTGCTGCGTACGTGGACAGGCGGCTGGGAAGCGACCTTCCTGGCCTTGGCCGCGGAGGCACTGGTCCTGGCGGCGGCGGGCTTCCTTGCCATCCGTGGGCCGTTGGTGAGCCTTGAATCCACGGACGCTCAGTCCGGACCACGGAGTCGTCCGGAGCTTGTTCGCTGATCCTCCCGTCCAAGACAAAGGCTAATCCGGGCGGAGAGGCATGCGTCCCCTGTTCCGCGGGGCGCCGCCCGGCGTATCCTCGGCGGTATGACCAACTCAGCTAGCGGGACGAACGCGCAGGACACTCCTGCAACGGAGATTCTGGAAACCAACGAATGCTGGAAGTTGCTCCGCGGAGTTTCCGTGGGCAGGCTCGCCGTGTGGGTGGACGACCACCCGGACATCTTCCCTGTGAATTACAAAGTGGACCACGGAACCATGGTTTTCCGCACGGGAGAGGGCACCAAGCTCCACGCTGCCCTGAGTGACGCACCCGTGGCCATCGAAGCCGACGGTGTCAATGCGGAAACCGGGGTGGCCTGGAGCGTCGTCGTGAAGGGGCAGGCGTCCGCAGTGCAGCTGACACAGGACGTTCTGGACACCATTGGCCTCCTGTTGTTCCCCTGGGAAGCCGGGCAGAAGGACCAGTTCATCAGGATCACTCCGAGCGATGTGTCCGGCCGCCGCTTTAAGGTGACGCCCCCGGTGACGTGGTGGACGCCGTTGGACGATGCGCCCACGGCACGAGGAGAGTAACGCTTAACGCACAAACCGCCCTTGTTCGACCAATCGCAGGAGGACGGTCGAACAAGGGCGGCTTCTGCAGGGGTTAGACGAGCTCCAGTTGCTCGGCGACGACCTTTCCTGCATGGATCACAGTCCGGTCCTTACCGCGGTCCATAACCGTGGAAGCCACGGTTTCCCCGTCGACCAGGAGCAACTCAGCAGGGTCACCCACTTCGACGCCGGGACGATGGGCGGTGTCTTTGAGCCGCGTCGCGCGCGGGTCAAGGATGCTTGCGCCACCGATGGTGGCGATCGCAAGGCAGTGCTCGATCAGCTCGTCCTTGCGGAAACCGTGCGTGAAGGCCAGTTGCCAGGTGCGGTCCAGCATGTCTGTGTTGCCATAGGGGGACCAGTAGTCGCGCTGGCCATCCTCGCCCAAGCCCAGCCGAACCCCCGCTTCGGTGAGGAGCGGGATCGGCAGCTGACCGGCAGCAGCCGGAGCCACGGATGCGAGGGAGACGTCCAGTTCAGCGAACGCATCAATGATCCTGCGCGTGGTGGCCTCGTTGACGCTTCCCAATTGGTAGGCGTGTGACATGGTGACTTTGCCCTGCATCCCCAAGGCCCGGGTCCTTTCCAAGACGAGGTCCGTACTGAAGACGCCGAGCTCGCCCGGCTCGTGGAGGTGGATGTCGATCGGAACCTGGTACTTCTCGGCCAAGCCAAAGACGATGTCCAAGTGCCTGGCAGGATCCCGGTCGAGGGAGCACGGGTCGATTCCGCCCATCACGTTGGCACCGGCCTTCAGCGCCTCCTCCATGAGCTCCACCGTGCCCGCTTCCAACAACAACCCGGCCTGCGGGAAGGCGATGATGTCAACGGAGGCCTGGCCGGAAAAGCGGTCCTTGGCAGCAGCCACCGCTTCGAAGCGTTCCAGCCGGCAATCCACGTCCACTTGGGCGTAGGAACGCACCCGGGTGGTACCCCGTGCGATCATTCGGCCCAAGGTGTCGTTGACCCGATCCTGCAGGGGAACCTCGGCCTTGCGCCAGTTCTGCCGATCGTTCATCATCATGGCCCAGACGCCGGGGCCGCCCGTATGTTCCCGGAAGGGCAGGCCGATCCGGGTGGAGTCCAAGTGCACGTGGACATCCGAGAAGGACGGCAGCAGCAGGCGGTTGCGGCCGTCCAGGACGGCGGTCCCGTCCGGGACCGCCCGACCCGGGTCATGGGGTTCGACGGCGGTGATCTCGCCGCCCGTAAGCGTGACGTCGCTCAGGGATTGCCCCCAGGGACGGGCGGCACGGATCAGGGTGTTCAAGGTGTTCTCCTTCGATCGTGGGTCTATTGCACACCCGCCAACGCTTGGGCGGCCACCCCGGGGTGGTGGCAGGCGGGGGCGGAAGGCGTGGCGGGTACAGGAATTTCGTTCAGGCACCGCTGGCGCTGCTCTTCGGGAAGCGTGGCGATCAGCGGGCAACGGGTCCGGAAGACACAGCCGCTCGGCGGATTAGCCGGCGAAGGCAGGTCTCCACGGAGCCGGATCTTGACCTGTTCGCGGGCTGCCCTCGGGTCTGGTAGCGGCACGGCAGAGAGCAGTGCCTTGGTGTATGGATGCCGGGGCTCATTGAACAAGGCATCACGAGGACCTTGTTCCACGATCTTTCCCAGGTACATCACGGCCACGTCATGCGAGATATGCCGGACCACGGAGAGGTCGTGTGCGATGAAAATGTAGGAGACCCCGGTATCGCGTTGTATCTGCTGCAACAGGTTCACCACCTGCGCTTGGACTGAAACGTCCAGGGCGGAAACGGGTTCGTCGCACACAATCACGGACGGGTTCAAGGAGATGGCCCGGGCGATGCCGACCCGTTGGCGCTGACCGCCCGAGAACTCGTGCGGGAACCGGTTGTAGTGTTCGGGCTTGAGGCCTACTTGGTCCAGGAGTTCCTTGACGCGGTTCTTCAACCCACCAGGCGGGTTGATTTTCTGCGCAACCATTGGAGCGGCGATGGCCGTGCCCACAGTTTGGCGCGGATTCAAGGACGCGAAAGGATCCTGGAAGATCATCTGGACCTTGCGACGGAAGTTGTAGAGGTCCCTTCCACGCAACCGGCTGATGTCTTCGCCGTCTACGAGGATGCGACCGCCGGTCGGGTCCATGAGCCGGGCCACCATTCGTCCAGTGGTCGACTTACCGCACCCCGACTCGCCGACCAGCCCCAAAGTCCGGCCTCGCGCCAGACTGAACGTCACGCCGTCGACGGCTTTGACGGAACGCTTGGCGGCACCCGGCAGCAGACCGCCTTTGAGCGGGAAATGTTTCTGAAGGTTCTCCACCTGGAGAATTGGCTGACTGTCCATGGCGGGTCCTAACGGGAAGTACGGATGGTGAGGAGCTGTGGGCCGCTTAGATGGCAGCGCTTGCCATGACCTGCCTCGACCGTGAATTCGGGACGTTGCTTGGCGCAGACACCGTTACCGGCTAGCTCGGCGTATTGGCACCTCGCGCTGAAGATGCAGCCCTTGGGCAGGTCAAGGAGCGACGGCGGCTGGCCGGGTATGGGGTTCAGCTCGCTTGAGGCGGTGGTCAAGGTTGGCATCGAGTTGAGTAGCCCCAAGGTATAGGGGTGCCGCGTGTCGTAGAAGATCTCGTCCACCGGACCGGACTCCACGCACTGACCGCCGTACATGACCAGTACGTCATCGCAAACTTCGGCCACCACGCCGAGATCGTGCGTAATCAGGATGAGGGCCGAGTTGGTTTCCTGCTGCAGTTCAGCCATGAGATCCAGGATCTGCGCCTGGACTGTGACATCCAGTGCGGTTGTGGGCTCGTCTGCGATCAGCAGCTCCGGCTCGCAAATCAACGCCATGGCGATCATGGCCCGCTGGCGCATCCCGCCGGAGAAGTGGTGCGGGTACTCGTCGAACCGCTGTCCTGGACTGGGGATTCCCACCCTTCCCAGCATGTCGACGGCCGCCGCCCTGGCCTGCTTCCTGCTGGCGTTGTTATGGACCAGGTATGCCTCGGCGATCTGGTGTCCCACAGTGTAGAAGGGGTGCAGGGCGGAGAGCGGATCCTGGAAGATCATTCCGATGTTGCGCCCGCGCAATTGCCGCATGGCGGACTCAGGAAGCGCTACCAGGTCCTTGCCTTGGAACATCGCCTGCCCGGTGACCTGTGCAGAGGTGCCTTTCAGGAGTCCCATGAGTACTTGGCTTGTGACCGACTTTCCAGAGCCGGACTCGCCAACGATGCCCAGCGTCCGGCCCCTCTCCAGAACGAAGTCCATGCCGTTGACGGCGGACACCAGGCCATCGTCTGTAGGGAACTTCACGGACAGGTTGCGGACATCCAGGAAAGCGCTGCCGGCTGCGTGCTCGACGTCGATGCCGGCCGGACTGGTCAGTGATTCGGGAGCCAGTGGTGCGTGGGTCATTGGAGCCTCACTCGGGGATCGATGGCGGCGTAGGCGAGGTCGACCAGGACGTTGGCGACGACGACGAAGAAAGCAGCGAGCATGGTGATGGCCATGGTCACGGGAAGGTCTCCGGAGATGGCCGCATGGACCGCGGTGAAGCCCAGTCCGGGAACGGAGAAAATCTGCTCGGTCAGGACCGCACCGCCCAGCAGCAGGCCGATGTCCATGCCAAGCATGGTCACCACCGGTGTGATGCCGGCACGGACGCCGTGTTTGAAAGTGACGGTCCGGGGTGCCAGTCCCTTGGCACGGGCAGTCCGGATGAAGTCCTCGCCGAATGTCTCGATCATGTTGGTCCGCGTGACCCGGATGTATGAGGCACTGAAGAGTACGGCCAGTGCGATCCATGGCAGGAGGTAGTTGGCTACCCACGCTCCAGGGCCCTGGGGGCCGAAGGGGCTGTTGATCTCATTGGTGGTGAAGGGCAGCAGGTGCAGCTGGTTGACGAAGAGGAGCAGAAGGAACAGGCCGGTGACAGGGATGGGCAGCGAAACGCCTACGGACGCAGCGCCCACAATGAACTTGTCCACGGGCGAACCTTTGCGGAGCGCGGCCAGGAGGCCGAGCCCCACACCGGAGATGGTCCACAGCACCAGCGCACCGATGGCCATGGAGAAGGTGTACGGGAGCGAACGGCCGATGATGTCGGCGACGTTCTCGTTGGTCTGGAACGACTTCCCCAGGCAAGGCCACTCGCACAGGGTCTGGGCACCGGGGGCGCCGATCATCCTGGATGAGAAAAGCCCTCGCATGTAGTCGGCGTACTGAACAAAGAAGGGCTGGTCCATTCCAAGCGCTACACGGGCCTCGGCTACGCGTTCGGGTGTGCACTCCTGTCCACAAGCGGCAGCGGCGGGATCTGATGGGCCGAGCTGGAAGAGCGTGAAGGTGATGAAACTGACGGCGGTGAGCAGCAGGACCAACGATCCGGTCCTGCGAAGAATGAAAGTCAACATGGTGGTGGTTGCGGGCCGCCCGTTGGCACGGGCGGCCCGTTTCTCCTTCCGGACGAAGCCCGTTAGTGCTCGACGCCGACGATCGAGAGGTCGATGCCGCCGAAGAAGTAGCCCACCTGCGCGTTCCGGACGTTGGATCCGACCACACTGTTGGTGTGGCTCCGGATCAGGGGGACGATCGGGTAGGTCTTCAAGGCCGTGCCGAATGCCTCGGACCACTTCTTGCCAAGTTCTTCAGACGAACCGTCGGTGTTCCGCAGTTCGAACATCGTCTTGGAGACCTCGGAGTCGAAGTAGCGGGAAGTGTTGGAGAAACCGTAAGTCGTGCCGTCGTTGTTTGGTCCCAGCAGGGGATCGGCCGACGTGCGGACCGAGGCGGGGTCGGCGCCGCCGCACCAGCCGGAACGGCCAAGGTCGGGGAGTTGCTCGCTGGCCATGATGGAGTAGTAGTTCGGCGCCGGGATGGCCACGAGCTCGACGTCAATGCCGAGGGCCTTCAGGTTCTGCTGGACCACGGTGCCGGTGTTCTTGTAGGCATCGCGGTTGTTGGCGTAGCCGTACGTGAGGGTCTTGGGGTATTCCTTGCCCTCGAGGAGCTTCTTGGCTTCCTCGAGCTTGGGTTTGCCGGCGGGATCCAGTTCAAGTTCGGTCTCCACGTACCCGCGCATCTTGTCGTTCAGCGGGCTCTGGGTCAGCTCGCCAAAGCGGCGTCCGCCGTATTGGACCAGGATGGATTGGCGGTCCAGGGCCAGGGCGATTGCCTTGCGGACGTCCGGGTCCTTGATCTTCTCCGTGTTCAGGCTCAGGACGTCGTTGCAGCCCAGGAGCCCGGACGCAACGCGGTCCTTGACCTTGGCATCCGCCAGCTTGGCCGAGTCCGAGGTCTGCAGCGCACCGTTGGAGTCCAGGGTGATGGCGTTCGGATCCGAGTCGGCCAGGAGCTGCTGGCTGATGGTGGCCTGCGATGTGGAGAGCGAGAAAGTGAAGGTATCCGGCAGTGCCGTTCGGTTGGAGTCCGTGGCGGGATCCCAGTGCGGGTTGCGGACCAGCTTCAGGGACTTGCCCCGGTTGTAGGACTCCACCATGTATGGTCCTGAAGACACCGGGTGGTTGGTGTAGTCCAGCTTGGTGTCCTTGGCCTTCGGGACGGGGGCTGTGTTGGAACGGGACGCCAACGCGGGGAATTCGGCAAAGGGCTTCTTGAGGTGGAAGACGACCGTGCGGTCATCGGGTGTTTCAACCGCCTGAAGCACAGCGGCAGGATCCTTGTACGGCCCCTTGTACCCGCCGGCGTCGAGGGCTGCATTGAATTCCTGCGGCGCCTGGGTGAAGACGTCTTGCGCGAAGGTGCGTTCCACGCCGTACTTGATATCCGCGGAGGTAATGGGGGTGCCATCCTCGAACTTCACGCCTTCCTTGAGGGTGAACGTCCAGCTGAGGCCGTCATCGGAAACTTTTCCGGTGTCCGTGGCGAGGTCGGGAACAACTGTTGGCGGCTGTCCCGCTGTTTCCTTGGCCATGGTGAGTGTCCGGTAGTAGAGCTGGCCAACGTTCGCAGTCTGGACATAGTTGCTGTTGCCGGGGTCCAGGGTCTGGAAGTCCGAGGACATCAGGACGTTGATGTTGCCGCCCTTGGTGTCGAAGCCGGACTTGACCACAACCGGGGCCAGCTCGGTGACGGACTCCGGCTTGGAGTTGTTGGGCTGGTTCTGCCCGGCGCTGCAGCCGGTGGCGGCCATGGCGATCAGCACGGAAAGCGCCAGTGCTCTCGTGGGGGTTTTCATGTTGCTCCTCTGAGGGTGGGTGAAAAAACAGGGGGTTTAGTGGCGGGATGCCTTGGGATCCAAGGCATCCCGGACGGCGTCACCCAGGAGGTTGAACGCCAGGACGGTGACGATGAGCATGACGCCCGGCACGGCCAGGAACCATGGATCACTGAGGTACCAGTTGCCCGACTGTGCTGCGTTCAGCATTTGGCCCCACGACGGTGTGGGGTCCTTGACGCCGACTCCCAGGAAGGACAGTGCTGCTTCTGCGGAGATGTTGGTGGGGATCAGCATGGTGGCGTACACCAGCACGACGCCCATGACGTTGGGGATGATCTGACGGAAGAGGACACTCACATGGGAGGCGCCGAACGAGCGGGCGGCTTCCACGAATTCGCGCTCCCGCAGGCTCAGCACCTGTCCCCGGACAATCCGGGCAAGGTAGGCCCAGCCGAAGAAACCAAGGATGATCACCAGCGACGCCATGGGAAGGAAGCTGCCTTCACCAAGCGGCGTATCGCGGAGGCGTGATTGCAGGATGGGGGTCAGGGAAAGGACCAGGAGGAGGTGGGGGAAGGCAAGAAAGAGGTCCATGATCCGGCTGATGATGGCATCGGTCCTGCCGCCGAAGTAGCCCGCTGTGGCACCCAACACAGTTCCAAGGACTACGGAAACCGCCGTGGACAGCAGGGCGATCGTGAGGGAGACCTGTCCGCCGTAGGCGAGCCTGGCAAAGAGGTCGCGGCCCAGGCCCGGCTCGACTCCGAGCCAGTGTTCGGCCGAGGGGTACATGTAGCCGGGGAGCGGCAAACCCGGTGTCTGGAAGTCGTCCAGTACTTGGGGGCTCGTGTTGGACGTGAAGGGGTCGTTCCCGGACATCGCGCTGAGCACGGGGGCAAGGATGGCGAACAGCATGATGGCTATCACTACGCACAGGCTGAGGAGGGCGATTTTGCTGCGCCGGATCCTCAACCAGGCCGTGGCGAGCAAGGAGCGTGCCTCGGCGGGTGCTTCCTTGGACTCCGGCGACGCTGCCGGAAGGAGCGGCGGACTGCCGGTGTTCGCTTCGACGGGTTGTAACTGGGTCAACGGTTCTGCTCGTTTCATGATCCACGGAGCGGGCTCCGAAAGTTTTGTATACCAAAGTAGACTAGATCACGATTGATGCGATGTAAATCACAAACAATGTACTGTTTGGAATACCAGATACCTGTTTTATGGACCGAAGGAGCCACCCTTGCCTACCAAGGTCACCGCCCGCTATGTGTTGGGTTTCAAGAACGGACAGCATGCGCTGTTGACGGACGCCTGCGTGGTTTACGACGGCGACGTCATCGTCCATGTAGGCCGCGACTACCAGGGGCCAATCACAGAGGAACGGCATCTCGGCGATGCGCTGCTGATGCCGGGCCTGATCGACCTGGACGCACTCACTGACATTGACCACCTCATCCTTGACAGTTGGGCCGGACCGGAGCACGCCAAGGGACACCAGTGGTCCGAGGACTACTTCCGCAACCGCCGCGCGGATGTCTTCACCGCGGAAGAGCGCCAGCAGATCCGGGAGTATGCGTTGATCCAGTTGGTCCTGCACGGGATCACCACGTACATGCCGATTGCCTCCGAAGTGCACTCCGAATGGGCAGAGCCGCTGCAGGAACTCATCGGCATGGCTGAAACCAGCCGGCGGCTGGGCCTGCGCGCCTACCTTGGCCCCGCGTACCGCTCGGGCGTGAATGTTGTATTGGACAACGGCGAACGTTCGGTGATGTTCGACGGCGGCCGTGGCCGTGAGGGACTGGCCGACGCCTTGCGCTTCATTGACTACGCGACAGAACTGGCTGATCCGCTGGTCACCGGTGTACTCCTGCCGTGCCGCATCGAAACCCTGGACATGGAAGTCCTCGCAGCAACGGCGGCAGCTTCCGAAGAACGGGACGTTCTGGTTCGCCTGCACTCACTGCAGGGACTTGTGGAGCGCGAACTCATCCTGGACTGGCACGGAATCCCGCCCTTGGAACTCATGGAGCGGGCGGGCCTGCTGAATCAGCGGCTCCTCATTCCGCATGCAACCTTCATCGACCGCAATCCTGCCGTTCATGGAGAAGACCGGGGTGACCTGGCCCGGTTGGCAGGCAGCGGCGCCAGCATCATCCACTGCCCGTTGACGTCCATGCGCTACGGCAGCACGCTGGATTCCTTCAACGCCTACAAGGAAGCCGGCGTCAACATCTCCCTGGGCACCGATTCCTTCCCGCCCGACCTGATCCGTGGCATCGACGCCGGGGTCCAGCTTGCCAAGATCCTGGCAGGGAGGAACGACGCCGGCGACGTCGCCGGATACTTTGACGCGGCAACTTTGGGCGGTGCCAACGCGCTCCGGCGTCCCGATCTTGGCCGACTTCAGCCGGGAGCCCAAGCAGACCTGGTGGCGTTCTCTTTGGGAGACATTCGCGACGGAGTGCACGACGACCCCCTCCGCACCCTCACCCTCAACGGAACAGCCAGGCAGGCTGTGCTCTCTGTGGTGGCGGGACGCACCATCATGGCAGACGGCATGATTGACGGAGTAGACCTGGACTACTGGCGCGGAAGGGCGCAGGAACTCTTCGAAAAGATGCGTGCCGCCTACTCCGACAGGGACGCGCTCAAGCGTCCCGCCGACGAGCTCTTTCCGCCCGTGTATGCTCGGTTGGAACGCTGACCGGCACCGTCCGGCAATTGGAGCGGACGCTGGCATGAAGGGAAGTTGGACAGTGGCTGAGGCGATGCCGGAAACCGGAAATGGCCGCGATGACGAGGCCCGCGCGGAGTACGTCTACCAACTGGTGCTGGAGGGCATCGTCACGGGCACTTTCGCCCAGGGATCCCGGCTCCGGGAACGGGAACTTTCCGACTTGTACAGCGTCTCCAGGATTCCGGTCCGCGAGGCCATCCAGCGTCTGGAGCAGGATGGCTTCGTGGCCACCTTTCCCCGCCGGGGGGCCGTGGTCCGCCAGTTGACTCTTGCAGACGTCAACGAACTCTTCGATGTCCGGCTTTGCCTGGAGACCTTCGCCGCCCGCATGGCAGCCACCCGCGTCGCCGAAGGGCACTCCGGCGGGCGGCTGGAAGAGCTCATGGAAGCATCCAAGGCCGCCATCGATGAGGACCGCGTGGACGATGTTGCCCTCATCAGCGCCGAGCTCCACGCCGAGATTGTTCGGCTCTCGGGCAACAGGCTCCTCATGGAATCCGTGAAACCACTGTTCGGACGCATGCGCTGGATTTTCGGGCTGGCGCATAATCGCAGCAACGAACTCCAACGCGACGAACACACGCAACTGTGCAACGCGATCCTCAAGGGCCGGCCGGACCTTGCCTACTCCTTGGCGTATTCGCACATCGAGCTGGGGCGCGAACCCGTCCTGGCAGGCCTGGCCGAAACCCTGGAACCCTGAAAATCCAGGTCAGTCGTCGGCGTCGGGGTACTCTTCCACCTCGTCGTAGCGCCCTGATTCCTCTACTTCGACTTCGAGGATCTTGAGCATCTCCGTGTCCGGGTTCAGCATGATCGCGGCTTCGTCGCGGCGGTGCTGGAGCACCGAGTCCAGATAGGACTGCACGGTCTCCGCGAGGGGGACGTAGCGGTCCTGCTTTTGGCTCATGTACCACCGGTGCTCCAGGACCTCGTGCACCACTTCCGCGGGCTCCAGCTTTCCAGCAAGGTGCCTGGGGATGGAACGCACAATCGGCTCGAAGATCTGGCTGACCCAGGCATGGGCGCTGATTTCCTCGTCCAAGTCCGGGTTGTTGTCCGCCCGGAACTGGTCCATATCGTTAAGCAGCCGGCGGGCCTGGTTTTCCTGCGCGTCCAGTCCGGTCAGGCGCAGCAAGCGCCGCTGGTGATGGCCGGCGTCGACGACCTTGGGCTGCAACTGGATGGTTGAGCCGTCCGCCGTGGTCTTGATGGCGTATTCCTCGACGTCGAAGCCCAGCTCGTTGAGGCGCCGGATGCGGGCGCCCACGCGCCAGCGCTCGCCGAGCTCGAAGGATTCCTTCTCCGTCAGTTCAGCCCACAGCCTGCGGTAGCTGTCCATGATGAGCTCACTGGTTGCTACCGGATCCACCTTCTCCTCGATCAGCCCGCCATCCAGCAGGTCCATCAGCTCGCCGGCAATGTTGACGCGGGCGATCTCGAGGTCGTATTCGCGCTGGCCCATGGACAGGTCCGGGTAGAGCTCGCCCGTTTCGGCGTCCACAAGGTAAGCGGCGAACGCGCCGGCGTCGCGACGGAACAGGGTGTTGGACAGTGAAACGTCACCCCAGTAGAAGCCGATGAGGTGCAAACGGACCAGCAGCAATGCCTGGGCGTCGATCAGGCGCGTCAACGTATCCTTGCGCAGCATCTGCGAGAAGAGCGCACGGTACGGCATGGAGAACTTCAGGTGCCGCGTCACCAGCACCGGATTCAGCGGTTTGCCGTCTGCTGTGGTGCGGCCGGTGATAACGGCAACGGGCTCGACGCACGGAACGTCCAGCCGGGCAAGCTTGCGCAGCATGTGGTATTCATGGCGGGCAACGTGCTCCGACGTTTCCTTGATGGCAATGACCGAGCCGCCCAAATGGGCAAACCGCACAATGTGCCGGGAAATACCGCGGGGGAGCGCCGCCAGGTATTCGGCAGGCCAGTCTTCCAAAGCGATGTGCCACGGCAAGTCCAGCAGTTCCGGGTCCGCTGCGGCAGCGGTGATATTCAGCGAGCCGATGACGCTCGCCGGTGGTGCGGTGTCCTGCGCGCTCGCAGCCTCGGTGCGGGGGAGCTTGCCGATCTGGCCGTAGTCCGTAGGTTCATCGTGCCACTGGGCTTCGTTCTGCTCGCTCATGCCTCAATTGTTCCGTACTCGCCGTTGTTGGTTGTCATTGTTCCCGGGAAGGGGGAAACGGGCTTTGCGGACCAGTCGACGCCGGGTGCTTCCTGGAAGGTGACCCCCTGCCTGGTGAGGCGCTCGCCAAAGGCGCCCAACCGGCGTCGGAAATCACCAAGGTCCCGGGCATCCTGATCCGACCACGCGACTTCAGCCAGAGCGATGGTCCTCGGATACATGAGCCAGTAAGCCTGCTGGTTGCCGCGGACTGTTTCGGTCCACAAAGGGCCCTCCACGCCCAGGATGTGGTGGTCTTCCAGGCCACCCTGGGCTGGGTTCCAGTCGTAGGACTCGGCCCAGGTGAACGGTCCGCCTTCCACCCAGGAAAGTCCGATGGGGCTTCCGGCGTCGTACTTCTGGTCCAAGTAGGTGGTGGCCGCCGGGGACATGATGACTTTGGATTCACCGTTTGCGGCCCGGCGGAGGACGGGGGCGAAATCGCCATGCCAGTACTGCACCGCGGCCCCGTCCGGAAGGTCCACCTCCGCGTATTCGTTCCAGCCCACCACGGCCTTGCCCGTTTCGGCGCCGATCCGGGCGAACTCCTTGACCATGGTGACGTAGTTGTCATGCCCGGTGACCAGGGCTTCGTCGCCACCGATGTGCAAGTAGGGGCCGTCAGTTGTGGCAGCCAGCTGGCCAAGGACCTCACGAACGAATTCGTAGGTGACGGGCAACCCCGCGTCCAGGGTCGAATAGCCAACGTCACCGGTAGTGTTCATAGGTTTCGCTTTGCCGTCCGGGTTCAGCTGCGGGATGGCAGCCAGGGCGGCATTGACGTGGCCGGGCAGGTCGATCTCCGGAACCACCAAGACGTTCCGTGCTGCCGCGTAAGACTGGATGTCCCTAAATTCCTGCTGCGTGTAAAAGCCGGTGTGCCCGGGTCCCAGGCCTGTACCGGGATGGTCCACGCCGCCGCCGACGGCAGTGAGATTCCTGTAGTCCAGTCCGGACGGGTTGTCGGCCGGCTGGTGGATCTCGATGCGCCACGCCTGGTCATCGGTCAGGTGGAGGTGCAGTGCGTTCAGCTTGAACTGGGCCATGACATCGATCTGCTCCTTTACTTCGTCCACCGTGAAGAAGCTGCGGGCTACGTCCAGCATGAGACCCCGATATCCGAACCGGGGTGCGTCCTTGATTTCGACGGCGGGAATCGCCCAGATGCCCCGCTCTGCATTAGCGTCGGTGGATTCGGGCGATTCGGTGAGAGAGCGTTCGATGGCAGGAGGGAACAGTTGGCGGAGTGTTTGGAAAGCGTTGAAAAGACCGGCCTGCGTTGTCGCCGTGAGCCGGGCACCGGCGTCGGTGACGGTGAGCGCGTAAGCCTCGGGGCCGCCGTCGGGCGTTTTCCCCAGTTCCACCGAGATGTCACCCGGGCTGAAGAGATCGACGATCGGCAGTTCAAAACCGGTGCCACGACGCAAGAACGCCGCGAGTTGCCCGGCCACTGGTAGCGCCTCGCCGCTCGCGGCGATCCGCGCATTCGGGGCGAGCGTGAAACCGTTGCTTTCCATGCGGGCGACGTGCGAGGGCCGGGGGATCAGGTCTTCGGAGGTTGTCATGCCGTTCTTTCTGCGCGGGAAGGGTTAACGCGAGAGCGGCCCGACCTTGAAGGGTCGGGCCGCTATCAGTACTGAGCTGGGCCCACGCCGGCAGGGTTCCCTGGCCGAAGCGAAGCGAGGCTAGGGGGCCGGTGGGTGGGCCCACGCCGGCAGGGTTCCCTGGCCGAAGCGAAGCGAGGCTAGGGGGCCGGTGGGGACTAGTCGCCGAGGCGCAGGCCGGTCTTGGTGTCGAACAGGTGCACGTGGCCCTGCTGCGGACGTACCCAGATGGAGTCGCCCTTCATCGGAGGACGGCGGCCGTCGACGCGTGCGACGATGTCGTGGCTCTTGCCATCGAGGATGGTGTGGCCGTAGACGTAGGCGTCGGCGCCGAGTTCCTCGACCACGTCAACCTCGACCTGGAGGCCTTCGCCCTGGGGGACGGTCTCGAGGTCTTCCGGGCGGGAGCCGACGGTGACAGTCTTGCCCGTGGCGTCTTCGAGGACGTCGTGCTTGACCGGGTAAACGGTGCCGCCGAACTGGACGCCGCCGTCAACAACCGGAAGCTCCAGCAGGTTCATGGCGGGGGAGCCGATGAAGCCTGCAACGAAGACGTTCTGCGGGCGGTCGTACAGGTTGCGCGGGGTGTCCACCTGCTGGAGCAGGCCGTCCTTCAGGACGGCGACGCGGTCACCCATGGTCATGGCTTCGACCTGGTCGTGCGTCACGTATACCGTGGTGACGCCGAGGCGACGGGTCAGGGATGCGATCTGCGTACGGGTCTGGACACGGAGCTTGGCGTCAAGGTTGGACAGCGGCTCATCCATGAGGAAGACCTGAGGGTTACGGACGATTGCACGGCCCATGGCAACACGCTGGCGCTGACCGCCAGAGAGTGCCTTCGGCTTGCGGTCCAGGTACTGCTCAAGGTCGAGAAGCTTGGCGGCTTCGCGGACACGCTCGGCGCGCTCTTCCTTGGAAACGCCGGCGATCTTGAGTGCGAAGCCCATGTTGTCCGCAACGGTCATGTGCGGGTACAGGGCGTAGTTCTGGAAGACCATTGCGATGTCGCGGTCCTTCGGCGGAACGTCCGTGACGTCGCGGTCACCGATCAGAATGCGGCCGGCGTTCACATCCTCAAGACCTGCGAGCATGCGCAGGGAGGTGGACTTACCGCAACCGGAGGGTCCAACGAGGACCAGGAATTCGCCATCGGCGATGTCGATGTTGAGCTTATCGACGGCGGGCTTATCTGTGCCCGGGTACAGACGCGTAGCGTTATCAAAAGTAACTGTAGCCACAGTTATCAATCCCTTCACCGGCAGGTACGTGCCGGACGATCCGTTGTGAATGGTTCATTTTCTTCAGTTGAACTCCCCGGCCGTGGGCCGGGGAGGATCCTGTGACGTCGCACGGTACTGTGCGTCACATCACACCCAAGAGTATGTCAGACTTTTTGATTAATAACCCAAATGTTACGAACGTCACATGTCGTTCTGCTCACACTAGGTGTTTGCGGTGGCCTTCCGCCGTTCCCGGAGGAGTGCTTCCAGCAATTCCGCAACGTGGACGGGCGCCTCCACCCGGTACTGCGCCTGAGTGAAGTCCAAACCCACCTTGATGCCGACGTCGTCACCCATGAGCCTGCCCAAGGCGTCCTCATCGGTCACGTCGTCACCGGCGAAGAGGATCGCCGTGGCGCCGGTAGCCTGACGAAGGAACTCCACGGCCTCACCCTTGGACGCCTGCACCACGGACGTTTCCAGCACCCGCTTGCCTGTCTTCAGGTAGACGCCCGGGTGGTCCCGAAGTTCCCGCATGGCAGCCTCGACCGCGTCTTCTGCGACATCGTCGTCGGCGAGCCTGGTATGCAGAACGACGCCCGCAGGCTTGTCCTCGAGCAGTGTCCCGGGAGCGACGGTGACAATACCCGCAAGCACTTCGCGGACCGACGCGAGGCGTTGCCGCTGCTCCTCATCCAGTTCCAGCCCCAGTGACCCTTCGCCCAGCCATACCTCCGCGCCGTGGCTGCCAATCAGCAGCGTGTTGACCGGGGGCGAGGCGACCAGCCGCAAACTGGCCAACGCACGTCCCGAGATGAGTGCCGTCGTCGTGTGTGGAAGTTCGGCGAGTGCCTCCAAAGCCGCGGCCGACCGCGGCAAGGGGCGGGCGTCGTCGGCGTGGTCCACGATCGGGGAGAGCGTGCCGTCAAAGTCGAGCGCCACCAGGAGTTCTTCCGTTTGGGCGATGCGACGGACGGCATCCAGCAATTCGGGCGAGAGGGTAAGGGGCGCCTGCTCAGCTGTCATCGCGGACCACCTTCTCCTCAAGGGCGGCCAGGAACTCCGCTGACCAGTGGTCGACGTCGTGGTCAAGGATCTGCTTCCGCATGAGCTTCATGCGCCGGCGGGCTTCCTTGGGTGGCAGGTTCACGGCGCGAAGGATGGCGGACTTCAGCCCATCAATATCGTGCGGGTTGATCAAAAAGGCTTGCTTCAGCTGGTCCGCGGCACCGGCGAACTCGCTGAGCACCAAGGCGCCGTCGTCGTCCGAACGCGCGGTGACATACTCCTTTGCCACCAGGTTCATCCCATCGCGGAGGGCTGTCACCAGCATGACGTCCGCGGCGAGGTACAGGGCCACCATCTCCTCCACCGGGTAGCTGTGGTGGAGATAGCGGACCGCGGTGTTCTGGATGGTGTCGTAAGTGCCGTTGATGTGGCCCACGGTGCCTTCGATTTCCTCGCGAAGGAGACGGTACTGCTCCACGCGTTCACGGCTGGGACTCGCCACCTGGATCAGGGTGGCGTCCTCTACCTTGATGCTGCCCTCGCGGAGGAGTTCTTCGAAGGCCTTGAGCCGGTGACCGATGCCCTTGGTGTAGTCGAGGCGGTCCACGCCCAGCAGGATGGTTTTAGGGTCGCCGAGGTCCTTGCGGATCTGCTTGGCCCGTTCAATGATGTCCGGGCGCACGGCCAGGTCCCTGATCTGGTCCACGTCGATGGAGATGGGGAAGGCCTGAGCACGGGCAATGTGTGTGACCTCGCCGTCCGGGCCCTTCACATGAATTTGCTGCTGCTTGACGCTGGCACCCAGGAAGCGGCGCGCGGATCGCATGAAGTTGCCCGCATCGCTGGGGCGCTGGAAGCCCAGGAGGTCGGCCCCGAGCAGGCCGTCGATGATCTCCCGACGCCACGGCAGCTGCGCAAAAATCTCCGGGGGCGGGAACGGAATGTGGTTGAAGAAGCCGATCTTCAAGTCGGGTCGCGCCTCACGAAGCATCCGCGGGACCAGCTGGAGTTGGTAGTCCTGGACCCAGACCGTGGCGCCGTCGGCAGCGTGCCGGACCACGGCGTCGGCGAACTTCTTGTTGACCTGGCGGTACGAATCCCACCACGTACGGTGGAACTCCGGCGGGGCAATGACGTCGTGATACAGCGGCCAGATCGTGGCGTTGGAAAAGCCTTCGTAGTACAGCTCAACGTCGTGGCTGCTGAGTTGGACCGGGACGAGGTCCATGGCTTCGTGGCTGAAGGGCCGCACAGTCTCGTCGGGCGCGCCGTGCCAGCCGACCCACGCGCCGTCGGACTTGGTCATCATCGGGGCAAGCGCGGTCACCAAACCGCCGGGCGACCGGCGCCAACCGCCGCCGCCGTCACCATTGCCGTCGCTGCTGCAACGGTCGACGGGCAGCCTGTTGGACACCACCATGAAGTCGAACGTGCTTGCCGTCGGCTTTCTGGTGGGAGAGGCCCTAACGCCTTCTTCCGTCGTGAGTTTTTCGCTTGCCAAATCCTGCATTACTGCTCCCTGGGGTTGCTGTGACTCAACTCCCAGCCTACCGGCGGAATCATGTGAGGCGGTTGTACGTTCAACAACCGGGTCAATGGACGCGCGCCGAATCTTCACGTTTGCTCCCGTAAACTGACCCCGTTGCCACTACGACGTCGAGTAACCCCGAGGAACTGATGAGCCCCGCAAACGAACCCCGCCTGTCCAAAGCAGAGCGCACCGCCCAGGCACGGGAAAAAGCGCGCGAGATCCGCGAAGCGCAGCTGAAAAAGGAAAAGCGCAACAAGCTCCTGATCGGCTGGGGCATCGTAGTGGCCGTAGTGGCGATCCTCGCCGTCATCGCGCTGGTTGTCACCACCAGCCTCCAGCAGAACGCCCCCATTGCCAACGAAGGTCCGACGCCGGCCAACGGAAACGTCCACGGCGGCGTAACATTGCTGGCCAACACCGAGGTTCAGAAGTCCGAGCCAGCCACCGTCAATGTGGCCGATGTTCCGTCCGCGCCCGCAACCAAGCCTGCCACCGTGACTGTTCCCGGTGGCGAAGCCGAGGCCGGCAAGCCCGTCAAGGTCATCGCCTACATCGACTTCATCTGCCCGGTCTGCAAGCGCTTTGAAACCACATACGGTGAATCGCTGACCAACCTCCGCAACGAAGGCAAGATCTCCCTGGAGTACCGCCCTCTCGGTTTCCTGGACCAGCAGTCCACCACCAACTACTCCTCCCGCGCAGCCAACGCAGCTGCATGCGTGGTGAACTCCTCGCCTGAGAAGTACGCCGAATTCTTCAACCTGCTCTTCGAGCGCCAGCCTGCTGAAGGCGGCGCCGGCATCTCCGACAACGACCTCAAGGGCATGGCCACCGAGATTGGCGCGGCCAACATCGACTCCTGCATCGACAACAAGCAGTACAGGCCGTGGGTCAAGGTTGCCACGCAGGAAGCCGCAGCCATCGGAATCACCGGTACCCCCACAGTCTTCGTTGACGGCAAGCAGTGGGACGGCACCACCGACCTGAATGCTGAGATCCAGACTGCGGTTGACGCCAAGGGCTAGGTTCAAAGAACGTACGACGGCGGCTGGCCACCTTTGGGTGGGCAGCCGCCGTTTTGCTTGGGCTTCTGCAGTTGCCCCCAGGGCAGTCTTGGCCGGGCGAATTTCCGTGCGGGGGATGGTCTGGGCTAACCTTGTGTAGCGCCGTTTTGCAACGCCGCCCAGCGCATTGAGCGCTACGCCTCCTTAGCTCAGTTGGCCAGAGCACCTGTCTTGTAAACAGGGGGTCGCCGGTTCGAATCCGGCAGGGGGCTCCACGAAACCCCTCCGAATCAGCATCGTCTGGTTTGGAGGGGTTTTTTCGTGTTGTTTGGCCGTCCTTGGGGGTCAGTTCCAGCGCAAGGTTTGGGCTGCCTCAAAAGTTCTTGAAAGTTTTTCGAGTTTTCGCGTCACGATTCGGCGGTGGCCGACACTGTAGCCGTTAGGGAGACTCTGCGCTCGCGGCGCCTCAGTTCACTTCCTCGTGCTGCGCAGCCACTCCCGTATGGCGATGCTGACGCAGGGCCAGCGTCGGAAACAACAGAACGGACAACATCCCAGCGCCAACAAGCGCGGAGGAAATGCCGCTGGTGATGAGTCCTTCGTCCCGGCCTATGGCGGTCACGGCGACGATGATCGGCAGTCCTGTTGCGGCAAACAGCACCACCGCCCTTTTGTCGGCGGCCGTGGACCTGGCAGGAGCCGCCAGTAACGACGGCAGGCCGCGGACCGCCAGCAACAGGAGCAGGAACAAGGGCACCATCGCGAGAGTGATAGGACTGTCGATGAGGGCACGGAGATCGAAGTCGATGCCGGTGTCGATGAAGAAGATCGGCACCAGGAACCCGAAGGCGACGGCATCGATCTTTGTCTCGATGACCTTCCGGTCCCGTTCGGGAGCTCGGGCGATGGCAACCTTCCACAGCACCCCGGCGGCGAACGCACCCAGGAGCATGTCGAGTCCCAGCACCATGCTGAGAACTACGAGGCCGGTGAGGATGAACATGATCGCGCGGACTGCGAACTGGCCACTCGTGTGCAACGTCCGGGTGACTTGTGAATGAAGCAAGGTGTGCTTTGCCCGCGAGGCCAGGAAGATCGCCACACCCGTCAGGAGGACAAACCCGAGAAGTACGCCGGTCGCCGGCCCCAATTCCCTGCCGCTGAAGAACAAGGAGATCGCAATGAGGGGACCGAACTCTCCGACAGCACCCAGCGCCGTCACGGCGATCCCTAGCGGGGTTTTTGATTCTCCTGCATCGCGGAGGATGGGAAGCAGCGTCCCCAAAGCCGTGGAGCACAAAGCCACACCTATGATCACCGCCGCTTCCGGAGCGGGAACCAGAAGCAGCCCTGCACCAATGCCTGCACCGAGTGAGATGACCCAGCCCAGGGAAGCACGGATGGCCGGCCGCCCCCGGATCAACGCGAAGTCGATTTCGTTGCCCGCCACGAAGAACAGCACAGCCAAACCGAAATCGGCCAGCGTATCCGTGAATTCCGAAGATTGAATCCAGCCCAACAGGCTGGGTCCGAGAAGCATTCCAAGGACAATCTCGAACACCACGATCGGTACCCTGACTACGCGGTCGAGGAACCGCGCTGCAAGAGGCGCCGCTACAGCCAGCACGGCGATCAGCACCAGCGACGTGGACAAGCCCTGCATCAGCGGTACCTCCGGCACCTCGGCTGCTTCGGATGAAGAGTAGTCCAAAGCTACCGCCACACTCAGCAAGGCGCCACAACCACGGAACCTTGATACGGCACCGAGGTTATCCACAGCCTGGACGACGGCGGACGACGGCGGCACCGACCGCGCGCTAGGCTGGTTACCTCGGCTGAAGCAAGCGGCCGCAGGATCTACTGTGGAGCCGCTTCCGATGACGAGCAATCCTGACCTGAGCGCCCTGGCGGCGTCTTCCTTCTCCCTGCCCCACCTACGCGATGGACAACTGTCCGCCATGACCGCGCTCGCAGAGGGACGTGACGTCCTGGCAGTCATGCCCACCGGCTACGGCAAATCGGCAACCTACCAAGTGGCAGCCCGGTACCTTTACAACAAAACCGGACGTCCCGCCGTCGTGGTCTCTCCTCTCATCGCTTTGCAGGAAGACCAACTGGACGGGTTGTCCGGGCACTTGGGCGACGCAGCCGCCGTCGCCATTAATTCCTCGCGAAGTGATACGGAAATCGAGGCTGCATGGCGGGCGGTCGAGTCCGGCACCGCCACGTTCCTGTTCCTTGCTCCTGAGCAACTGGCCAAGCAGGAGACCGTGGCGCGGATTTCAGAGCTCGGCATCTCTATGTTCGTGGTGGATGAGGCGCACTGCGTGTCTTCGTGGGGGCACGACTTCCGTCCTGATTATCTCGATCTGGGGACCGTCCGTGAACACTTGGGAAACCCACCGGTCGCGGCGCTCACCGCAACAGCGTCGCCGCCGGTACGGGACGAAATCGTGGAGCGGCTCCGAATGCAGGATCCTTTGGTCCTTGTTCGCGGCTTTGACCGGCCCAACATCAGCCTCGACGTCGTCCGGCACCAGGAGGACAAAGGCAAACGGAAAGCGATCCTGGACCAGGTTGCGGAATTGGCCAAAGGATCGGGCTACGGGCTGCTGTACGCCGCTACACGCAAGGATACGGAGAGGTACGCCGCCAAACTGGCCGAAGAGGGGCTCAGGACCGAGGCGTACCACGCCGGCCGCACGGGCTCGGACCGCGAACGCATCCACGAGCAATTCCTGGACGACCACCTGGATGTTGTAGTTGCCACCACCGCGTTCGGCATGGGAATCGACAAGCCCAACGTTCGATTCGTGGTCCATGCCGATATCCCGGAGTCGTTGGACGCTTACTACCAGGAAATCGGGCGTTCCGGCCGCGACGGCGAACCTGCCGCCGCAGTCCTCCATTACCGCGCGGAGGACCTTGGCCTGCGGAAGTTCTTCGGTACCCACACGCCTGACCCGGATTCCCTCCTCGCGGTGCTGAAGGTCCTGAAACATGCCGGCGCGCCCGCTCCGAAGGGCGCAATTGCGGAGCTCACCGGTTTTCCGGCCCGGCGCGTGACAAACCTGGTGAACCAGTTGGAGGAAACCGGCGCCGTTACCGCGGGAAAGCGGGGCGTGCGGCTGGTGTCCAAGGCCAAGCTGTCCGCGCTGGTGGATCGGGCCGTCGAGCTGGCGGAAGCCCGGCAGCGTATCGATCAATCGCGCCTCACCATGATGCGGGCTTACGCCGAGACAGAGAGCTGCCGCCGTCAATTCCTGCTGGGCTACTTCGGCGAAGAACTGGCCGAGCCGTGCGGCAATTGCGATGCCTGCGCGGAAGCCGCCAGCCGCAGCGGTGCGACCGTCGTCCAGGAAGAAACGCACGACGGCGGTCGGCCGGGTTCAGCGAACGGAGCAGCCTCGCCTGCCAACGAGCTTTTCCCCTTGCAATCGTCTGTTATTCACAAGGAGTGGGGTGCAGGTTTGGTGATGCGACATGAAGACGACGTGATAACAGTCCTGTTTGAGCAGGAAGGCTACAAGACACTCTCCACCAGCGCAGTAGTGGAACATGAGCTGCTGAAGCCTGCGTAGCCCCACTCGCTGAGCACTGGACCCTCGCTACGATGGCAGGAGAGATACCGAGCGAGGAGAGCCATGTCTTTGAAGGAACGCCTGAAAGCGGATGTTGTCGAGCATATGAAGGCCGGCAACAAAACAGCGCTGACCACCGTGCGTAACGTTCTGGGAGAGATCACCACGCGCGAGAAGTCGGGTAAAACGCCTGTTGAGCTGGACGACGCGCAGGTGACGTCCTTGCTTCAAAAGGAAGCGGCAAAACGCCGGGACACTGCCCGTATCTACACCGAGGCCGGCGAGCCGGACCGGGCCGCGGCGGAAATTGCCGAAGCCGAAGTCATCGAAGCCTACCTGCCCAAAGCGCTGACGCGCGAGGAAGTGGAAGCGATCGTGGATGAGGCCATATCCGCGTTGAAGGCTGAAGGGCAGGAATTGTCCCTGCGTTCCATTGGCGCCGTCATGAAGCCGGTGACTGCACAAGTCGCGGGTCGGTTTGATGGCAAGACCGTCAGCGAGATCGTGCGGGGACGCTTGGCGTAGCTTCGCTGCGGCTACCCGTTAGCCAACGCCAAGCAGCCCCCGCAAAGTGTCAGCATTCCGCACGGCGTTACCGCCGCCGTCGTTGTTGAAATAGACGTAAACATCCCTCCCGGAGTTGCTCCATTCGCGGATCCGCTCGGCCCACCATCGCAGATCGTCGTCCGAGTAGGAGCCGCCATAGAGATGCTGTTGGTCCGGCCCGTGGAGCCGGACGTACACGAACGGGGCAGTCGCCCGGAGGATGCACGGCAGGTTGGCGCCGCTCATGATGCAATATGCTGCGCCGTGACGCTCCAGCAAGGCATAGACGTCGGGGTGGTCCCAGCTGTCGTGGCGGAACTCCACAGCGACGCGGATCCAATCGGGTAGCGCGGCCAGGAAGTAATCGAGCCGGGCGTCGTCGCGGGCAAGGCCGGGCGGAAGTTGGGCCAGCAGGACAGCCCGCTTATCACCGAGCTCGTGCCAACACCGCGTGATGCGCTCTACCCAGACCTCAGGGCCGTAAAGCTTCTTCGCATGTGTCAGCCCCCGTGGAGCCTTGACGGACATGGCAAAGCCGGGCGGCAGCCGACGACGCCAACTTGCGAACGAGGTGTCGCGGGGCCAGCGGTAAAAGCTCGCGTTAAGTTCCACCGTGCTGAAGCGCGCCACATACGCTTCAAGCCGTTTAGCCGTTGGCAGGCCCGGAGGATAGAGCACGTTTTCCCAGTGATCGTAACTCCAGCCCGACGTTCCGATGTGGATGCCCATAGCTTGGATGCTAGTTGGCGGGGCGGGGTTTATGCACGCGCCTCACGGTCGTACCCCGGCGCCGTGGCTGATGATCCGTGTCTGCTGCGGCTAGTGCTTTGTTGCAACGCGCGCCATCAGCGCTTGGAGGTCCTCCGCCACTTTTGCGACTTCGCGCTGCCTCGCAGCCCGAGCGGGGTTGCTGCCATGGGATCCCGGCCTGGGCTTGCCGGCGTTGGTGCGCCGTTGGGGTTCGCGACGGAACGCAGCGTCGCGTCCGATCTTGGGGTCACGCACGGGCGCGTCGACGGTGACGTTTCCTTGCAGGGGGTCGTGAAACAGTGGGAGGTTCATGGTCCATTCCGGAAAATGCGGGTCGCGAAGGTACGCGACGGGATATGATTTCTGATCCTTGCATACTTGAAATGTCCCTGATATGGACATTTGCATACCGACTCACGGGATGGCTGTGCAGTTGTCCAAGGGTTTAGTGAGGTCAGGCCCTAGCTCACCAAGAGCCTAGGCCCAGAGCGCCTTCCTCAGCAATGCCTTCAGCTGCGCGACTTCGTCCTGGCTCAGATTGGCCAGCTGCTCCTTTTCGCAAACGTCCAGTTCGGTCCGAAGCTTGCTGTGGATGCGGCGGCCCTCGGGGGTGGAGACGATGGCCCGTGACCGCCTGTTCCGTTGCCCCGGAACGCGCTCCACCAAGCCACGGTGCTCGAGATCGTCAATCAGGCCAGCCACCTGGTTGAGGTCAAGTCCCAGGAACTCGGCAAGCTCCCGCTGGGTGGCCTCGAGTCCGCTGCAGGCCACCGTGAGTACCGAGAAGGACCGCTCCCGTAACCGGAAGTCGCTCAGTACGCGCTTGTTGAGGGACGATACCCCGGCGTGAAGCTTGCCGAGCAGGAGGCTCGCGTCATTCCCGATCTCCGCAGCCGCCAGGCGTGGAATGTGTACTTCAGCGCTCAGCGGACCCATGACAACCCCAAATAGTAAATAACGACCACAACCGTTGCATTCTTTCAGAGATATGGTGCCGGACGGCCATGACGAGGATCTCATGACGCTGCGGAACGTCAGGCCGAGCCGGGGGAAGGCCGTGGGCTAAGGTGCTGTAAAGACTCATCATCAGCCTCAAAGGGGTTCCAACACACTATGGGCGCGCTCGGATATCTCGCCGCTTCCGTTCCACCACGGATGGCGAGTGCCGGGGCCGCAGTAGCCCTTCCCATCCTGGCCGTGCAGCAATTGGGGGACGTCGCCGTCGGGGGCCTTTTTGTAGCCGCGTCCCTGGGACCCAGCGTGCTCGCGGCGCCGCTTGTTGGGACGGCGCTGGACCGGGCTGCGAAGCCCGGCCTGCTCGTGGCCGGATCCGGGCTCCTGACGGCGGTGGCTTTTGCGGCCGCAGCTTTCGTCGGCACGATCCCGCTACCGGTGATTTTCCTTCTCCTGGTTCTGGCTGGTGCGGTATCGCCGTTCTATATGGGTGGCCTGTCCAGTTTCGTCGTGGGTGCAATTCCCGACGGCCGGCGGGCGTTCGCCTATGATGCCTTGTCCTACAACGTCTCGGCCGTGGCTGGCCCGGCCGCCGTAGCTGTCATCGCGGCTTTCCTTCCCGCCCAAGCGGCGCTGGGCGTACTGGCGGTGGCCGCTGCGCTGGGCGCAATTGCCGTGCGCAGCGTCCGCCTACGCCCTCACGGACGTGGCGGAGGCTCGCCATGGCAGGCCATCAAGTCCGGACTGCACAGGATTTTCAGCCACCGTCCCCTGGCTGTGGTCACGGCCTCGTCCACCCTGACGCAACTCGGCCAAGGCGGCTTGGCCATTGCTGCTGTGGCTCTTTCCATAGAGCGGATCGGTTCACCGGGCGAGGGCGCTGCGTTGGTCACTTCCTTTGCCATCGGCAGCCTTTTGGGTGCGCTCTACGAAACAGCCCGTCCCACGCGGCGGCGTCCGCAGGGTGTCATGATGGCAGGGTTTCTCGCTACGGGAGTGCTGACCGTTGCAGCAGCGATCAATCTGGGGACTGTGTGGACACTTGTGGTCCTTGGCTTGTCGGGAGTGTTCACAGCGCCAACGGCCGCGGCCATGCTGTTCCTGCGAAACAAGCACAGCCCCGTCCATATGAAGTCCCAGATCTTTACCGTCAGCGCCGGCTTCCGTGCCAGCGCCTCAGCCGGCGGCGCTGCACTGGCGGCCTCGGTTGCCGGCCTGGGAGGAGCGGTCATGGTGGTCGCGATGGGTGCCATCTGGATCGTCTCCGCGGCTGTGATGATCGGCTACCCGAAGGATGTTGAGCCGTAGCAAATCCGGATCCGGCTCACTGCCCAATAACACGAGACCATGACACATTCCGTTAATCGGCTAAATCGCGGTTAATTTTGTCCATCGAACTGCCTTAATTGCCCGCGGAGCATTACGATGAGCAACGACTCATCACTGAGTACGTGTCATCACTTTGTCTCACACCTATCCGGGGGAAATACAAATGAGCTATCAGCAACAACCTCAGCAGACCCAGCCCTATGGCGCACAGACGGGCGAACCGCCGCTGTGGGCTCCCTACTACGGTGCACCTATCGGCGCCGCCGTGAAGCGCTTCTTCAAGAAGTACACCGCGTTCAACGGCCGGGCCAGCCGTAGCGAGTACTGGTGGTGGGCACTTGTGGCCGCCGTCATTGGTTTCGTGCTCCAGATCCTCACCACCGTCCTCGGTGCTGCAGGTGCAACGGTCACGGCTGACGGCACCGCCGTCCCGGGCCCCGGCGCACTCGTGGGTGGCATCCTCCTCATCATCTTCGGTCTCGCCACCATCATCCCGTCCATTGCCCTGATTGTCCGCCGCCTGCACGACGGCAACTTCAGCGGCTGGCTCGCGCTGATCGGCCTGGTTCCGTTCCTGGGCGGCCTTGCGCTGCTCGTCCTGATGCTCCTGCCGTCCAACCCGGCCGGCCAGCGTTTCGACGTTCCCACCGCATAGCCTTTCCACATACTGGCCCAAGAGGGGCGGCACACCATGTGCCGCCCCTCTTTTGCGCCGCGAAAGCCCCAACCCTCAACGGATCAGGAAACCACGCGGTTTCGTGAAATGCTGGCAGCACACCACGGTCGAGGATGAAAGTGATGAGGGAACCCGGATGCCCAACACCGCCAGAGTCAGCACCATTAAACGTTGCGCCGTCATCGGCGGTGGCATCATTGGCGTCGCGGTGGCACGGGAACTGATGAGCAGGCTGGACGGCGTGCAGGTCACCATCTACGAGAAGGAAGATCGGCTGGCCGCACACCAGACAGGCCACAACTCGGGCGTAGTTCACGCCGGCCTCTACTACCAACCGGGCGGTCTCAAGGCAACACTCTGCCGCAGGGGAGTGGAACTGCTCCAAGAGTTCGTTGGAGAGAGGGACCTCCCCTACGAGGCATGCGGCAAGCTGGTGATAGCCCAGACCCCCGAGGAATCGAAGCGTCTGGACAACATCTTTGCCCGTTCCAAGGTTAATGGAGTGCCCGGCGTGAGGATGCTCGGCGCCAGCCAAATACGCGAGGTGGAGCCAAACGCCGTCGGGCTTTCTGCCCTACACTCGCCGGAAACGGCAATAGTGGACTACGCGGCCATCACTAACGCTCTCGCCGACGACGTCCGCCGCGCGGGCGGGCGGATCCGGCTTGGGCAGGAGGCTACCTCGCTGGAACAGCGGACGAGGGGCGCTGTGGTGCGAACGAAAGACGATGCCGAAAACTATGACCTTGTGGTGGCCTGCGCCGGTCTTCAATCCGACCGGCTGGCGAAGGCAACAGGCGAACCGGCAACGCCGCGCATCGTGCCGTTCTTTGGCCAGTACTTCCTGCTTGGCCGTGAAGCCCGTGATCAGGTCAAGGGCCTGATTTATCCGGTTCCGGACCCCAAGCATCCTTTCCTTGGCGTACACCTGACCAAAAGGATCGACGGCGAAATGATGCTGGGTCCCAATGCCTTCATTTCCTTCGGCCGCGAGTCCTATTCATGGCGGAACGTCAACGTCCGCGATGTCCTGAATTACACCCTCTTCCCGGGCTTCTGGAATTTTGCGCGCCAGAATGTCCCGTCCGCGGTCCGGGAGTTCCAGACGGTGGTCAGCAGGAAGAAATTCATCAAGGAAGCCATGCGTTTTGTTCCTTCGTTGGAGGGCGCTAAAGTCCTGCCGGGCACCCGCGGCGTCAGGGCCCAGGCCATGAACGGTGACGGTTCGCTGGTGGACGACTTCGTGATCGCACGACGGCGGGACGTGGTTCTGGTGCGGAACGCACCTTCGCCGGGGGCTACTTCGTCGTTGGCGATCGCGGAGTACATCGTGCAGGAGGCGCTCCGTAGTTGACGTGGATCCTGCCGGGACCTCCCTGGAAAGCGGCTAAATGTCGCGTTGGGCACACTATTCGTTGATCGCTTGCACAATGCCCTAAACTGCTGCACTGAGGTGCCGGAAAGGCACTATGCAGCAACGAAAGCGAACCCTCAATGGCTACTGATTACGACGCCCCGCGCAAGACAGAAGAAGAGTCTCCCGCTGAATCGCTTGAGGCTCTCCAGGCATCCCGCGGGACCGGTGCCCAGACTGCTGTCATCGACGTCGACGAAAACGACACCGCAGAAGGAATCGACCTTCCCGGTGCCGATCTTTCCGGTGAAGAATTGACCGTTATCGTGGTCCCGGAACAGTCCGATGAATTTACTTGTGGTTCCTGCTTCCTGGTCCGCCACCGGTCACAGGTAGCCGTGGAAAAGAATGGCCTCAAATTCTGCAAGGACTGCGAAGGCTAAGCATCCGGGCATCGCAAGCAAGCCCCGTCAGGCGCTCAGGGAGTTCCGGCGGGGCTTTTCGCGTTTCAGCGCCTTATGTAACGCTCAGGTGTCGTTATCTTCGATTACGAACTGAGGCTTTAAGGCCCTCAGAATGGTCTCTTCAGGGCTCCGTGAGGGCCTGACGATGACTCTCCTGTGACCACCCAAATGCCCTTTTAACGGTTGTGCGCCGAAGCGGATACAAGCCCTCCAAACCCGGGAATGCGCTCCTAATCTGGACGTATCAATCTCGCCTTGAAGGGGGCAAAAAATGAGGAAGTTCAGTGCGGGTTTGGCGGCCGTCCTTGCAGCCGCCGGACTCGGACTTGTGGCACCGGGGCCAGCCTCGGCTGCATCTTACTGCGGCATCATGTGGGGTTCGCTGGCCAAAGCCGACCCCGACATGAGTTCCGCGCAGGTCACCAACGTACGGACGGGCCAGCAGCCCTGCTATGACCGCTTGGTGATCGACATGGCAGGCAAGGTGGCCGGTTATTCGGTGCAGTACGTGCCCGTGGTTGTGCAGGACGGGTCGGGCTTCGAAATCCCGGTACTCGGCGATGCGGACTTGCAGGTCGTTGTGACCGCCCCGTCCTACAACCAAAACAACGAGCCGACGTACCTGCCGGCCGCGAAAGCGGAGTTGTCCAACGTTTCCGGCTACCAGACGTTCCGCCAGGTGGTCTACGCGGGCAGCTTCGAAGGCTACACCAGCATTGGGTTGGGCGTCCGTGCGCGGCTTCCGTTCCGGGTCTTCACCTTGGACGGTCCCGGCGGCGGTTCCCGCCTGGTGGTGGACGTCGCCCATCGCTGGTAGGCCTACCCGACCGGGATAAGGCCGAACGCAGGGAAAGCTGCCTGTTCGTACGGAGAACTCCGCATGAACAGGCAGCTTTCCAGCGAACCCGCAGAGCAGGCTTACTCGGGAACCACCAGGGCCGGGGTGTCCTTGCGGATGGTTTCACCGCGGAAGAATCCGGGCCTGAGGCGGGACATGACCAACATGACCACCACGCCAAGGGCAAGGATTCCCACACCGAGCACAAACACCAGGCCTACGCCGAGGATCTCCGAGCCGCTGCCGAACTCCGGTGCCCAGCTGTCCACGGCAGTCTGGATGAAGACAACGAACAGGCCGACGCCACCCACCAGCGGGCAAAGGAACCGCAGGAAGAGATTCCGTGCGCTGGAGAACAGGCTGTTGCGGAAGTACCAAACGCAGGCGATCGCGGTCAGTCCGTAGTAGAAGCAGATCATCAGGCCCAAGGCCAGGATGGTGTCGTTCAGGACATTTTCGCTGATCACATGCATCACCGCGTAGAAGCCCGCGGACAGGACGCCGGCCGCAATGGTGGCGTAGCCCGGCGTCGAGAATTTCCGGCTCATCCGGCTGAAGCGCTCCGGCAGGGCGCCGTAGTGCGACATGGCAAGGAGGCTGCGCGATGGTGACGTGAATGTGGACTGCAAGGACGCCGCCGAGCTGGACAGCACTGCGAGGGACATCAGGATGGCGAACGGACCCATGACCGGGGATGCGAGGGCCGTGAAGATGTTCGCGTGGTTTTCTTCGTTGTTGAGGCCCACGCCGGAATCCCCGACGCCGGCAAACATCATGGTGGCGATGGTGACCAGCAGGTAGATGCCCAGGACGGCCACGGCCGTCAAGGTTCCGGCGAGGCCGGCGGTCTTCTTGCCGTTCGCGGTTTCCTCGTTGACGGTGAGGCACACGTCCCAGCCCCAGTAGACGAAGATCGAGAGGGAAATGCCTGCGGCAATCTGGCCGAAGGTTTCAACCTTGGTGACATCGAACCAATCCCAGCTGAAGGGAATGGCGGTGGGGGAGGAAGACCAGTTGGCGAAAGCCATGGCCACGAACAAGCCCAAGGCCACCAACTGGAAGCCCACCAGCCCGTACTGGACGATCTTGGTGGTGTGCAGGCCGCGGTAGCTGACCCAGACAGCCAGTGCCACGAACACCAGGCAGGTCACCACGTTCAGGAGCTTGTTGGAGGCTAGGTCGGCAATCTCCGGATTGCCCGCCAACTGGGACAGGAACAGGTAGAAGAAGTCCACTGCCACGCCGGCCAGGTTGGACAACACAATGATGTTGGCTGCGAGCAGCCCCCAACCGCCCATCCAGCCAACCCACGGGCCGAACGCCTTGGTGACCCACGTGAACGTAGTGCCGCTATCGGGGGAGTCCGCGTTGAGTTCACGGTAGGCGAGCGACACGAGGATCATCGGGATGAACCCGATGAGGAAGATTGCCGGAAGCTGAAGGCCGACCGCGCTGATGGTGGGGCCCAGGGCCCCGGTCAACGTGTAGGCGGGTGCGATGGTGGAAATGCCAAGAACGACGACGGCGAGGAGCCCCAACTGCCCCGTCTTCAGTCCCTTGCCGCTAATGTCGTGCGACGTCGCGGCTGCGCTGCCGCTGCGGATTGTCTGGCTCATGATGGGCCCTTTCTAGATGGCCGTAGGCTGCTGCTGCGTGATGCAGTGGATGCCGCCTCCACGGGCGAAGAGCTCGCGTGCGTCAACACTGACCACGCGGCGTCCCGGGTAGGCATCGGCGAGAATGCGGAGTGCCTTCTCGTCCATGGGGTCGTTGAAACTGCAGGCTATGACCCCGCCGTTGACAACAAGGTGGTTGATGTAGCTGTAGTCCACATACCCTTCGTCGTCAGTGAGCGTTTCCGGTGCGGGAACTTCGATGATGTTCCAGTCCCTGCCGGCTGCGTCATGGGTGGTACGCAGGAAGTCGATGATGTCGCGGGAGACCTTGTAATCGGGGTGCTCGGGGTTCTGCTGGGAGTGGACCAGCAGGGTGCCAGGGCTGGGGATCGCGGCCACGATGTCCACGTGGCCGCGGGTCCCGTACTTCTCCGAGTCGCGGGTCAGGCCACGAGGCAGCCACACCACGTGCGTGGCGCCGATGGTGCGTCCCAGTTCCCCTTCGATGTCCGCTTTGGTCAGGCCCGGGTTGCGGCCCTGGTCGAGCTGGACAGTCTCCGTGACCAGGACGGTGCCTTCGCCATCTACCTGGATGCCGCCGCCCTCGTTCACGATGCCGGAGGGAAGGTGGCGCGCATTGGCCCGGCCTGAAACGAACTCGGCGATGAGGGAGTCCTTGTCCCAAGCAGCCCAGTCCTGTCCGCCCCAGCCGTTGAAGATCCAGTCCACCGCGCCCAATTGCATGTTGGCATCGAGCACGAAGGACGGGCCAATGTCCCGCATCCAGGCGTCATTCAGCTCAGCGGTAAGTACCTCCACGCGAGGATCGAGATAGCGCGCGGCGGTCTCGACGTCGTCGGGGTGTACCACCATGGTGACCGGCTCGAACTCAAGGATGGCATTGGCCACATTCGCCCATGTGGTGCGTGCAGCGTGCGCCTCTTCTTCCGTGTCGCCAAGGGTGTAGCCGCCGGTGGGGAAGGCCATCCAGACGCGGTCCTGCGGAGCCGTCTCGGACGGCATACGCCACGCGCTCATGCTGCAACTGCCTGGGTCTGAGCGCCGAGGGGAGCGTTCGGGTTCACGGGTTCCGTGAGGCGGCCGTAGGTTTCCGGGCGGCGCGTTGCCAGGAACGGGAAGAGGGTGAGCCAGTCCTTGCGCTGGTCGAGGTCAAGGTCTGCAACCAGGACGGCGGATTCATCGCGCGGTGCCTGGACCAGGATGCGGCCATAGGGATCGGAAATGAAGGATGAGCCGTAGAAGTTGAGCGTGCCCTCGCTGCCGTGGCGGTTGGGGGCGATCATGAAGAGTCCGTTGGCGATGCCGTTGCCAACGATCACCTGCTGCCAGAGGGGTTGGGTGTCGAAGTCCGGGTGGTCAGGCTCGGAACCGATGGCCGTGGGGTAGACCAGGATCTCGGCTCCGCCGAGGGAGTACATGCGGGCGAGCTCGGGGAACCACTCGTCCCAGCAAGTGGGCATGCCCAAGCGTGCACCGCCGAGTTCTGCGGGTGCGTGGACTGCATAGGCGTCCTCGGCGTCCGGGCCTGGGCGGAAGAACTTGTCCTCGTAGTAGCCGGCGGTCACAGGGATGTGCAGCTTGTGGGTGCGGGCAACGAGTTCGCCTGCGGGAGATACCAGGATGGCCGTATTGAGTCCGAGGCCGTCGTCGGTGCCGTCAGCGTTCTCGGCCCGCTGGTAGAGGGAAGCGTGCACGGAAACGCCGTACTTCCTTGCCGCTTCGGCTGCGAAAGTGAAGGTCGGGCCGGTCAGCAGGTCCTCTGCAATGTCGGAAGGGCGGATACCAGCGGCCGGGTTGTTCTCGGGGCGGGTGTCAGCGGGGTAGCGGGACAGGGTCAGCTCCGGCAGGAAGACAACCGTGGCTCCCAGCTTGGCCGCCCGTTCGATGCCTTCCGTGAGTTCGGCGCGCAGGGCGTCTTCGTCCGCATGCCACTGGTGCTGGACGACGCCGACGCGCAGCGGGGTGCGCGTGGACGGTTCCGTGCGGGCCAGGGAGGCAGGGGCTTCGAGGCGGGTAATTTCAATCATGAGGGCATGTACTCCGGTGAGACGACAGTCACTAAATGAATAGCGTTCATTTAGTATGGCGGGAGTCACGCCTCGATGCAAGGGGCTAAACGAAGTCCTTTCATTTATGTCCCCGCCGCGAGATGGCATTTGATGACAATGTTCGACGCGAACATTGTCATCAAATGCCATCTCGGCGGGTCTAGCGCTTCGGCCTCGCGCGCACATGCATGCGCTCACCTTGCTGGCCGAACAACGTCAGGAGTTCCACGGGATCCTTGGTGGCGCTCGCGAACCAGTGTGGCGTGCGCGTATCGAACTCCGCAGCCTCGCCCGCTTTGAGGATGAAGTCGTTCTCGCCCAGAACCAGGCGGAGTTTGCCGTTGAGGATGTACATCCAGTCGTAGCCTTCGTGTGACTGCGGGGCTGGTATCTCTTTGCCCGTTCTTCCGGGCAGCACCATCTTGAACGCCTGGATCCCACCCGGACGTCGGGTCAGTGGCAGGGCAGTGCCCCACTCGTGGACATGAGGCTTGAGATGGATGCGGGGATCGCCTGTTTCCGGAGCATCGATGAGTTCCTCGAGGGGGATCTGGTGCAGGCGCGCGATCGGCAGCAGCAGTTCAAGCGTGGGCTTCCGCTGCCCGGACTCGAGCCTGGAAAGGGTGCTGACGGAAATCCCGGTTGCTTCCGAGGCTTCCGCAAGCGTGACGTTCCTCTGCGTCCGCAACGCGCGCAAGCGGGGTCCGACGGCGTCGAGCATCTTGCTGAAATCGGTGGTCATGCGGTTCATTTTGCCATATTGGCAAACTTTCTTGCCGTTCCTTACGCGGCTAGCCAACCATGGAACAAGGCTTGTGAGGCCCAGTGTGCGTCCGAAAACCAAGGAATGGCGCGCAAACCGGGCCCAGCAATGGAAAGGAAGGCAGACATGGAACAGTACGACGTCGTCATCATCGGTGGAGGTGCGGCCGGGCTGAGCGCTGCGGTTACGTTAGGAAGGGCCCTGCGCACGGTCCTCGTGATCGATGCGGGCGAGCCTCGGAATGCGCCCGCGGCCGGGGTGCACGGCTTCTTGTCACGCGACGGAATCAGCCCGGTCGAATTGCTGGAGGCGGGTCGCGGCGAGGTCCGGAAGTATGGCGGCAAGGTTGTTGCCGAAGTGGCGGTATCGGCCCGTTCGACGGCGGCACCTGAGCCAAGTGCCGAACCCGCGTTTGAGGTGGAGCTGGCTGACGGGCAGTCGGTCGCAGCGCGTCGTTTGCTTGTAGCTGCCGGCCTGACGGATATCCTCCCGGACGTGGAAGGCCTCAAAGAGCGCTGGGGCAGGGATGTTCTCCACTGCCCCTATTGCCATGGCTGGGAGGTCCGCAACAGGGCTATCGGCATCCTGGGATCGGTGCCGATGGCCATGCATCAGGCGCTTCTTTTCCGTCAATGGAGCAAGGACATCACGCTCTTCTTGAATGACGTCGTGGAGCCCACCGAGGACGAATGGGAGCAACTCGCAGCGCGTTCGATTTCAGTGGTGGAGGGGAAGGTCAAGTCCCTGAAGGTCGCCGATGATGTGCTCAACGGGGTTGTCCTGGAATCCGGAACGGTGATTCCCGTGGAAGCGCTCGTCGTTGGTCCGCGAATGGAAGCCCGGTCGTCTGTACTGGCCTCGCTCGGCATCCAGTCCGTTGAGCATCCGATGGGCGTGGGCAAGCATGTTGAAGCAGCACCCCAGGGTGGCGCAACAGCCGTCCCAGGTGTGTGGGTTGCCGGCAATGTCACCGATCTGACGGGGCAGGTCATGGCTTCAGCCGCGGCAGGCAACATGGCCGGCGCCGTGATCAATGCCGACCTTATTGCTGCGGAAACAAGGGTGGCCGTGGAAGCGGCCCGCAAACGCCTGGAGCCGCGGTTCCAGGAACTTGCACCAACCAATTAATGGTCGACTTGGGGCGCGTGTGCGAGGACCATTAAAGGACAGCCAGTTAAGGAGGTTGGGTATGTGCTACTCGTACTATGAGGACTTCGAGCGGCGCACGAAGAAGGACTCCGCGCGCAAGCCCGAGACACGCGAGACTGAGGCAAAGCCTGCCGAGAGCCGTCCACAGACAGAAGGAACGTTGTGGACATTCCTGGCCCGTCGTCGCCGGGAATTCGAGGTATCGGAGCCGAAGATCGACCGCATCCGCGAGAAGGTCTGATTCGAAGTTCAGGAGAGGCGCTGCACCCGCGGTGCCTCTTCTATGTCCGCGGGGAGGCCCGTGCGGTAGTGCCGCGCACTACGAGGTTCGGCTCAATGAGGGTCTCTGACGGTTCCAGGGCAGGTTCGTCAAGTCGTGCCAGGAGCCGCCGGGCCGAAGCCGCACCGACGACGTCACTCCGGTTGTCGATGGAGGTCAGGTCCAGGTAGCGCGACTTCGCCAAGGGAGAGTTGTCGTAGCCGATCACGGAAATATCGTCCGGGACGGAGAGGCCGCGGGCCTTGATGGCCGCGAAAGCACCCAGGGCCATGGTGTCGTTGGCCGCGAAGATCGCCGTCATATCGGTGTGCCGGTCCAGAAGCCGGCTGGCGGTACCGTAGCCGTCCTCCTCTGAAGTTCCAGCCGACTCACCCACCAGAAGTTCGACGCCGGCACCCGCCACAGCGCTCCGGAAACCTGCGCGCCGGTGGGCTGACGCGCCGTCGGATCCGGAAAGGTGGCCTATCCGGGTATGTCCCAGCCCCAGCAAGTGGTTCGCGGCCATGCTGCCTCCGCCGTCGTCGTCGTTGGTGATGAGGTCCGCACCCGCGGGGACGCCTTTCCGCCATCCGGCCACCACGGTGGGCACCCAGGTCCGCTCGAGCATCGAGGTACTCGGTTCAGCCGCGATGACCAGGGCGTCGACATGCATCGCGAGGAGGCCATCGGTGGCTTCCTTGATGCGGTTTTCGCCGGGTCGGGAATCGGCCAGGGTTACTTGGTAGCCAAGGTCTGAGAGGACGGATTCCATGCCGCGAAGGAGGTCGACGAACCAAAGGTTCCTGAAATCGTCGATGACCAGGCCAACGCTCTTGGTGCGGTTGCTCGCCAGCGTTGTCGCGGCGCGGCTGGGCCGGTACCCGAGGTCGGTGATGGCGTTCCGGACGGCATCACGACGCTTCTCGCTGACCCTGTCCGGGTCCTTGAGGAAGAGGGAAACCAACGACGGCGAGACTCCGGCCTGGGTGGCGACGTCGTAGAGGGTGGGGCGTCGGGACCGCGGGCTGTCCCGCGGTTCGGGTCTCTTCAAAGGAATCCTTTCGTAGTCTGCACTTGAGGATAGTCTGCGAATGATTGACAGGACATATAGACATAGTTACGATCAAACCCAGCGTAAAAATTGTAGCGCTACAAAATGCCGCATCGCCCCCGCGGTGGCAACCTTTCAAAGGAGAAAATCAATGGCTGAAGGCCTCGGCGTCGCCGTTATCGGTGCAGGCATGGCGGGCAAAGCCCATGCGGCCGCGTACCGCACCGCATCTGCCCTTTACAGCCCGGTGCTGCCCCCGGTGCGCCTCGTTTCCATTGGCGACGTCAACGCTGAGTTCGGTTCACTGGCCGCACGCCGCTTTGGCTACGAGCGCAACGACACCTCATGGCAGGCAATCGCCGAGGCAGACGACATTGACGTTGTCAGCGTCGTGATCGCCAACTCCCTGCACCGCGAAGTGGTGGAGGGCCTGTTGGCTGCCGGCAAGCACGTGCTGTGCGAGAAGCCGCTGAGTGACACCCTGGACGATGCCCGGGCCATGGCTGACGCTGCCCGTGAGGCCGAGGCAGGCGGCAACCTGGCACGTATCGGTTTCACGTTCCGCCGCACTCCGGGCATCGCCTACATTCGGGACCTCATCCGGAACGGGGTGCTCGGCAATGTCCTGCACTTCAGTGGCCGGTACTGGACCGACTACGGTTTCAGCCCCTCGGCACCCATGAGCTGGCGCTACAAGGGCGGGCCCGGCTCCGGTGCGCTGGCCGACGTCGGAAGCCACCTGACGTATGTCTCCGAATTCCTGTGCGGAGACATCCAGTCCATCAGTGGTGGCCGCCTTGCCACGGCCATCGACAAGCGGCCCCTTCCGTTGGCCGCGGTCATGGGCCACGACCACGTTGCCGTCAGCGACACCTTTGAAGCCGTGGAGAACGACGACTACGCCGCGTTCAACGCCGCCTTCGCCCATGGCTCCGGAAGCTTCGAAGTCTCACGGGTTGCCGCAGGCCACGCCAACAGCCTCCAGTTCGAGGTCTTCTGCGAAAACGGCGGGGCCAAGTTCGACCAGCGCCGTCCGAACGAAATCCAACTGTTCCTCAACGATGAATCCGGCATCCAGAATGGCTACCGGCAGGTCATCCTCGGCCCCGGACACCCGTACATCGCCGGTGGCCTGGCCATGGACGCCCCCGAGGTCGGTTTCGGCCAGAACGACGCGTTTGGCTACCAGGCACGCGCGTTCCTTGAAGAAGTGGCAGGTTTCCCGGCCGGGGAGTCGCTGCCCCGTTGCGCCACGTTCGATGAAGGCGTCCGCAACATGGAACTCCTCGCCGCCGTCACCGAGTCCGCCCTGAACAACGGAAAGAAGATCACGCTATGAAGCTCGGCGTCTACAACGCAATCCTGCACGACCGGCCGCTTCCCGAAGCCTTGAAGGTCATTGCCGACCTTGGGCTGACGGGCATCGAGATCAACACCGGCGGCTTCCTGCCGGCCGTGCACGTGCCCACCTTCGACCAGATCCTGGTAAGCGACGCTGCACGGGATGACTACCTGGCGATCTTCGAAGGCACGGGTGTGTCCATCGCAGGCCTGAACTGCAACGGCAACCCACTGCACCCTCGCCGGGAGATCGGTGAAAAGCACGCCGAGGACATCCGGCGTTCCATCCGCCTGGCCCACCGGCTCGGCCAGAACCGCGTGGTGACGATGTCCGGCCTTCCCGGCGGCGAACCCGGTGCAACCACAGTCAACTGGGTGGTCAACGCCTGGAACTCCGCGGCCTTGGACGTCCTTGATTACCAGTGGGGCTTAGCCGCGGACTTCTGGAAGGAAACCGACCGACTTGCAGCGGACCACGGAGTCAAGGTGGCATTGGAGCTGCACCCGCAGAACATTGTGTTCAACACTGCGGATGTATACAAGCTCGTCGAACTCACCGGGGCCACGCACGTTGGCGTGGAACTGGACGCCTCGCACCTGTTCTGGCAGCAGATGGATCCAGTGGCCGTGGTACGCGAACTCGGCCCGCTCGTGTTCCAAGCCGCAGCCAAGGACGTCCGCGTCAACAAAGACAACGCAGCCCTTTACGGTGTGCTGGACAACAGCTTCCGACGCCTCGCTCCGGACGAGAATCGGACCAACCTGGGCGGCGACGAATGGGCCAACGAGTGGCCCAAGAACTCTGCCTGGGATTTCGTCGCCCTGGGCCGTGGACACGACACTGCCTACTGGACCGAGTTCCTCCGAGCGCTCCGCGAGGTGGACCCCGACATGCTGGTCAACATCGAGCACGAGGACGTCTCCCTCGGCAGGATCGAAGGCCTCGAGGTAGCTGCGAAGGTCCTCCGTGACGCCGACGCTGCGCTCTTAGCCTCTACCCCATCTGAGTCGCATTAGTGCGCGTTTTGACGGCTCAAAACGCGCACAACTGCGACCTACTTGGGTGCGGCAAGGAACTCGCGCGCCGCCGTGACCAAGGCTTCCGTGCCGAACGTGAGCGTGGGTTGGATGACCGGGGCGAAATACGGCGAGTGGTTGGAAGGAACGTCCTCCGGAAGCCTGCCCTGGTCGGCCCACTGCCGGGCGTAGGATTCATCGATGCCGCCCAGGAACCAGTAGACCAACGGCGCGCCGGCAGCTGTTGCGAGTTCTCCTACGTCTTCGCTGCCTGAAACCGGTCCTGGGTCGATCACCTTGTTGTCCCCGAAAGCAGCGCGGAAAGCCGCAGTGATCCGGTTTGCCGCAGGTTCGTTGTTCACTGTCAGCGGGAAGCGTTCTTCGTAATGGAAATCCGGTTCCTTGGGCGCATCGGAGGCTGCTGCCTCACTGCGGACGATGCGCTCAATGGAGCCGAGCACCTTATCGCGCGTGGATTCGCTGAAGGACCGGATACTAAGCCCCAGCGTCGCCGTTTCGGGAATGATGTTGTTCTTGGTTCCGGCGTGGATTTGGCCGACCGTCACCACAGCAGCGTCACTGGCGGCGAGTTCGCGGGATACCACTCCCTGCAGGCGCATGGTTGCCGCGGCAGCCATGAGCACAGGATCGACGGTGGTTTCAGGGCGGGATCCATGGCCGCCGCGCCCATGAAGGGTCACGTTAAGGGAGTCGGCCGATGCCATGGCGACGCCCGGGCGGACGCCAAACCAGCCGGCAGGGAAGGGTGCAACGTGCTGGCCCAGGACGATGTCCGGTTTGGGCACCGCATCGTAGAGCCCGTCCGCGACCATCGCCTGCGCACCTCCGCCCCATTCTTCGGCCGGCTGGAACACTGCGATGAGGGTTCCTTGCCAGTCATGTTTGTTCCGTGCAAGGGTTTCCACGGCGCCGATGAGGCATGTGACGTGCACGTCGTGGCCGCACGCGTGCATGACAGGTACCTCCCGCCCGTCATGGTCGACGCCGACTGCCGCACTTGCGTAGTCCAGTCCGGTTGCTTCCTTGACGGGCAAGGCGTCCATGTCGGCACGAAGCATGACCACAGGGCCCGGTCCGTTGTCCAGGACGCCCACTACGCCTGTCTTTCCAATGGCCCGATGCACCAGCAACCCCAGGTCCTCGAGGTGGCCGCTGACGATGTCGGCGGTTCTGACCTCCTGGAAGGACAGTTCAGGATTCGCATGCAGGTCGCGATAAAGCTCTTCAAGGTCAATGTTCATGAGGTCTGCCCCTACTGTTCAACGCCCGGGTCCGGCCAGTGTATCGAGCGGGACCGTTGTTGGCCCGGGAAGCTCATGCGTTGTCAGGCCCGATCCACGTGTTATCGCACGTGATTGGAGCGCAGAACAGGCTCCACAATGACAGACTGGGCTGCATGGCTGCTTCCGATGAGATCACCACGCAGAATTCCACGGTGGAGGAATGGACCGAAGGTTTGGCCCAATCCAGCGGTTCGCCCGGGGGTGGGGCCGGGACAGGAGTGATGCTGGCCATCGCTGCCTCCCTGACCTCCATGGTCGCGGGTTACTCCGACAATGCGGGAGAGGAGTTGCTGGGCAGGGCACGCACTCTGCGGGAGGCTGCCCTTCGGTTGGCGGATGAGGATTCGGTTGCTTCCAAGGCTTTTGGTGCGGCGTTCCGACTGGCCCCGGGCCCCGGGCGCGAGGAAGCCATCCATCAGGCATCCGTGAAGGCGGCGAAGGCTTCCGCTGCATTGGGCGAACAGGCGATGGATGCCATCGAGGATTTGGGCTGGCTTGCAGCAAACGGAAATCCGGCACTCATTGCCGATGTGGTGGTGGCGTTCGGGGCGCTCCGGGCGGCCATTGCCGGAGCGCGCACCAACGTCAGTTTCGATCTCGCTGCCCTTGCAAAGGACGGGACCCCGCTTGAAGAAGTCCGGTCGCAGCACCCCGGACTGTGGGAAACAGTTGGGCGGCTGAGCGATGCCCTGGACCGGATCGACGAACTGACAGCACAAGTGGACAACAAAGCTGCCCCGACTGACGCGTTGTGAGGCCTCGGCTGCGGCTTACTGCGCCTTGGGCACACGCCGGAGTACGACGGCGGCAAGCACCGCCGCGCCTGCCATCAGTACCAGCCCAATCGCCGCCGTGATGTGGACACCCGATTCGAAGGCAACCCGTGCGGCTGTCGTCAAGGCTTCCGACAGGGGCGCGGGCAGTGCAGCAGCAGCGTCCACGGCACCGGCCAGTGTCTCACTCGACTTTCCGGCAGCTTGCGAGGACAAGCCGTCCGGGATGACCAGGTTGTGCTGGTAGGAAGCCGTCAGGATGGAGCCCAGAACGGCCGTACCGAGGAGCGAACCGAGCTCATAGCCGGTCTCCGAAATCGCGGATGCGGCTCCGGACTTCTCGGCCGGTACGGAGGCGAGGATCAGATCGTTGGAGATGGTCTCTGCCGCGCCGACACCCACGGCCAGGACCGTCAAGGCTGACAGCAGGAATACAGGGCCGCTGCCGTGATCACCCATGGTGGCCACGAGATAACCCACAGCACTCAGGCTCAACCCGCCGGCCACCACGAATCCCGGCCTGATCCGTTTGACCAGTGGCACAACCAACAGGCCGGCAATGATCGTGGCCAGGAGGGCCGGAATCATGGCGATGCCGGCCTCCATGGGTGACTGGCCTTCAACGAGCTGGAGGTGTTGTGCGAAGAAGTAGATGAAGCCGGTCATGGAGAACAGGGACAGGACGTTGGCCACGATGGCCGTGCTGAACACCTTGTTGCCGAAAAGTTGGACATCCAGCATCGGGCTTTGGAGTTGCCTCTGGCGACGAACGAACAGGACACCCATGGCCACCCCGAAGACCATGAAGGCCATGGCCGAAACTCCGAAGCCGTGCACGGCGGATTCCTTGATGCCGTAGACGAACGGAGCCATGGTCAGGACGGAGAGAGCAATGCTGGGCATGTCCACACGGCCCGGGTTGGCGTCCTTCGACTCCGGAATGAGGGCCTTACCGAAAGCGAGGAGCGGGAGCAGGAGGAACGTTGCCACAAGGAAGACGGCACCCCACCAGAAATGCTCCACGAGCCAGCCGCCGAAGATCGGGCCCAGTGCGGCACCGCCGGAGAAACCGGCAGCCCAGACGGCGATCGCAAGCCTGCGACGGTTCGGATCGGTGAAGATGTTCCGGATCAAGGACAGGGTTGAGGGCATCAGCATGGCGCCGAAGACCCCAAGGGCGGCGCGTCCGGCGATAAGCCATTCAGCGGAAGGCGCGAACGCCGTAGCAGCCGAAACCGCAGCAAAGCCGGTGCTGCCGACCAGGAGCAGCCGCCGTCGTCCGATCCTGTCCCCGAGGTTGCCCATGGAAACCAACAGCGCTGCCAGCACGAGGGGGTAGGCGTCAATGATCCACAGGAGCTGTACGCCGCCAACGTCCAACGAACGCGCGATTTCGGGCAGGGCGAACGTGAGCGCGGTGTTGTCGACGGCCACCAGCAGCACCGGGAACATCAGGAGTGTCAGGGCCATCCAGTCACGCCACGGAGCTGCCGTGCCCTTGATGGGACGAGCTGAGCGGGGTGCAGGGGTGGAGGACGACGTGAACATGACGATTACTGTACCGTCTGGACGGTATAGTTTCAACTTCGAAACTGCATGTCTGATAGGGAATGATTGAACCCATGCCACGAAAACCAGTAGCCAAGGACTCCGTGCTGGACGCCTTCGAAGCCCTCCTCATTGAGGTAGGGGAGCGGGCTGCCACCCTGGACGCGGTCGCCAAACGGGCGGGCGTTTCCAAAGGCGGGCTGCTCTACCACTTCCCCAATAAGGAAGCGCTCATCAGCGCGCTACTGGAACGCCTGGATTACCTCGCGCTGGAAGATACCGAGCAGATGAAGGTGGCTCCTGATGGCGCCGCCGCATACTTCATCCGCTCATCGCTGTGGGCCGGTACTCCCATGGACCGGGCGTTCGTGGCTGCCACCCGGCTTGCCGAGGTGGCGCATGAGGAAACCCGACGGCGGTTCGCGGCCATCCAGCAGCGGTGGCTGGACGTCCTTGCCGTGGATGTCGGCCCGGAAGTCGCCAAAGCGGTCAGTTACATGGGCGACGGCCTGTACTTCAACGCCATCTTCGAGGGCGGACAGGAAGCTGCCGACGGCGGGCGGGAGGCCGACGTCGAAATCCTCCTGAACGTGCTGCAGCGGCTGCGAAAGTAGCCCTCCCTCACCATTTGCGGCGGCGCCCGCCGCATAGGACAATTAAGCCTTGGTGGCGTGCCTTCCCAGCACCCGCCGACAACTTAATAAGCCTTTGATCTGCGGCGGGAGAGTCCTGCAAGCACGAGATGCAGGCGCCGTAGGAGCAAATCCTCCCCAGGAATCTCTCAGGCCCACGCACCGCCGCGGCGAGGCAACTCTGGAAAGCAGCAGGCATCCAGGCGTCACCACCGGCGCCCTGAATGCTGTGCTCACCGACGGTGCAAGCGGCTGGTTGTGTAAACAACACGCGGAAACTCTCAGGTCCAATACAGAGCGGGGAGGAACCCGAGTCGCTGCGGCGTACCCAAACGCCGCCCAAGTATTGGAGTTCCTTCGTGACGGTTAGTTCTGCCTCCACAACCTTCGTCGACCGGCATATCGGTGCCCGCCGCCAGGCCGACATTGAGACCATGCTGAAGTCGGTCGGCTACGACACTGTCGACTCGCTGGTCGACACCGCGGTTCCCAACGACATCCGCCAGGACGTGGCACTGACCCTGCAGAACGCTCTGAGTGAGGTAGAAGTCCTCGCGGAGCTCCGTAAGCTTGCAGCGAAGAACAAGACGGCTGTCCAGATGATCGGCCAGGGCTACTTCGACACCATCACCCCTCCGGTGATCCGCCGCAACATCCTTGAATCCCCGGCCTGGTACACGGCCTACACCCCGTACCAGCCTGAAATCTCGCAGGGCCGCCTCGAAGCACTGCTGAACTTCCAGACCATGGTCCAAGACCTGGTGGGACTCCCGATCGCGAACGCCTCCCTGCTCGATGAAGCCACCGCCGTGGCCGAGGCCGTCCTCATGATGCGCCGGGCGAACAAGAACAAGGCAGCCCAGGACGGCAAGACGGTCCTCGACGCCGATTGCCTCCCGCAGACCATCGCGATCGTGAAGGGCCGTGCCGAAGCCCTCGGTTTCGAGGTGGAAATTGCCGACCTTTCCGAGGGCCTTCCGGAAGGTGCCATCAACGGGATCGTCCTGCAGCAGCCCGGCGTGTCCGGCCGCGTGTTCGACCACTCCGCCGTGATCGCCGAAGCGAAGGAGCGCGGTGCCTTGGTCACCGTTGCCGCCGACCTCCTGTCCCTCACACTCATCACCCCTCCGGGCGAGCAGGGCGCCGACATCGCCGTCGGTTCCGCGCAGCGCCTGGGCGTCCCGCTCTTCTTTGGCGGCCCGCACGCCGCGTACATGGCGGTCCAGAAGGGGCTCGAGCGTTCCATGCCCGGCCGTCTGGTGGGCGTTTCCAAGGACGACGCCGGCGTCCCCGCCTACCGCTTGGCGCTCCAGACCCGTGAACAGCACATCCGCCGCGAGAAGGCGACCTCCAACATCTGCACCGCGCAGGCCCTCCTGGCCATCGTCGCGTCGATGTACGCTGTCTACCACGGTCCGGAAGGCCTGAAGGCCATTGCCGAGACGGCTCATGGCCATGCCCGCACGCTGGCTGCTTCCTTGAAGGCGGCAGGCGTTGAGGTCCTGCACGGCTCCTTCTTCGACACCATCACCGTCCGCGTTCCCGGCAAGGCCGCATCCCTGGTGGCTGCTGCCGAGGCGCGCGGTATCAACCTGCGCAGCATCGACGCTGACATGGTGGGCATCTCCGTAGACGAGACAACCACGACGGCGGTTGTCGCCGACGTCGCTGACGTCTTTGGCGCTTCGGTCAGTGAAGCCGTTGAAGGCTTCGCGCTTGAGGCTTCCGTTGAGCGTTCCAGCGGATACCTGCAGCACCCGGTGTTCAACACCCACCGTTCCGAGACCCAGTTGCTCCGCTACATCCGCAAGCTTTCGGACCGCGACCTCGCGCTGGACCGCACCATGATCCCGCTGGGTTCCTGCACCATGAAGCTGAACGCCACGGCGGAGATGGAGGCCATTTCCTGGCCCGAGTTCGCCTCGATCCACCCCTTCGCTCCGGATTCCCAGACGGCTGGTTGGCGCGAACTGATTGCCGACCTTGAGGCACAGCTGACGGAGATCACCGGCTATGACCAGGTTTCCATCCAGCCGAACGCCGGTTCCCAGGGTGAGCTTGCAGGCCTGCTCGCGATCCGGGGCTACCACCTGTCCCGCGGCGATGATCAGCGCAACGTGTGCCTGATCCCGGCCTCCGCCCACGGGACGAACGCGGCTTCGGCCGTGCTCGCCGGCATGAAGGTTGTGGTCGTGGCCACGGCTGCCGACGGCACCATCGACCACGCCGACCTGAAGGCCAAGATCGAGGCCAACCGGGACGCCCTTTCGGCCATCATGATCACCTACCCGTCCACGCACGGTGTTTACGATGCCGACGTCCGTGAAGTGTGCGATGCCATCCACGAGGCCGGCGGTCAGGTGTACATTGACGGCGCCAACCTGAACGCCCTGGTTGGCCTGGCCCAGCCCGGCAAGTTCGGCGGCGACGTGTCCCACCTCAACCTGCACAAAACCTTCTGCATCCCGCACGGCGGCGGCGGACCCGGCGTGGGCCCCGTTGCCGCCAAGGCGCATCTGGCTCCCTTCATGCCGGGTGATGCTACGTCGTGGACCGAAGGCAACGATGTCCCGATCTCGGCATCCCGTTTCGGTTCTGCCGGCGTCCTGCCCATCTCCTGGGCTTACGTGAAGCTCATGGGCGGCCAGGGCCTCACCGAAGCAACCAAGTCCGCGCTGCTGGCGGCCAACTACATCGCGGCCCGCCTCAATGACTACTTCCCGGTTCTTTACACCGGTGAGGCCGGCCTGGTTGCCCACGAGTGCATCCTCGACCTCCGCGAACTCACAGCCAAGACCGGGGTGACTGCCGAGGATGTGGCCAAGCGCCTCATCGACTTCGGCTTCCATGCCCCGACTCTCGCCTTCCCGGTTGCCGGGACTTTGATGGTGGAACCGACGGAGTCCGAGGACCTCGTGGAAATCGATCGCTTCATCGAGGCCATGATCACTATCCGCAAGGAAATCGACCAGGTGGCGCACGGCGACTTCTCCGTGCAGGAGTCCCCGCTTCGCCGCGCGCCCCACACGGCTGCCGCCGTCGTAAGTTCCGACTGGGACCGTGCGTACCCGCGCGAGCAGGCAGCCTTCCCGGTCCACCACCTCAAGCAGGACAAGTACTTCCCGCCGGTGGGCCGCATCGACGGCGCGGCAGGCGACCGCAACCTCGTCTGCTCCTGCCCGCCCCTTGAAGCGTTCGAGGACAACACCGCAGACTTCGAGAACTAAGGGGTTCCGGAAATGACTGAGAACTACACCGCACTTTACGAAGAGCACAAGAAACTCGGCGCGTCCTTCACCGACTTCGGTGGATGGCAGATGCCCCTCAAGTACACCTCCGAGCTGGCTGAGCACCACGCGGTCCGGAAGTCGGCGGGCCTGTTCGACCTCTCCCACATGGGCGAGGTCTGGGTCACCGGACCGGAAGCCGCTGCGTTCCTGGACTACGCCCTGGTGGGAAAGATCTCCGCCATGGCCGATGGCAAAGCCAAGTACTCGCTGATCTGCCAGGAAGACGGCGGCATCATCGACGACCTCATTGTTTACCGACGTGGTCCGGAGAGGTTCCTTGTGGTGCCGAACGCGGGCAACGCTGCGGTTGTGGCCGCTGCCCTGCTCGAACGTGCGGCTGATTTTGATGTTGCTGTTGAGGACGCCTCGGCCGAGACCTCTCTCATTGCGGTCCAAGGCCCGCTCGCCGAGGCCATCCTACTGCGTTTGGTTCCTGCGGAACAGCACGCGCTGGTCACCGGACTGAAGTACTACGCTGCGGTTGAAGTGCCGTTCACGTTCGACGGCGGCACCCAGGACCTGCTGCTGGCCCGCACCGGGTACACCGGGGAAGACGGCTTCGAAATCTTCGTGGCCAACGAATCCGCGGCTGCGCTGTGGCAGGCCATCTCCACGGTGGCTGAAGAAGGCGAGCTGGTCCCGGCCGGACTGGCCTCACGCGACTCGTTGCGCCTCGAGGCGGGTATGCCTCTCTACGGCAACGAACTCTCCCGCGAAGGAAACCCCTTCGCTGCCGGGCTCGGTCCAGTCGTGGCCCTGTCCAAGGAAGGCGACTTTGTTGGCAAGGAAGCCCTGGCTGCTTTGAAGGCCGCGGGTGCGGGTGTGACCAGCGGACGCAAGCTCGTGGGCCTCAAGGGACTCGGACGCCGCGCCGGGCGTTCGCACTACCCGGTGCTGAAGGACGGTGCCGTGGTCGGTGAAGTGACCTCCGGCCAGCCGAGCCCGACGCTGGGATACCCCGTGGTTCTTGCTTACGTCGACGTTGCTTTGGCTGAGCCGGGGACTGCTGTGGATGTGGACCTCCGTGGCAAGGCTGAGCCATTCGAAGTCGTCGCATTGCCGTTCTACAAGCGCTCTAAGTAAGCCGGACTTTCGGTCCCGACGGGTCGCCCTTTGGCCCGTCGGGTCCGGCATCCTCCGCGGGCTCGGTCGCCTGGGCGCCCGCTGCGCGAACGCGAGGCTCCCTTAGATGCCCGCTTCCGGATACCGGACCCGAAGGGGCCACTCCATCGGGCACTTCGTGAATCACTAAGTGCTGAGAGTGTTGCCGCCTGCCGCAGGTGATTGCCCGCATACAGATTTGTCCATACAACGTAAAGGAAACAGAATGCCCAAAGTAGCGCCTGAACTGCAGTACTCCGACGAGCACGAGTGGGTGAGCCGCGGGGACGGGAACTCGGTGTCCGTTGGTATATCCGAGGTTGCCACCGACGCGCTGGGTGACATCGTGTACGTTGACCTGCCCGAGGTCGGTTCGACCGTGACTGCAGGTGAGACCTGTGGCGAAGTCGAGTCCACCAAGTCCGTGTCCGACCTGTACTCGCCCGTCACAGGTGAAGTTACCGAGATCAACGACGCCGTTGTGTCCGATCCCGCCCTCATCAACAACGATCCGTACGGTGCCGGCTGGCTCTTCAAGGTAGCTGCGGAGTCTGACGGCCCGCTGCTCTCCGCGCAGGAATACGCCTCGAAGAATGGCGGAGACCTGGCCTAGCCCTTCACCTCCGTTTCGTGGGCTCGCTGCGGAGTATGCCGTGCGCACGGCATACTCCGCAGCGAAGCCCCGAAACGGACTCAGGTGGTGCTGAGTCTTTTTACTGTCAGTGCCCAGTGCCATGCTGTATCCATGAGCGGGGGATACGACAGGGATTTTTTGAGGGCACGGCTTGAACTGCCAAGTCCGTCGGCAACGACGGTTCTTTTGGACTACGTCCATTTCTCGGTGCGTTTGCGGCCTGCGCGCAAGCTTGCCGCGATCGTGGGCGTCAATATCAGCGGGAGCGAACTGAATCCCTTGGCGCGTGAGGGAACCTGGCATTTCGATGACAGGATCCCCCGGGAACAACAGGCCGGGCCGGACGTCTATAAGAACAACGCGTTCGACCGTGGGCATCTGGTTCGCAGGCTCGATCCTGTCTGGGGAGATGCCGCCACCGCAAAGAAAGCCAACCAAGACACCTTTGCCTTCACCAACGCGGCGCCCCAAGTGGACGACTTCAACCAGGGCAAGGAGCTTTGGGTCGGGTTGGAGGACCACGTCCTGGACCACGCTGACGCCCACGACGCCAAGCTCAGCGTGTTCACCGGGCCCGTCTTTGCGGACGATGACTCCGAGTACAGGGGTGTGAAGATTCCCAGGAAGTTTTGGAAGATCGCGGCCTGGACCAACGACGGAAACCTCGGCGCTGCGGGGTTCGTCCTGGACCAGTCACCGTTGCTTGGCAAGGTCGAGCTCAAAAAGGCGATTACCGAACGGCTCCTCGAAGGCGAACCGCCGCCGCTGGGACCTTTCAGGACGTTCCAGGTTCCCATCGGACAGATCGCAGACCTCACAGGGTTGAGCCTGACCAGATTGTCGAACGCAGACCGCCTGACCAGCGGCCAACGTGAGCTGGGGAAAGCACCGAAAGCCATTCAGTTGGAGAGCATGGAACAGGTCAGGCTGTAGATAGGTGGCGTGGGAGCCACGGGTTAGACCCGGATCGGGCGATGTACCCATCCCCGATAGACTTGATCCTGCATGCCCGCATGCATACGAAGCTTTGAACACTGCACTGAACCCTGAGATTGGACACCGGCCACCTTGCGAGAATTTACTGCCCGCTTTGCCACCGCCGAGGAAATCGAAAACTGGGACAAGCACGTCACAGCGAACCCCAATGGCGGCAACATGCTGCAGTCGGACGCTTACGCGGCAGTCAAGGACGGCGCCAACTGGCTGGTCCGCCGGCTCGTCATCGAGACCGCCGAATATCCCAGCTACAACCTGCTACTGGAGAAAAAGCTCCCCATCCTTGGTCGGCTCTGGTACCTCATCAAGGGGCCGGATACGGCGGACGTCAAGGACATCGAGCCGATGCTCACTGCCGTCGCGAAACTGGCCAGGGAGCAGAAGATGAACGTCTTCGCGATCAAGATCGAGCCGGACATCGTCCAATCCCCGGAGGCCGCAACCCAACTCAACGCGGCCGGACTGGTCAAAGCGCCCAACATCCAGTCCAATGATTCCACGGCACTTCTGGACATCTCGGCTCCTTCCAACGAGGTCCTTCGCAGCATTTCCTCCAGGGCCCGCAACGCGGTGCGCCGGGCGGAGCGCGAAGGCTGTAAGGTCCTTCAGGAAGAAGCGGGTGAAGAGAGCTACAAGAAGCTCTACGCGCTCATGCAGAACACGGTGAATGCCAAAGGTGCCATGCCGTTGCGCAGCTACGAGTACTACGCCAAGTTCTGGAGTGAGTTCAGCAGTCGCGGTCAGGGCCATTTCTTCTTTGTCTACGAGGACGGCCAGCCGAGCGTTGGCGCTTTCGTGATCAACTACGGATCCAAGGCAACGTACAAGGACGGCGGCTCCACCCAGAACCGCAAGCATTATGGCGACTCGCACCTCGTCCAGTGGGCGGCGATTCAGCGTATGCAGGAGCTCGGCTGCGTTGAGTACGATTTCTGCGGGACTCCCAGCGCGGCAAGGATCAAGGACAAGTCGCACCCTCTCTATGGCATGGGTTTATTCAAGACCAGTTTCACCAAGACCGTCACCGACTTCGTCGGCTGCTATGACCTCGTCCTTAGCCCCCTTCGCTACAAACTCTGGAACAAGGGCGCGGAGCGGATCTTCCGCCGCATTGAAACCATGCGAACCGGTGGCCAGTTCTACTGATCCCACAGCAGCCAAGCACAAGCCAAACTCAGGCAAGGCCCGGCCACCAACGGGTGCACATCAAACTACGTGAGGAAATTTCTTTGACTCCGATCGAGGCGGGAACCGACATGGAATTCGTGCTCCTCAGTGACGCCGACTATGAGACCTTTGCCAAGGGACACCCCCAGGGAAGCTTCATCCAGTCCCTGGACCTCACTCGCTTCCAGCGGGCCCGCGGCCAGGAAGTGGAACTGTTCGGCGTGAACAGCGGCGGAACCCTCGTCGCGGCCGGCAAGCTCGTTTACAGCTCCAACCGCATTGGCTACAAGGTAGCTGACTGCGCCAAGGGACCACTGATGGACTATAGCGACCCGGCAGCGGTGCGGTCCGTCGTCGAGCTTTTGAAGAAGCACGCTGCTTCCAAGAAAGCGGCGGAGCTGCGCATCTCCCCGAACGTGAAGTACATGGCGCGGGACGAGGAGGGCGCGGAGCATCCCGAGCTGGAGGACAACCGGCCTCTGTTGAAGGAGCTCGAAGGGCTCGGTTTCAAGCACCAAGGTTTCGACATGAACTTCGCCAACATCAATTGGATGTTCATCAAGAGCCTCGATGGAATCGCGGATTCCGAAGAACTCATCATGGGGATGAATTACCGCACACGCAAGGCCATCCGTAAGGCCGAAAAGAACGGCGTTTACCTGGAACAGGCCACGCTGGAGACCCTGGACGATTTTTACACTGCGCTGCAGACCGCTGGTGACGAAAAGGGTTTCACCTACCGGGAACGTGAGTACTACGAGCAACTGCTCCGTACTACCTCCGATGAGTTCACCAAGCTCATGATGGCCAAAATCAACATCCCGGAATATCGACGCTCCATCACCGAACGCTTGGACGCGGAGTCCAAGGTACTCAACGATCTCAAACGCGAGGTCGAGGAGACCGGGAGCAAGAAGAAGGCCAACCGGGTCAAAGTTGTCCAGGACCTCGTGGACAGCTACGAGCGGAGCCTGAAGGACATCGAACGCTACCCGGACTCTGTGGGAGTCGCCACAGTTGCTGCGATCCACTTCGCTTGCTCCGGTGACGAAGTGACGTGTGTCATCGGCGGCACGGTCCAGGATTACATCTACTTCAACGGCGCCACGTCCCTGTACTGGGGCATGCTGCTCCATGCCTTGGACAACGGCTATTCGCGCTACAACTTCTACGGCACCTTCGGCATCCAAGGCCAGGACGAAACAGGTCACGGCGGCTACGAGTTCAAGAAGGGTTTCGGCGGCGAGGTAGTGCAGCTCATTGGCGACTTCGTCGCTCCGGTCAGTCCGATCAAGTACAACGGCTACCGCGCTGCCAGGAAGCTCACAGGTGTTGCCCGGATCGTGCTGGGAAAATTGCGGGAACCAGGAAAATTGCCGATCGTTGGAAAATTCCTCAAGTAGAACTAACCCACAAAGCCAAAGGAGGAACGCTGCGTGACTGAACGCCCGGAGGGCTCCGGCGGCAGGCCTCACACCGACGGCTTGCCCAAGACCCAGCCGCTGCGGCCATCGCAAATCCGGCAGAATGCCAACGCCAAGCGCATGCTGATGCGCCTGGTTCAGGGCGACAGCCCGCCTACCGCCCCCATGAATATCGTGGACCGCCTGGCGGGCAGCCCTTACGCGAACCCCACTATCCAAGTGGTGGGCGTTGACGCCTCCGCCCGTAAGACCATCGACTTCGCCCTGCACTTGGCGGAGGTCATGTTCCGTTACGGGGCCGGAGCTCTTGAGGTCGAGACCAGCATGATTGCCGTCACGGCAGCGCTGGGTTTGAAGAACGTGGAAGTGGACATCACCAACCAGTCGGTGGCTATCAACTACGCGCCCAAGGACCAAACGCCTATCACGCTGCTCCGTGTGGTGCGCTCGTGGACCAATAACTATGCCGGGCTGGCCCAGGTTCACCAACTCGTTACGGACATCGTGGCCGGGGGAGTGGGCCGGGACGAAGCCGTCCGCCGCTTGAACGAGATCGTCCGCAGCGCAAAGCCGTTCCCTCGCTGGATGGTCACGGTGGCGTTCGGTGTCTTTGCGGCCGTGTTTGTCGGCGTCCTCGGCGGAGGTCCAGGTGCTTCGGCATTGGCATTCGCGTCGAACCTCCTCATCAGCTTGGTGGCCCGGCAATTGGGTCGCTGGCGCACGCCGGACTTTTTCGTCACCATGGCGTGTTCGTTCCTGGTCACGTTCATCGCCCTGATGCTCCGATGGGCGGGTGCGGACATCGCCCCATCCATTGTGGTTGCGGGAGGTATCCTGCTGCTTCTGCCAACGGGCCGGCTTGTATCGTCAGTGCAGGACGCGATCAACGGCTTCCCCGTCACTGCGGCCGGACGGTTCCTCTCCACGCTGCTCACGTTTGGCGCGATCGTCGCCGGAATTGCCGTTGCCGTCGTGGTCGGGACGCTGATGGGCAGCCAGGTCCTGGACGTCACCAACACCTTCCCGCCCGCCTATCCGCTCTGGGGCCAAGCGATTCTGATCGCCGTCGCTGTGGTGGCCATCGGCGTCACCGAACAGACTCAAATGCGGCTTTTGCTTCCGACGGCGGCAGTCGGCCTGGTGGGGTTCTTCGTCTTGTGGGGGGCCACCCAGCTCGGGCTCGGCGACCGCTTGTCGCCTGCGGTTTCGGCCGTGGCTATCGGTCTGTTGGGGCGTGTAGTGGCACTGAAACTGGGAGCGCCGCAGCTGGTGGTTGCCGTCCCCGCGGCGTTGATCCTGCTGCCAGGGCTCACGATCTTCCGCTCCATGTACCAGTTGACCGTAGAGGAAGCGGATATCCTGCTGGGCGCAGGGGGCATGCTCAATGCCGGGGCCATAGTCATGGGCGTGGCCGCGGGAATCGTGCTGGGTGACAACTTGGCCAGGCCGCTGACCAAGGGCTTGTCCAGCAACGAACGCCGAAGGGTCCGCCGCCGGTAGGCCTTGCTTCACTGGATCCAGGCCTGCTGGATCTCTCCCGGTCTGGATTTTGCCCTGACTAGATCTTGCCCTGACTAGATCTTGCCGACCGGCAGTTTCTTCTCGGCCTGGAACACTTCTTCAACGCGGCCCTGTGCCCAGTAGCCAGACAACGACACCTGTGAGCGTTCCAGTCCGTGCTGCACGAACAGGATCTCGCGGAGGCCCTTCATGTAGCCCCGCTCGCCATGCGCGAAGACATCCACCCGGCCCGGCAGCCACTCGGCAGTCCGCAGGGCGTCCAGGAGAAGCTCGCTGGACCCCGCGGGCACCCCGTTGCGCTGCAACCAATGGAGTTCGAGGCCCTGAGGCGCCGAGATCGGGAGGATGTCGGCAGCGCTGTCCACCTCCAGGAAGGCCATGCCCTGTGCTTCCGGACCCAGTGCCTCGATGCACGCCGCGATGGCAGGAATGGCGGCGTCGTCGCCGGCGAAAAGGTGCCAATCGGCGTCGGTGTCCGGATTGTAGGCGCCGCCCGGGCCGGTGAAGATCAGCGAATCACCCGGCTCTGCCGCCGCTGCCCATGGTCCCGCGAGGCCTTCGTCGCCGTGGACGACGAAATCGATGGCGAGCTCCTGTGCTTCCAGGTTCACCCACCTGATGGTGTAGGTCCGGGTGTGCGGCCACTGTTCGCGGGGCATGGTCTCGCGGATGGCCCAGAGGTCCAACGGAAGTTGGTAGTCGACGCCCGGCTGCGGGAAGACGATTTTGACGTAGCGGTCCACGAATTCGTTGTTCGCGTAGTCTCTGAAGCCCGGGCCACCCGCGACAATCCGCACCATGTGCGGCGAGAGACGTTCCTTGCGCAGGACAAGCAGGTTGACCTGGGGACGTGTCTTGCGGTCAGCGGACGAGGTGACGGGGAGTGCAGCCATGTAGGTAAGCCTAAGCTAATTGCCTGCACGCTTGCTGGGTATGAGTCGAACGTTACAGTCAGTCAATCGCTCTCTCACCAAATGACCTTTTCGGCTGAAGGCTCTCTCACCGAACGACCCTTTCGGCTGAAGGCTCTCTCACCGAACGACCCTTTGGGCTGAAGGCTCTCTCACCGAATGACCCTTTCGGCTGAGGCCTCTCACCCATGCCCGTAGGGGTGATCGGGGGTTGGGGTTTTGGGGGTGTTTGGTGATGGAGGGTTGGGGAATGGCCCTACAGGACGGGAAGTTCCCAATCCACGGGGTCCGCCCCTTGCTCCCGCAGGAGCTCGTTCGCCTTGGAAAAGGGCTTTGATCCGAAGAAGCCCCTCGACGCCGAGAGCGGACTGGGATGAACTGACACCACGGCCGGCGCTCCGTTCAACAGCGGCATGACGGATTCGGCATCTTTTCCCCACAGAATCGCCACGAGCGGGCTCTGGCGTCCGGCATCATTGGTGCGATTGGCGACTGCGGTGACGGCCGCCGTCGTAATAGCCTCCCAACCCTTGCCACGGTGTGAGCCGGCATTTCCGGCAGCGACGCTCAAAACGCGGTTCAGGAGCAGGACACCTTGATCCGACCAGGCGGTCAGGTCGCCGTGGACACGTGGCGGGAGGCCGAGGTCGTCGTGGAGTTCGCGGTAGATATTGGCAAGGCTCCGGGGGATGGGCCGGGTTCGGCGGGATACGGCAAAGGAAAGGCCGACGGCGTGTCCCGGCGTTGGGTACGGGTCCTGGCCGAGGATGAGGACTTTGACGTCGTCCAGTGGGCGTCGGAAGGCGCGAAGCAGGTTGGTTGCGTCGGGAAGAATCCGGACGCCCTGCGCTGCCTGCCCTGCGACGAAACCCAAAGCATCGCGGAGCTGCCCCTCCACCGGGCGGAGGGCGTCGGCCCAGTCCGGCGCCATGAGCTCTTCCATCGGCTTGTCCAGCAGTTCATCGAAGGCAGGAGCCGAAACGCCCGGGGGTTCAAGGTCAAACAATGCTTCCTCGCCAGTCACTACGCCATTGTGCCTCGCGCGCAGCACGACCCGCGAATGACACTGTTGTTATTCGCCCGTAACATGGGGGTAGGACATTTTCCCCCACAAGCGTCGAAGGAGTGTGCCGTGGCAGAACCAGCACAGGAACCGATGGCGGCGCAGGCTACCGGTTTGGCCCTTGAAGACCTGGCGGCCGGTATCCGCAGCGACTCGCCGTTGAGCGAGCGCGACCAGCAGATGTTGGCCTTGGAACGCCAATGGTGGAAGTACGCGGGAGCCAAGGAACAAGCCATCCGCGAGCTGTTCGATCTCTCCGCTACCCACTATTACCAGATCTTGAACGCGTTGATTGATCGTGAGGATGCGCTGGCCCACGATCCCATGCTGGTCAAGAGACTGCGTAGACTACGTACGTCGCGCCAACGTGCGCGGACAGCGCGCCGCTTGGGGTCCGACGCGTAAATCGCCAGGCTGACCGTCAGCAGCAACCAGCAAGGACAACGCTTCACCATGACCAAATATGCCAAGGATGAATTCGACCGGGTCCCGCAGAGCAGTTCCCGTCAGGGCGTGCATCGCGATGCCCAGGAAACAGCCCGCCCCACTTTGTGGCCGGTGTTGACCGTTGGTGCCGTTGCCCTGGTGCTCGGTTTGGTGGCCTTCCTGATCCTTCCGCGACTTGGCCTGGTGGCGCCGGGAGCGTCGTCGAGCGTCTCGACGGCGGCGCCCCAGCAGACTGAAACCGCGCCGTCCGCGGCTCCCACCGAATCAAGCGCAGCGCCTATCGCGTCCGGAGGACCGAGCCCCGGGACGACCCCGTCGGACGTGCCGTCTGCGACCCCGTCCGCTGCACCCGTGGATAAAGCCACGGCGGTGGCCGTCTACAACGGCACCGGTACTGCCGGTCTGGCTGGCCGCGTGGCAGGCCTCGTCCAGGGCGATGGCTGGGCATTGGGCACCGTGGGCAACTGGGGTGGCATGCCGCAACAGGCCTCAGTGATCTTCTACAACGCACCGGAACAGAAGGCCAACGCCGACGCTCTGGGAACTCTCCTGGGCATCACGCAGGTTGTGGAGTCACCTGAAGTCCAGCAGCCGCTGGTGGTTGTCGTAGGACCCGGTTACCAGTAGGCAGGACGTCTGGTTTCCGCCGTGGGCGGCGCCCGGAATCCCCAACCCGGTTAAGCCTGAATAACAAAAAGCACGGTCACGCCTTCCGCGGCAGCGCGGGGAGAGTGACTGTGGTTACAGTGGACTGACTCCGGTCCGGAGATCCCGGCAACCGGTCTTGGCTACTGCGAAAGTGTGGGCATCATGGCTTTGGGAACCGTCAAATGGTTCAACGCCGAAAAAGGATACGGCTTCATCACTGTGGATGACTCCGGGGACGACGTCTTTGTGCACTGGTCGGCCATCCAGATGGAGGGCTTCCGTGCCTTGGAGGAAGGCCAGCGCGTCGAGTTTGAATTGGGTGAAGGCCAGAAGGGGCCGCAGGCCGAAAGCGTACGCGTCGCTTAGCCGCGTAGGCCGTGCCTCAGCTAACGGCTGAAAAGTCAACATATTCCGGGCTCAAAGTGTCTCCTCTGCTTGCACTCTCACTGGTCGAGTGCTAATTATTGATTTAGCACTCTTCCGCTTCGACTGCTAACTCCGGTCCGGCTGACGCCGACGCCGGACAGCTCTCGGAAAAGGGGAGGATCAAGAAACACCTTGATGGGGTGAGGTCCGGAGTTCGGGGCATACAGAGGCCTCAAGCAAAGGACCGTCCGTCGCGGGCACCCTATCTGACAGGTACCTTCTTAACGACTGTCCCGAAAGGACTACCGCCGTTATGGCCAAGATCATTGCATTTGATGAAGAGGCACGCCGCGGCCTCGAGCGGGGCCTGAACACCCTCGCCGACGCCGTCAAGGTCACCCTCGGCCCGCGTGGACGCAACGTCGTCCTCGAAAAGAAGTGGGGCGCTCCCACGATCACCAACGATGGCGTGTCCATCGCCAAGGAGATCGAGCTGGACGATCCTTACGAGAAGATCGGTGCGGAACTGGTCAAGGAAGTTGCCAAGAAGACGGATGACGTCGCTGGCGACGGTACCACCACCGCTACCGTCCTCGCTCAGGCACTGGTCAAGGAAGGCCTGCGCAACGTTGCAGCCGGCGCCGACCCGCTGTCCCTCAAGCGCGGCATCGAGAAGGCTGTGGACGCTGTGATCAGCGAACTGCTTTCCTCCGCCAAGGAAATCGAAACGAAGGAAGAGATCGCCGCTACGGCTTCCATCTCCGCTGGTGACCCGGAAATCGGCAGCCTGATCGCCGAAGCCCTGGACAAGGTGGGCAAGGAAGGCGTCATCACGGTCGAGGAATCCAACACCTTCGGCCTGGAGCTCGAGCTCACCGAGGGCATGCGCTTCGACAAGGGCTACATCTCCGCTTATTTCGTCACCGACGCAGAGCGCCAGGAAACGGTCCTCGAAGACCCGTACATCCTGATCGTCAACTCCAAGATCTCCAACGTGAAGGAACTCGTTGCGGTCCTGGAGAAGGTCATGCAGTCCAACAAGCCGCTGCTGATCATCGCCGAAGACATCGAGGGCGAGGCTCTGGCCACCCTGATCGTCAACAAGATCCGTGGCACCTTCAAGTCCGTCGCCGTCAAGGCCCCGGGCTTCGGTGACCGCCGCAAGGCACAGCTCGCCGATATCGCCATCCTCACCGGTGGCCAGGTCATCTCCGAAGAGGTCGGCCTCAAGCTGGAGAACGCTGGTCTGGAACTCCTCGGCACCGCCCGCAAGGTTGTTGTCACCAAGGACGAGACCACTATCGTTGAAGGTGCCGGCGACGCCGAGCAGATCGCAGGCCGTGTGGCCCAGATCCGCGCCGAGATCGAGAACTCCGACTCCGACTACGACCGCGAGAAGCTGCAGGAGCGCTTGGCCAAGCTGGCCGGCGGCGTTGCAGTCATCAAGGCCGGCGCCGCAACCGAAGTTGAGCTCAAGGAGCGCAAGCACCGCATTGAGGACGCTGTCCGCAACGCAAAGGCTGCCGTTGAAGAAGGTATCGTCGCCGGTGGTGGCGTTGCCCTCATCCAGGCCGGTGCCAAGGCATTCGCCAACCTCACCCTCGAGAGCGACGAAGCCACCGGCGCCAACATCGTCAAGGTTGCCATCGACGCTCCGCTGAAGCAGATCGCCTTCAATGCCGGCCTCGAGCCGGGTGTTGTTGCCGACAAGGTTCGCGGCCTGCCTTCCGGCCACGGCCTGAACGCTGCTACGGGTGTCTACGAAGACCTGCTGGCTGCCGGCGTCAACGACCCCGTAAAGGTCACCCGTTCGGCTCTCCAGAACGCTGCTTCCATCGCTGGTCTGTTCCTGACCACGGAAGCTGTTGTTGCTGACAAGCCGGAGAAGAACGCTCCGGCTCCGGGCGGCGACGAGATGGGCGGCATGGGCGGCTTCTAAGCCTCCTTCTGCTGAACGTCGCGTTTCAGAGTACTAACGACGGCGGTCCTCACCTTTGGTGGGGGCCGCCGTCGGCGTCTCCACGGGCTTGCTTCTTTCCTGGTTGCGGAGTCGCCGGTGAGCTGCAGGTCAGCCGGTCCTCCCGTTTCTTGGCACGCTTCCAGCGGCTTCGGCGAAGTTGTGTCAGTAGGGTCTGGCAGGATTGAATGCATGACGATTATTGCTGCCGCCGATGGTTCTGCCCTCGGCAATCCCGGGCCTGCCGGATGGGCCTGGTACGTTGATGATTCCTGTTGGCGCGCAGGGGGTTGGCCGCACGGCACCAACAACATGGGTGAACTCATGGCCGTCCTGGACTTGTTCCGCTCTACGGCCCACATTCCCCATGAGGAACTGCTGATACTTTGCGATAGCCAGTACGTCATCAATTGCATTACCAAATGGATGCCGGGTTGGAAGCGCAAGGGATGGCGCAAGGCAGACGGTAAGCCAGTACTCAACGTTGATCTCCTCAAGGACATCGATCAAGCGATTGCGGGGCGCAAGTACACGTTCGAATGGGTCAAGGGCCACGCGGGACACGACCTCAACGAGGCAGCAGATGAGCGTGCACGCGCCGTCGCCACCGCCTACCAGCAAGGTACTGCCGCACCGAGCGGGCCGGGCTTTACTGGAACCCCTGCACAGCCGGGAACGCCTGCACAGCCTGGAACCCCTGCACAGCCGGCAGTACTTGCGGAACCGATTCCGGCGTCGCGTGGCGAACGCGCCCCCGCTCCCCATTCCGAGCCCACCTTGTTCGGAGAATCGGGGTTTTTCGGCCAGCAGGACCTCTTCAGTGAACTGGACGACGACCCGGCCACCCAGGAGCTGCCCGCCGAGGATGTAGTGATCGCACTGGAACGTGAGCTTCTCCGGCCTGATGTTCGGACCGACATCGGCAGGATCGGTGTACTCCTGCATCCCGAGTTCGCGGAGATCGGCAGCTCCGGCCGGTTTTGGACGCGGGACGCCATGATGATGGCGCTTGAGGAAGACCCCGGAGAACCGGTGGAGTTGGAGGTCCTCAGCGCCGACCGCCTCAACGACAACACCATCCTGCTCAATTACCGTAGCTTCGCGCATACGGGCTCTGCGCTCAGGAGCTCGGTGTGGCTCCTTGAACGTGGGCAATGGAGACTGCGGTTCCACCAAGGCACGCCGGAGAACTAGACGAACCCGTGACCTGCGGGACGGCTGCACAGGGGGAAGCCAGCCGCCCCGCAGGAGTTCATGGTTCTTCACGTGCCGGTATGAAACGCGGCCCTGCTAGCAAGTCCCGCTGCTAGTAGGAGAAACGTTGGGTGTTTCCCTGTTCCACTTCGAGATAGCTGGCTGCCGCTGATGCCAGGGCCACGTTGATGGACGCGAGCGAGGACTCAACCTTGCCTTGGGTGATGGACCATTCCAGTACCAATGACTGGAAGTTGGTGGCCGCTGAGCCCTTCCACGTTGCCTGGAGTTCATCGAGCCCCAGCTTCATGGACTGTACGTCCGCGCTGATCCGGTCAACAGTGGCTTTGACGTTGGACGACTTGAGTTGAAGGAGCTCAGTATCAACGGAGATGACACTCATGGATGTTGCCTTTCGACGAGGATGTTCCGCTGGAGCGGAGAGGAAGCGTGGCCACAACATCGAGCCTATGCAGCCTCCCGGAGCCCCGGAACAGCCGATCGCCGCTATGTGGATAACAGCTCTGCCGGTTCCTCCCGGAACGGCAGGCTGACCACCAAAGTGGCCCCGCCGCCGTCGGTCTCCTTGACGCGCACGGTGCCGCCGTGGGACCCCACAATGGCGGCCACAATGGCGAGGCCCAGGCCGCTGCCTCCGGTTTCACGGGTGCGCGAAGTATCGGCGCGATAGAAGCGTTCGAAGATCTTGTTGGTTTCTTCTTCGGGAATCCCGGCCCCGTGATCGCGGATCTCAATCACCGAGGCAGGCCCTTCAGGAGTGGAGCGGACACCGACGGCGAGCTCGATCGGGCTGTCCTCGGGCGTGTACCGCAGCGCATTGCCGACGAGGTTCCCGATGACCTGCCGGAGCTTCGCCTCGTCGCCCTGCACCGGGGCGGGCGCGGGTGCGGCTCCGTCGATTCCGATGAGGCGAATGTTCCGGGAGCCGGAGGAGGCCTTGGTGTCCACCACGGCGTCATGGGCGAGGAGTTGGAGGTCCACGGGCTTGAGCTGCAACGGCCGCTGTTCGTCGAGCCGAGCCAGCAACAACAGGTCCTCCACCATGGAGCCCATCCGCTTGGCTTCGCTCTCGATCCTGCTCATCGCGGTGGCAACGTCTTCGGGCGTGGCAAGGGCGCCGTGACGGTAGAGCTCGGAGAAACCGCGAATGGTAACCAGAGGTGTTCGCAGTTCGTGTGACGCATCGGCGGCAAAGCGCCGCATGCGTGCCTCGGAGGCGGCGCGTGCGGCGAAGGACGCTTCGATGTGGGCCAGCATGGCGTTCAGCGAGCCGCCGAGGCGTCCGACTTCGGTGTGCGGGTTATCGATTTCGACGCGCCGGGAAAGGTCGCCGGCCGCAATGGCTGCGGCCGTCTTCTCCACCTTGGCCAGGGGTCTGAAGGACCGTGCCACGGTCCACGTAGCGATGAAGAATGCAGCCACCAGGGTCAACAGGCCGACGCCGACCACCACGAGCACAGCGTGCTCCATGACCTTGTCTACAGGGGTCAGTGGCAGGCCGATGATGACAACGCCGTTTTGGCCATTGGCCACCACGCCTACAGCCACCACACGCCAGTTGTTTCCGGCGGTTCCGTTGACTTGGAAGGGGGCGTTGCCGCGTGCCTTCGCCTCTATGGGCGTGATGTTGGCAATGGCCGGGCGGTCTTCCTGGCTTCCGCTGAAGGTGTACGGCTGCAGGCCCGAAACGTAAAGCGTCAGGTTGTAGTCCGTCGGCACGGCCGGATTGGGTTCGGAGAGCTTGTCGAAGGACTGCTGGTCCTGGGCCAAGGCAACGGCTGACTTGAGTTTGTCGTCCACCTGGCCTTGCAGGTAACTCTTGACGAGCGTGAGCGTCCCGGCACCCGTCGCGGCCAGCGCGAGCAGGAGCAAACCCATGATGATCGCGACGAGTTGCGATCTTAGGGACGCCGCTTTCCAGCGTTGCAGCAAGGTCAGCGCTTCTCTGCCGTCCGCAGCACGTAGCCCACGCCGCGCTTGGTTTGGATGAGGGCTGCGGCATCGGGATCGATGTCCACCTTGCGGCGCAGGTAGGAGATGTAGGACTCGACGATGGAGGCGTCGCCGTTGAAGTCGTATTCCCACACATGGTCCAGGATCTGGGCCTTGGAGAGCACGCGGTTGGGGTTCAGCATGAGGTACCGCAGGAGCTTGAACTCCGTGGGGGACAGTTCAATGACGGTACCGCCGCGGCGCACTTCGTGGGCGTCGTCGTCGAGTTCAAGGTCGTCCACTCGGATGACGGCGTCGTCGTCTTCGAGCGGCTGCGTGCGGCGGAGGACCGCGCGGATGCGCGCCACTACCTCGTCGAGGCTGAAAGGCTTGGTGACGTAATCGTCCCCGCCAACGGTAAGTCCCGTGACTTTGTCCTCGGTGTCGTCCTTGGCAGTCAGGAAGAGGACCGGGAAATGCTTGCCGGCGGCGCGGAGGCGGCGGGTCACCGTAAACCCGTCCATGTCCGGCAGCATGACGTCCAGGACGGCAAGGTCCGGGGCGTGGGTGTCGGCAGCGGCCAGGGCTTCGCGACCGTTGGAAGCGGCCACGACCTCGAAACCTGCAAAGCGCAGGGACGTGGAGAGCAGCTCGCGGATGTTGGGTTCGTCGTCGACGACAAGGAGCTTGGCTTCGGGGCCGTTCTTTTTCATGACATCCATGATGCTCCCAGTTTCTGTGAGTTATCTGGATGCTTTATGTGAGGGGACTGCGTGGTCGTCGGATGCGTCACCGAAGGGAGGAAACGGGCGGGAAACGTCAACGTTGCCCGCCCGCCTCGCCTATGCTCCGAGGGCCAGCCCGGCGCCGAGAACCACCATGGTGACCGCTATTCCGCCGTCGAGGAACTGCCAGGACCGGGGTCGCGCAAAGAAGCCGCGGAGGAATTTGGCACCAAAGCCCAGGGAGCAGAACCATAGGATGCTTCCGGCCATGGCTCCTGCCCCAAACCACCACTGCTGCGGTGTACCTTGTGCGCTGGCGATCGATCCAAGTAGGGCAATGTCAAGGTATACGTGCGGGTTGAGCCAGGTCAGGGCCAGCACAGTGGTCACGGCCGCGGCAAGGCCGCGTTTCGTCGGGCTATTGGTCGCGGCACCATGCGGGGCCGGAGCGCCGGAGGAGGTCAGAGCCTGCGGGCGAAATGCCCGGCGGGCGGCCATGAGGCCGTAGGCCACGAGGAAAGCCGCGCCGATATAGCGGAGGATGACGACGGCGGCCGGCGCTGCCGTAATCAGCGCACCGATGCCGAGGACACCCGCCGCGATGAGGACGGCATCGGAGAGTGCGCACACCGCGACAACGGCTCCGACATGGCGGCCCAGGATTCCCTGACGAAGGACGAATGCGTTCTGGGCGCCGATGGCGACGATCAGGGCGAGGCCGGTGGCCAGGCCAAGCGCGGCGGACTGGAAGAAATCAGAAAAGGTCACCCTTCGAAGCTATGGCGGGATAGGAATTTAGACCAGCTAAAGATTCTGCATCAACATAAGATGTTCTTATGACACACTTTCCTTCCGAACAATTGCTCACTTTCGCAACGGTGCTTTCGGAAGGGACGCTGGAAGCCGCCGCGCGCCAGCTGCACATCACGCCGTCGGCGGTGTCGCAGCGGCTCAAAGCATTGGAGCAAGCCACCGGCAGGGTGCTGCTGCAGCGAAGCAACCCGGCCCAGGCGACTGAGGCCGGCGAGGTCGTGCTTCGGCTCGCGCAGCAGGTGGCGCAACTGGAAGCGGACGCCGGGGCAGAGCTTGGCCTGGCCTTCGATGGGCCTCAGCTGTCCGTGCCGATCGTTGTCAACGCGGACTCACTGGCAGTGTGGTTCCTGCAGGCGCTGGCCCAGGTTCCTGACGGGCTTGAGGTCACCTTCGACCTGCATCGGGATGACGAGCAGCATTCGACATCATTGTTGCGTTCGGGCACTGTCATGGCTGCGGTGACTGCAACAGCAGATCCCGTCCAGGGTTGTCGCGTGGAGAGTCTTGGAGTCATGAGGTACCGCGCTGTAGCGGCCCCTGAATACATCGATCGTTGGCTCCCTGACTTTCCCGACGGCGTGGACGGCGCTGCACTCAACGGCGTGCCAACAGTGGACTTCGACCGCAAGGACACGTATCAGTGGGCCTTCGTGACATCGTGGCCGGCGGCCAGGAAGAGCCCTCCACAGCGGAAGGGGCCACGCCACTATGTCCCGGCTTCCCAGGATTTTGGGGACGCGATCCGCTTGGGGTTGGGCTGGGGCTTGATACCGGAGGTCCAATGTGGACCCGACATCGCGGAAGGCCGATTGGTGGAGTTGGCACCGGACCGTCCCTTTGACGTTCAGCTCTACTGGCAGCGGTGGAAGACATCCTCGAAGGTACTGGACGTCTTGAGCGACACCGTCCGCCGCGTGTCCGGGCAGTTCCTCAGGAAGTCCTGATTTTCGGTGAATTTGGAACACGCCCACCGATGCTTCAAAAATTGTCAGTGCCCGGTTCCACACTAAACACATGGCACAAAAAACAGCTCCGGCAAGCACCCAGCAGCACGTTATCGAAGAAACGCACGAGTACCACGTCAGTTACATGGACTCCCAGACCGGCCGCACCATGGTGGAAGAGTTCGCTGATCTCCCCGCCGCGGAGCGCTTCGCGAATCTCCAGCTCCGCGATGATGATTGCTGGGCGATCGTGGAAGAAGTGGAGATCCGTAACCACCTTCGGCTGGTCGCCTGAATCAGCGCGGTATCAGCACGACGGTCATTCCGGTCGGTTGCGGGAGTGACCCCCGTGCACGAAGGGTGATGACACGCCTTCGTACTTCAGCATCATCATCATGCCCTCTGCGGCGTGATCGAGGTTGTGGCAGTGATCCATCCAAATACCGGGATTGTGGGCCTTCAGCAGCAGCTCCCACACTTCACCGGGCAGTACATCCACCGTGTCCAGGATCAGTGGTGACCCGCTCGGCGCCACCCCGTTCCTGCTCAGTACCTGAACGTGGTGACCATGTGGATGCATCGGATGTGGTTCAGCCGTACGGTTCACGACAGTCACTTTCACGGTGTCGCCTTCCGCGACCTCCATGGCGGGAACCAAGGGATACGCTGCGCCGTTCACCGTGAAGGCGTACCGGGGAACGCCGTCGACAAACCGGAATTGCCGGTCGAGCACCACCACTTCGTCCCGGGTAGCCTCGGGTAAAGGCGAGGACACTGCCAGCGGCTCCCCATAGTCCAGCAGGTCCAGCGCGGGTGTCGTAGCGAAAACACCTTGCTGTGTTGTGCCCGGCAAATCAGTCGCCGGCACGTCGACTGCCGAACCTTGAGGGGAAATGACGACGACGGCGCTGTCCGCTGAGTCCGAGCGGACCGTTACAGGAGAGGCGGGCATGGTGAAAATGATGTCGAACCTGCCCCCTGCTCCGATGCGCAGGAGTTTCCCGGACACTTCCTGGGGTTTGTTGACTTCCGTTCCGTCCACCGCCGCAACCCTGAACGCGGTGCCGCTGACAAGGTAGCGCTGGGGCAGGGAATCAGTGTTGATGAGTCGTACCCGGACGTTGCTGCCGGGGGCGGCCTGATGCTCAGTGTTACGGTCTGAGGAGCCCAGCAACCCCAGACCGCTGAGGTCGTGACCAGCCACCACGATGTCCTTGTCTGCGCGGGGCAGTGTGGGGTCGTGCACGACGAGTACGCCGTAGAGTCCCCTCCGGACTCCCTCGGCTGAATCCTGATGCGTGTGGTACCAATACGTACCCGCTTGGGCCGCCATGAAACGGTAGGTCATGGACTGCCCGGGTTGAATAGCGTCCTGCGTCGCGCCAGCCACTCCGTCCATGGCGTTGGGAACGTCATAACCGTGCCAGTGCAGAGTCACTCCGGCCGCAACGTCGCGGTTTTTCAACTCCACCTCGATCACGTCCCCCAGCTCTGCCTCCAAGAGAGGACCCGGGAGGCTGCCGAAGGTCCACGCTTCCGTGGATTGCCCGGACGGCAAAGTCACCTGCTCAACGCGTGCAGTGAGTTCGTAGTGCCGGACCACGGCATCGGCGGGGGAATGGCCCACCAGCGCGGTCACCGTGGTAGGTTCAACCGCCGGCGCGGGGGGAGTCCCGTCGTGATGTCCGACGGCGGCAGCGATCACTGCGCCGTCAGCGGAACGGCTCCCAAGCCAGGCAAAAACTCCTGAGCCCAAAGCGGTACATGCCATGAGCCCGGCGACCGCGGCGGCCGCCGTCGTACGCCTCCGGACAGCGGAGCCTGGCCAAAACAGTGCAAGCCTGGCGAGCATCACCGCGCCAACCACCATGAACACCAGGACGACGATTGTCCACGGAGCAGGAAAAGGACCAAGGACGAACGTGACGGCAAGGGATGCCACTGCGGCAGCCGCGGCCGAAACCATGGCCAGGACAGCCCGTTCCCTGCGTCGGGCTGCACGTGGTGAGCCGGTGTTCCGCATCCTCAGCAATAGCGGAACACCGGCCATCGCGGCCCAAGCCGCGGGGATGGCAGTCAAAGGAAGGCTGATGGCGAGACGTTCGCTGGCAAACCACCAACTACCTGCTGCCAAAGCGGGGAGCAAGGCGTAGCGCCCCATGGTGATGAGGAGGGCGACGCCCACCAACAGAAGGGCCAGGTCTGTCGCTCGTGGCCAAGCCGGTCTCTGGTCGGCCGTTGCGGCAACGGTCATCCAAACGGCCGCGATCCAGGCGCAGGCGGCAAAGGCCGCCATCACCAGGTCCACGGCCAGCAGCTGTGAAGTATTCACAGCTGCGGCTGGCTACGCGGTGGTGGAGGGAGCGGAAGCATCCGGCGAGGCTGCTTTGGGAGGCAGCGGTTGAGGGTTGAGCGCAGCTGCCCGCGCCCGGTTGAACAACCAGTAGGACATGAAGATGATCAACAGGCCGGTTAGGGGATGGATGGAGACCACCCAGGAGCCCGCAGGTGTGATGAAATCCTCGGAGGAGCCGGTGAGCATGCCGCCAATGATGAAGATGAACAACTGGACCCACGTGAGGAGGAAGATGCCCGCGGCAAGCCAAATGGTCCGGGAACCTGCCTTGGCAATGGCGGCGACGATGACGGCGAGGAGTGCAGCGTAGCGCAGGACATATTGGCCGTTTACCGCGTGGTAGACGCCGGCCTCGCGCTGGGCTTCGATGGTGTTCTGGAAGTGGAAATAGCCGGCGAACAACAGTTGGGCAAGTGACGACAACAGAATGATGGCTGCCAGCACCAGGAGAATCTTTCGCATGGTGAGTCCTCTGGTAGGAAATTCACAGATTCTTCAAGGCCTTCAAATCGCCGGCACCCTGGCTGCGGGCTACCCCCACTGCCGACGACTGGCCGCCAAGCTGCCTGGACCAAGGGCAACTCTTACGGGCGGAGAGCTTCACTTGGAATCGTAAAGTTGCTGGAAATAAATAGCAAGGGGGACGGGGTTATTCGCCGTGAGGGGTTACTGCCCGGTTCCTTGTCCTGCATCCTTGGCGATGTCCTTGGCATCCATGATCCGGTAGGCGTAGCCCTGTTCGGCCAGGAACCGCTGGCGCTTCGCGGCAAAATCCTGATCCAGGGTGTCGCGGGCCACGAGGGAATAGAACCGTGCCGCGCGGCCGTCCTGCTTGGGGCGCAGGAGCCGTCCGAGCCGTTGTGCTTCTTCCTGGCGCGACCCAAAGGAGCCGGAAACCTGGATGGCGACGGACGCTTCGGGCAGGTCGATCGAGAAGTTCGCCACCTTGGATACCACCAGGGTCTTCACCTCACCCTTGCGGAAAGCGTCGAAGAGTTTCTGGCGTGCCTTTACGCTGGTTTCCCCCTTGATCAGGGGAGCGTCCAGCCGTTCGGCTATCTCGTCCAGCTGGTCGATGTACTGGCCGATCACCAGAAGTTGCTCGCCCTTGTGTGCGGCCACGAGCTGCTCCACGAGTCCGGTCTTCGTCTCGGACGTGGCGCAAAGCCGGTACTTGTCGGCGTCGTCGGCCATTGCGTAGGCCACGCGCTCGTCCCGGGGCAGGTCCACGCGGACCTCCACACAGTCCGCGGGCGCAATGTACCCTTGGGCCTCGATGTCCTTCCACGGAGCGTCGTAGCGCTTGGGGCCGATGAGGCTGAAGACTTCTCCCTCGCGGCCATCCTCGCGCACCAGTGTGGCGGTGAGGCCAAGCCTGCGGCGTGCCTGCAGGTCCGCGGTCATGCGGAAGATCGGAGCAGGCAAAAGGTGGACTTCGTCGTAGATGATGAGGCCCCAGTCGTGCCCGTCCACAAGTTCAAGATGCGGGTAGAGCCCGCCGCGCTTGGTGGTCAGGACCTGGTACGTGGCGATCGTAACGGGACGGACCTCTTTCACGGCGCCCGAGTACTCGCCGATTTCATCCTCCGTCAGCGATGTCCGCTTGAGCAGTTCGTCCTTCCATTGCCGCGCTGACACTGTGTTGGTGACGAGGATCAGCGTGGTGGTGGAGGACGTCGCCATCGCCGCGGCGCCCACGAGGGTCTTTCCCGCACCGCAAGGAAGTACGACGACGCCGCTGCCGCCGGCCCAGAAGTTCTCCGTGGCCAGTCTTTGATAGGGGCGCAGTTGCCACCCGGTCTCGTCGAGCATGATCAAGTGAGGCTGGCCGTCGACGTACCCGGCGAGGTCTTCGGCAGGCCACCCGAGTTTGAGGAGCAGTTGCTTCAACTGGCCACGCTGCGATGAGTGCACCACCACGGTTTCGCCATCGATCCTGGGCCCGAGCAGAGGCGCGATCTTCTTTGCCCGGATCACTTCCTCCAGCACCGGGTAATCGTCGGTGCGCATGACCAGGCCGTGCTGGGGGTCCTTCTCAAGGCGCAACCGGCCATAGCGGGACATGGTTTCTTCGATGTCGATCAGCAGGGCATGCGGGACCGGGAAGCGTGAGTACTTCAGCAGTGTGTCCAGCACCTGCTCGGCGTCGAGTCCAGCAGCCCGGGCGTTCCAGAGCCCCAGAGGCGTCAGCCGGTAACTGTGCATGTGCTCCGGGGCGCGTTCGAGTTCGGCAAAAGCGGCGATGGCATGCCGGGCCTCGGTGGCGAGCTCGTGGTCGACTTCCAGCAGGATGGTTTTGTCGCTTTGAACGATCAGGGGACCGTCGGTCACTCTTGGATCCTCACTTGCACTGGTATCTGTGCCTGGTTTTCATGCGCGTAGTTCACTGATGCCGGTCTCCGGCGGGCTCCACATCGATGATCCTGTGGATGGACAATACCCGCTCCGTTTCCTTGCCGGGATCGAAGACCCTGACCCGGCCTCCGGAAACGGACACGGGCACCACGGTCTCAGTGTTCGCGTTGCCCAGGCTATCCACCACATTCATCGTGACCGCCTGCTTGAGCCTGATGGCCTTTTGCAGCGTTTCCAAGCCTAGTTGCGTCGAGGCTTCGCCCGTCCCGTCAGCCGGGACGCCGCGGTGCTGGCGCAGGATGGAAAGCTGCGCTTCGACGTCGTCATCAGGCGGAGCAGTCCGAGGGGCCGTATACACGGGGCGGGCGCTGCCGGCCACTGCCGTTGTGCGTTTAAAGCGCACGACGGCGGGCTCCGCCTCCTGCACCGCAGGCGAAAGTCCCAGCTCGCGAAGGACACGCGCAGTCTCGCGCGGGCTCGCAGAAGAGGTCAGCACGGTCGGCGCGATGCGTACCAGGCTCAAGGCAGAGGTGCGTGCCTCGTGCAGGAGGTCGGTGATGGCGGTCTCGTCGTCACTTTGGATGAAACTGGCACTCGACCCGATCCGTAAACGGCCGTGGCGGGAAGCGGTGTCCTGCACCAGGTACGCCAAGGGTTGCGGCACGTCGGTTGCAGAGTGCTCACGGAGGAACGCCAACAGCGATTCCGCATCCTGGCCGGCGTCGAGGGCCCTGCGGATGCTCTCCGCCGAAAAACGGTAGATGGACGCAGGCCCCTGCCCCTCGGCGTCGGCCATCAACAACAGCGTTTCGCTCAGCTCGGGCGCGAGGTAACCGGGCGCGACAGCCGTCAGGTCCGCCTGCAGGAGGATGTGGTTGACTGCCGCCGGCAGGTGCTCGCCGAGGATGGTCATGGCTTCATCCGGCTGGCCGACCGCTATGGCCGATCCCAACTGCGTGAAGGCACCCGACCCCATCAGCCCCAGCATGGTGGCTTCCTCAAGGATGCCTCGAACCAGCGAACTGAACCTGCGGGACATCCGGGGTTGCGTCCACTCCGCGCGCTGCAATACCGCCCGCGCGTCCAGGACGGGAGCCTTGCCGTCCGGAGCAGCTGCCTCCACCGTGAGTTCGTTGAGGATCTCCAGGATCCGGCGACGAACCACCGGAGCATCGGGCCGTTGGGCCTCCGCAGATAACGCGTTGATGGTGGTGCCCGCAGCTCCTTGATGGGCCGCCGAAGCAGCAGATGCGCCGGTCAGCGGTTGCCCGACGAGCGACGGCGCGCGCTCGCTGGCGAGCCAGGCGTTCACCAACCAGAGCCACTGCTCCTGCCGGGGCAGGGTGAGCCATTCAAGCGACGGCGGCTGGACCCAGGTGGAACTGTCGACGTCCAGCCGCAAAAGGCCCGCCAATGCACAGAACTCCAGCAGGATCGCTGTTTCGTGGACGCCGCACCGAATGGACTCGGCAAGGCGCCGCAGTTCGCGTACGCCGACGCCACCGCTGCGGAGTGTTGCCAGTGGCTGCTCCCGCACGGAAAACAAGACCTCGCTGGTGAGGCGAAGGGTCTCGGCAATGGCTCCCATGGCAGCGTTCCGCCGGAGAGCGGCGCTCGTGTGGCCGAGTTCGGGAACCGGAGGCGTGAGGGAAAAATCGTCCACGATCGCGCCGCCGCGCAGCGCTAGGCCAACGCTGTGGGGCAACTCGACGTGGCCGGCGTCCAACGGGACCAGCAGGCCGCGGGCGAGCAACCAGTCGATGGGTCCGACGTCGGCACTTTCGTGGGTGATGGAGGCCCGGCGTTGCGCTTGGGGAACCGCTCCCATGGCCCAGCTGCCGAACTTGTCCAGGAGACCGATGGTGCGTTCGGGAGCCGTTGCCAGAATGGCGCGCAGGTTCTCCGGGCTGGACGTCCATCGCTGGAGGGAAAGTGCGGCATCCATGGGCGTACTGGCCGGCTGAACACCCAGTCCATGGTGATGGAGTTCCCCCACGAGCTGGACCACCCGCTGGGCGAAGGCCGGCTGGAGCCGGACCAGTTCCGTATAGCTGCGGCCCAAACCGGCAGGATAGATTCCTATGACATCCTTGAGGCTTCCCACCGGCAGGTAGAACCTCTGCCGGGAACCGGCCGGGGGACTCGTAGCCGCTGGAGGATCGGCCCGGTGGATCAAGGCCAGTTCCTGCAGTTTGGCAAGGATGGGTTCCAGCGCCGAAAGCGTGGATCCTGCGATGACTTTCTTGAGCCCTGCGGCTGAAATGCTGTGGCCCGTATCGGCATTAGTGCACAGATGAAGCGTCTCAAGTACCTGCATCTCCGGCTTCGTCAGGCGCTCCAACGCGCGCTGGACGCTGACGCGCGCGCTCGCCCTGGCCGCCAATGCAGCGAAGTCGGGTGCCATAGGGGAGATCAAGTCCGGCCGCGCGGCAAACAAAGCCCGCAGCGAATTGTCGCTGCGCGCTTCCAGTTCCTTGCTGAGCGCGCGAATAAGGGACATCAATCCAACGTTACCGCCACCCGAGCGCTCGTGCCTGTCCGGATATGGGCTGGAGTTGGGGCAGCTAGTGCCGCCGCCGTTGACGGACGGCATCCAACACGATAATTACCGCAAGCATGAACGCTGCCGGTAGCCCGTAGAGGGCCGTGGAGGTGACCCAGACCGGCGCGACTCCGCCATTGAAGGCAATCGCCATGACCGCGCCGACGGCAGCCAGTGAAACAACCGCGACGACGGCGGCAACGATCGTGAGGGGGCGGCGGTAACCCGGGGATGTCATGCCTTCAACGCTAGCAGCAGCTGCCATGGGCAGTACCCAAAGCGGGAATAGGGGGTCCGGCAGGATAACCTTGAAGGAACAGACCAACACGGTCAGTGTCGTCACCCTTGATCCCGCAGAACCCTGTGGATGCGGTGCCGGCTCGACGTGTCTCGCAAAGCAAGAAACGAAGAAGGTTGATTACGTGCCCACCGGCAAGGTCAAGTGGTATGACAAGGAAAAAGGCTTCGGATTCCTCGCGGCCGAAGACGGCCAGGAAGTTTTCCTGCCCAAAACGTCCCTGCCTGCGGGCGTGACGGAGCTCAAGGCCGGAACGCGCGTGGAGTTCGGTGTGGCGGACGGCCGCCGTGGCGCCCAGGCGCTTGGCCTGCGGGTCCTCGACAAGACGCCGTCCATCGCGAAGGCGAAGCGGATGAACGCCAAGGACCTCGCACCGTTGGTGCAGGACCTCGTGACCGTGCTGGACAACCTGTCCGGAACGTTGTCTTCGGGTAAGTACCCGGAAGGCAACAAGGCCAAGGCCATCGGTATGGCACTGCGCAAGGTTGCCGACGAGCTGGAAGCCTAGGACCCGCCATGACGTCGGAATCCGTACCGGATACCCAGGCCGGAGGGGACGCGCAGGCCAGCCCTGAGGCCCGCCCTGCCGCTGGCCAGGCTCCTGGGAACGCGGCTCCTGAAAACGCGGCTCCTGGCGAGGTGTCCCCCGGCAACGGGGCCTCCCCGCGGAAGCCTGTAGCGGCGAAGCCGCGCGCCGGCGTACCGGTGTGGCGCACAGGCAAGCCTGACGCGTTCCTCGCTTCCGCCGTCGACGTCGCCAGGGAAGCGGTGCAGTCCATTGCCAACCAGGGCGAGGTGGGGCAGCACATCGCGGCCAAGTCGGAGGGTGACCGTGTGGTCACCCACCTGTTTGAGTCGAAGCTTGCAGGTTACGGTGGCTGGCAGTGGTATGCCGTCGTCACCCGGAACTCCCGGTCCAAAGTGGTCACGGTCAGTGAGCTTGGCCTGCTGCCCTCGGAAGACTCCATCCTTGCGCCGGAATGGGTGCCGTGGGCAAAGCGCGTCCGCCCGGAAGACGAGACCCCTCTTGTGGAAGAAACGGTTGAGGAAGTCTCAGAGGAGTCAGTGCAGGCCGAGGAGGACGACGCCGCCGAAGCAAGCGATGAGGCCGATGACGATGACAGCGGCGAAGAGGCCGATACCTCAGCCGAAGACGCGGACGAAGCAGAATCTGAATAAGACGTAGGTAAAAAGAGGCGGCGCCGTCCCGGACATTCGGGACGGCGCCGCCTCTTTGTGCTTCTGGGTGCCTGTGCCGGGAGCTACTTCTGCAGTTCGCCCACGACGTAGTCGATGCTGGCCAGGAGCGCCGAGACATCATCCGGCTCGATGGCCACGAACGTTGCGATGCGCAGCTGGTTTCGTCCCAGCTTGCGGTACGGCTCGGTGTCCACCACGCCGTTGGCCCGCAGGACTTTGGCGATAGCCGAAGCGTCAATGGACTCGTCGAAGTCGATGGTGGCTATGACGTTGGAACGCTCTTCCGCGTTGGTCACGAACGGGGTGGCGTACTCGGACGCCTCTGCCCAGGAGTAGACGCGGCTTGCGGAGTCCGCAGTGCGCTTGCTGGCGAAGTCCAGGCCTCCGTTGTTGTTGAGCCACTGCACCTGGGCGTCCAGGGTGACCAGCGTGGACAACGAAGGCGTGTTGTAGGTCTGGTTCAGCTTCGAGTTGTCAATGGCGGTCTGGAGGTCCAGGAAGTCCGGGATCCAACGGCCGCTTGCCTTGATCCGGGCGGCGCGCTCCAACGCGGCGGGGGAGAAGAGGCCAAGCCACAGTCCGCCGTCGGAAGCGAAATTCTTCTGCGGCGCGAAGTAGTAGACATCCGACTCGGCAACGTCAACGTCCAGTCCGCCCGCCGCGGAGGTGGCGTCCACCAAGACCAGTGAACCTTCGTCAGCGCCGGGGACGCGCTTGACAGGGGCAGCCACACCCGTTGACGTCTCGTTTTGCGGCCACGCGTAAACATCCACTCCGGCCTCGGCCTTGGGGGCGGGGCGGGTGCCCGGCTCGGACTTGATGATGGAAGACTCCGCCAGGAACGGTGCCTTATTGGTGGCTGAAGCGAACTTGGAGCCGAACTCGCCGAAGGAGAGGTGCTGGGCTTTCTCCTCGACGAGGCCGAACGCGGCCACGTCCCAGAAAGCGGTGGAGCCACCGACGCCAAGGATTACCTCGTAGCCCTCGGGTGCCCGGAAGAACCTGCTGAGTCCCTCGCGCACCGAGCCCACAAGGTTCTTAACCGGGGCCTGGCGATGGGACGTGCCCAGGATGGTGGCGGACGCGGCAGAGAGTGCCTCGATCTGCTCCGGGCGGACCTTGGACGGTCCTGCGCCGAAGCGTCCGTCCTTGGGCAGCAAGTCGGCGGGAATGGTGATGCTGTTGTCGCTCACGTGTGGCTCCAATGGGTATGGGTTAGAGAGGGGTCGTGGCAGGTGGCAACGGCTGCCCCTTCGACTCCCCAATTCTGCCTGACACGGCACGCGGGCAGTAACCCGCACCTGTCATAGTCCGCCACGTGGGACGAAGGGGCTGTGCGCGGGGGGGCCTTGTGCGCGAAAAAATTATCAAGAGTAATTCCAAATAAGCTAGGCTTGGATTGGCGTTCTTGAGGCGACGGTTGCACACCATCCGCCTTGGCCCGAACGCGGTACGGTGGAGATTACGCAAGAACTGCGTTCGAGGAGAGCTGAGCTGGATGACGGATCTGATCGATACCACTGAGATGTATCTTCGGACCATTTTGGAGCTTGAGGAAGAGAACATCGTGGCTCTTCGCGCACGCATCGCGGAGCGCCTGCGCCACTCCGGTCCCACGGTCTCGCAGACCATCGGACGCATGGAGCGTGACGGCCTGGTGGTGGTTTCCAATGACCGCCATCTCGAATTGACGGAAGTCGGCCGGAAGCGTGCCACAGAGGTCATGCGTAAGCACCGCCTCGCCGAGAGGCTCCTGGCTGATGTCATCGGACTCGACTGGGCTTATGTCCACGATGAAGCCTGCCGGTGGGAGCACGTGATGAGTGAGCGCGTGGAGCGAAGGCTCTATGAGTTGCTTGAACACCCTACGGAGTCTCCTTATGGGAACCCCATCCCGGGCCTTGAAGCCCTCGGTGGATTGGCCGACCAGGCTTTCGCGCGCTCGGACGTCAACCTCCTGCACGCCATGGACGGCTACGCCGCTGATTCACGCGTTGTTGTGAGCCGCCTCGCCGAACCCATTCAGGTGGAGCCTGAGCTCCTTACCCAGCTTGACGAGGGCGGAATCCGCCCGGGTGCGGCCGTGTCTCTGGAACGCGTGGGGGAGTACATCTCCGTCCGCGTACCTGGCATCGAAGGAGCCCTGGAGCTCCCGCCCGAGGTGGCAGCCCACGTCTTCGTTGCCGTCAGCTGACAGCCAGCCCGCAAGCCTTACCGCAGGACGCTCTTCCCGAAGGAAGGGCGTCCTGCGGCTTTGCGGTGCCGGCGTGTCGGATCTCACTTTCAAGCCGATGGCCTCCGTGTGACCTGCGGTTTTCGGTAAATGATGATAAGGGCCCCTCGCGGACCCGACGTTTTGGTAGATAACGAATTTATTACTGCGGCCTTTAATCCCCTATAGTTATCTACTAGCGCTGATACCAAAGCGTTACCTGATCTGGAGCCGAGCTCTGCCAGCAGATCAGGTGTGTCATCCACCACTGGCAGAGGCGGGGGAACCACAAGCGGCTGCCTAAAGAAGCAGCCTTGGGGTGAAGTCCGCAGCAGAAGTGCCTACTAACGCAAGTCCTTCCCGGGATACCTGTGTGCCGTGTGCGCTTCGTGCGGGCCGGGTCTTTGAACTCTCTGATCCGAATCCGACAGCTAACTTCGCAGGCTTTCCAGAGAGGACAGAGTTTGACATCGCAGAACGTCAGGGGTCGCCGCCGTGCGTCCGGCCCCGCTGCTGAGCTGCGGCCAGCCCGCGTCGTAACGGAGATCCGGCCCCGCGACACCCAGCGCCAGGTGCGCCGCCGTAAGAGCCCGATGCGCCAGGTAGCCGACTTCGCCGCAGCCAGTGGCGTCGGGCAGAAAGCCGGCGTTGCGCTCGCTGCCACCGGCCTTGCCTTGACTGTCGGCCTGCCGGCCACGAGCCCCGTCATGGCCACCTCGGAATCCGGTCAGACTGAGGCAGCCTTGACCGTTCCCGGCGGCAGCCAGCCGGAAGTTTCAGCAGCTGCATCAGCCAAAATCGACTTCAGCCGCGCTGCCGTAGCCACCGCTGCCGACCCCGACGGCAAGCTCAAGCAGCTGTTGAGCGCCCAGTCCGCGGAAAGCATCCAGCGTGCTTCGTCCGTGGGCAGCCTTGGCAGCCCCTTGGACACGCTCAGCACGGCTTCACCCTTCGGGTATCGAATCAGCCCCCTCACGGGTGGTGCCGGCGACTTCCACCGGGGCCAGGACTTCGTGGCCCAGTGCGGTACCGCGGTGCACGCCGCCGCTGCCGGCAAGGTCACTTTCGCGGGATGGCATGAGTACGGTGGAGGGAACCGCGTGGTGGTGGACCACGGCAACGGGCTTGAAACCACCTACAACCACCTTTCCTCCTTCACCGTCAAGGTCGGTCAGACCGTCAGCCGTGGCGACACTGTTGCCTTGAGCGGCACTACTGGTGCTTCCACGGGTTGCCACCTCCACTTCGAGGTACAGGTCAACGGCGAAGTCGTGGACCCCATGAGCTGGCTCTAAGCAAATTTGATGGTCACCTCTCGCATTGATGACACGCCCCGTGACCTGAATGTGACATTCGCAAACTTCTGTTGTACCGTCTAAAGCGCATCGGCTTTTTAGGGGGCCGATGCACTTGAGTGGATTGCCTAGCTCTGCCACCACTCAAGGTCCGTTCGCATAATTCGTCTGGCAGGGGCGGGGGAACCACTTCTGGCCTTCTTCGGAAGGCCTTGGGGTTAAGTCGCAAAGTTTCCTTGGAAGCCGCGTGGCCGGATGACTCCCATCCGAATCCGACAGCTCACCTCGTAGGCATTGGGAGAGGCTACCTTCGTGTCATCACGCACTACCCCTGCGCGCCATCGCGCCGAAACGGTTCGTACGAACCCGCTGAACTCGCTTTCCAAAGCCGTTCACAGCAATGCTGGCACCGTAGGCCGCCAAGCCGCCGTTCTGGCTGCAGCCTCTGGACTCGTTCTCAGCGTCGGACTCCCGGCCCAAGCGGCTGACACCGATGTTTCCACGACGGAAGCCTCCGGCGCCCAGCAGCTGGTTGCCACCGCAGTCGTTACCGCGGAACCCACCGCAAGCGTTTCCTTCGAGAGTCCCGTCGTGGTAACCAAGGAAGCCCCCAAGGTCCAGCGTGCCTCCCAACGCACACAGACCGGTGGCGCCCAGGGCGCGGCCAACCAGGCGAACGGCGCCGTGACTGCCCAGTCGTCCAAAACCAAGGATTCTGCCTCCAGCGCAGCGGCGTCCGGTCTTGCCGCCATCGCCTACACCGGCATCGGCCACCCCTACGTCTGGGGCGGTACTTCCCCCAACGGCTGGGACTGCTCCGGATTCACCCAGTGGGTCTACGCGCAGGCCGGCATCAGCATTCCCCGCGTCAACGCCTGGACGGCTATGACTCCCACCAGCACACCCGCTCCCGGCGACCTCGTCATGCAGAACGGCGGGGCCCACGTGGGTATCTACGTCGGCAACGGCATGATGATCAGCGCGCTGAACCCGAGCCAGGGAACGCTGCTTCATTCCGTGGCATCCACCGGCTCGTCCTCCTTCTACACCCTCCGCTAGAAAACATCCCGTTCGGGGCAGGCCAGCATGCCCCCCAAGTGCTGGTCGGCCCATGACCCGCGCCGTCCCCAACCGTGCGCGGACACGAAAAGAGAGTCATCATGACCAGTGCCAACAAAGTTGCACGGCATCGCGCTGAGGCCCCCAAGACCAGCTCCCTCGCCGTGATCGCCAAAGCTGTCAGCGACAACGCCGGTGGCGTTGGCCGCCAGGCTGCAGTCATTGCCGCTGCCTCGGGCCTGGTCCTGACCAGCGGCGTCGCTGCCAACGCGGCGGACACCAACGTCCAGCGTGAATCGACGGCCACGTCCACGCTCGACGTCCAGGCAGTTTCCCAGGCCACCATCGCTGCCGATTCCACTGTGGCGATCTCTTACGAGAGCCCGGTTGTTACCACGGTGGAGGCTCCGGCTCCCGTGGAAGAGAAGGCGCCTGCCAAGGCTGAAGCCCCGGCTGCAACGGCAGGCTCCGCTGCCACGCAGTCCGGTACCGCCAAACTCGCTGTCACCAACGAGGCACCTTCGGCGAAAGCTCCGGCGGCTTCCAGCGGCTTGGGCGCAGCCATTGCCGCAGCGGCCTACGCCCAATTGGGTGTGACCCAGGATTGCACCATGTTGGTAACCAACTCCCTGGCGGCCGTCGGTATCAACTTCCACGACTGGCCGGCCGGTTACCTCTCGCTGGGCCGCACCGTCAGTGCAGCCGAAGCCCAGCCCGGCGACCTCCTCTACTACGCCAACGGCGGCTACGGCGGACTTGCCCACATCGCCGTGTACGTCGGCAACGGTATGGCAGTGCATGGCGGATGGAACGGATCCACCACGGCATTGTTCAGCGCCAACGTTGGCGGCGGCCCCGTATACATCCGGGTCAACGGCTAAACCCAAGCTCCAGGAAACACCCCGCAGGCTCTTGCCGGCGGGGTGTTCCCCTTTAAAAGCTTTGCTTGGTGCGCCCCACCGCCAGCCACCTTCCTGCAAGGTGTCCCGCACGTGAACTTTGGCGGACACTGCCAGCTAATCGACAGAATAATTCGTTGATATGGCATATAAGTGTTTACCCTTATCTTGTCGATCCACAGCCCGTACAAGCAGAGGGCAGCCGGCCCTCGTGCCCCTGACGGGTGCGGCCGTGAAGAGGTACGTGCATGCGCACACTCGTTCTGAATGCTGGATATGAACCGCTGGCGGTTGTGACCTTCCGCCGGGCACTGGTCCTTGTGCTGACTGGAAAAGCTAGCGTAGTGGCCGAAGGCGACGAGCCTGTCGTCGGGCCGCAGGAGATTCTCGGACGACCCTCCGTGATTCTTCTCAACCGCTACATCCGTCCGCGGTACAACAGGATCACTGCCGTGAGCCGCCGCGGAGTTCTCCGCCGCGACGGCCACCGCTGCGCCTACTGCGGTAAAACAGCCCACACCATAGACCACGTCCACCCCAAGTCCAGGGGCGGCGCGGATTCCTGGGAAAACCTGGTTGCGGCGTGCTTGAAATGCAATAACGCCAAGAGCGACCAGACCCTCGCCGAGATGGGTTGGAAACTTCGTTTCACGCCCGGCGTGCCCACTGGAACCATGTGGCAGATCAAAGAACTCGAGAAACCTGCGCCGGACTGGGACCCGTTCCTGTTGCCGGAATCCGCCGCCTGATCGATTTCTGTTGAACGCCGTCCGTCCCGGTAGTCTGGGCGGATGGAATTCAACGCCGTGATACTGGCGGGTGGCAGGGCCACCCGTCTCGGCGGCGTGCCCAAGCCCGGTTTGAAGTACGACGGCGGTACCCTCCTTTCGCGTACACTGCAGGCTGTTCGGGGTGCTTCTTCAGTAGTTGTGGTAGGCCCGGACGGCCACGCTTTGCCACACGGTGTTCTGTCCGCGCGTGAAGAACCTGCTTTTGCCGGCCCTGCGGCGGCGATCGCTGCCGGCTTGGCGGCGCTGCGCAAGAGTGGAGACGCGTCGCCGTGGACGCTTGTCCTGGCGTGCGACATGCCCCATGCTTCCCGTGGCATCCCCTCGCTGTGGGAACAGTTGGAAGCGCATCCACACGTGGACGGCGCCATGGCCGTGTCTGCCGACGACAGGAAGCAACCCCTGCTGGGGATCTATCGGACGAGTGCCTTGGAAAAGGAAGTGGCCGTAGCTTCGGAGGGTGCCGGATTAACGAACTCTTCGGTGTTCCGGCTGCTTGCTAGGCTGAACCTGCTGGGCGTTACCGTCCCTAACGGATCCACGGATGATGTGGACACGTGGGATGACGCCGCGGCTTTGGGCATACACAACGAGCTGGAGGCGGACATGAAGGGCCAGGAAGAGACGCTCGAGGAATGGTGCCGCACACTGTTGCAGGCGTTTGAGCTTGAGGGCGTGGAAGTGGACATCAACGAGGTCCTCGCAGTGGCGGGGGTTGCTGCGCATTCCGTGGTTCGTCCTGCCGCTCCCCTTACAACGTTCATTGCCGGCTACGCTGCGGGCATGGCCCGGGGAATCGGGCAGGCCAACGACGACGCAGCCATGAGTGCTGCCCTGGGCCTTGCCCGCCAGGTCGCCAAGCAGTACTTGGAGCCGGGGACCGAGGCGGAATGACCGAGGCCCCCGGGCAGGGCCACCACGCGGCACACACATGGCACGAGGCCCGGCAGCGCGCGTTTGACGTCGCTGCTCCCATTCCGGCGAGCCCTGTCCTCCTCAAGGCCGCCTTGGGGAGGACGCTGGCATCGGACGTCCTGGCCGTCCAGGACATGCCACACTACGCGTCGTCTGCCATGGACGGGTGGGCGGTCAATGGAAGCGGGCCGTGGATCCTCAGCGAGCCCGGGCAGAGACTCGCTCCCCACCAAGCAAGTCCTATCGTCACCGGAGGGCTCATTCCGCCGGGAGCCAAAGCGGTGTTACGCAGCGAAAGCGGGATTATCACCACGGACGAGGACGGCCTTCCTGTCCTGGCGCTCGGTGGCGGAGCCAAGCCGGGCGAGCCGCGCAACGGACAGCACATCCGCAAGGCAGCGGAGGAAGCCGCCGAAGGTGAAGTCCTCATCAAAGCCGGAACGGTGCTGAACCCTGCCCACATTGCCTTGGCAGCACTGGCGGGCCTGGATGAAGTGGATGTCCTGGGCAAGCCCTTGGTGCGGTTCCTCATGACAGGCTCCGAGGTCGTCGCTGAGGGCGTCCCGGCGCCCGGCCAGGTCCGGGACACCTTTGGACCACAGCTGGGTGCGGTGGTTGAGCTCCTGGGCGGCATCCAAGGCGAACAGCTCAGAGTGGGGGACAGCTACGACGAGTGGCTGCAAGCTTTGCAGGACGTTGAGCCTGAAGCGGAACCGGAGGCAGAAGCCCTGCCGCCTGCCGACGTCGTCATAACTACCGGCGGTACCGGACGCTCAGGGACGGACCATTTCCGGAAGGCGGTGGCAGAACTGGGCGGTAGCCTTCTCATCGATAGCATCGCCATGCGTCCCGGGCATCCTGCCGTGTTGGCTGAACTTCCGGACGGACGCTTCATCCTGGGCCTGCCGGGCAACCCCCTGGCCGCCATGATGGCACTGTTCACGGTTGGCGGGCCTCTCCTGGCAGCCCTCGGGCACCGTCAGTTGGAAGACGTCGGCGAAGTCCCAAGTGGCGCCATGATCGATCCCGATCCCGGCCGGACACGCTTGATGCCGTTCAGGCTGGTGTATGGATTGGCCTCGCCGGCCCAATACGCAGGTCCCGGGATGATGCGGGGCCTGGCGGGCGCGGATGGAGTCATGGTGGTGCCCCCGCACGGCGTGCAGATGGGTGAACTTGTCCCCGCCTTTCCGTTGCCCTGGGGCAAGCCGTTGCCTGCTCCCAAGCCAAAGGAGGACAAGGCCCGCAAGGCGCCGGTGCGCCAGCAGAAGAAAGCCCCGTCGGGACCTGTGGACTGGAGCGGCCTGGACGCTTGACGCCCGCAGTGGACGCAGGTGGCCAGTGGGTGTCCGGACAGGTAATGATGGAGTTATGAACAGGCAGGCTCCCGAACAGGACATCAATGAGGATGACCCGAAGATCCACGCACCCAAACGAGCAGCGGCAGGCGTCAAGGCCGTGACGGTCGCCCTTGAAAGGGGTTACTCCCAAGCCGGAGTGGCGCGTACTGTCCGCTCAATGCTGAGGGTCAACCAGCGCGACGGGTTCGACTGCCCCGGCTGTGCCTGGCCGGAGTCCATTACAGGGCGGCGAAGCCCGGCGGAATTCTGCGAAAACGGCGCCAAGGCCATCGCGGAGGAAAGCACCACGCGGACTGTCGGGGCCTCCTTCTGGGCCGAGCACTCCATTGCCGACCTTGAAGACAAGACCGAGTACTGGCTGGGCAGCCAGGGCCGGATTTCCGAACCCGTGGTCATCAAGCCCGGAGATACGCACTATTCACCCATCAGTTGGACCGAAGCCTTCGCGCTGATCGGTGAACACATCAACGCCACCACGCCGGACCGCTGTGTCTTCTACACGTCCGGTCGCACGGCCAACGAGACCGCGTTCATGTACCAGTTGTTCGCCCGCAGCCTCGGCACCAACAACCTGCCGGATTGCTCCAATATGTGCCATGAGTCCTCGGGCAGCGCACTCAACCCCACCATTGGCATCGGCAAGGGCACGGTTTCCCTGGAGGACATCCACCACGCCGAATTGGTGTTCGTGGTGGGCCAGAATCCCGGAACCAACCACCCGCGTATGTTGTCGGCACTCCGCGACTGCAAGAACAACGGCGGCAAGGTTGTTGCTGTGAACCCGCTCCCGGAAGCCGGGCTCCTGAACTTCAAGGACCCGCAGTCGTTGAACGGTGTGATCGGCGGCGGCACCACCATCGCGGATGAGTTCCTTCAGATCAAGGTGGGCGGGGACCTCGCCCTGTTCCAAGCGCTGGGCCACCTGCTCCTGGAAGAGGAGAAGCGCAACCCGGGAACGGTCGTCGACAAGTCCTTCATCGGCAAGCAGACCGAAGGCTTCGAAGCCTATGCCAGGGCACGATCGGTGCTGGACTGGGACGAGACGGAGCGGGCCACTGGCCTTTCCCGTGAGGAGATCACCACGGTGGCGGGCATGCTGGCCAAATCCAAAGCCACCATTATCTGCTGGGCGCTCGGACTGACGCAGCAGCCCCACTCAGTGGACACTCTCAAAGAGATCATCAACCTGCTCCTGCTCCAGGGCAACTTCGGCAAGCGGGGAGCCGGTGCCTGTCCGGTGCGGGGCCACTCGAACGTGCAGGGCGACCGCACCATGGGCATCTGGGAAAAGCCCAAGGAAACGTTCCTCGCCGCGCTGGACAAGGAATTCGGCTTCCGCATGCCGCGCGAGCACGGCTACGACTCCGTGGAAACCCAGCACGCCCTGGAGAAGGGCGAGGTGGATGTGTTCGTGTCCATGGGCGGAAACTTTGCTGCGGCGGGCTCGGACACCCACGCTTTGGAGGAAGGCCTCAAGAAGGCCGGACTCACGGTCCACATCTCGACGAAGCCTAACCGGGCCCACGTGGTCCACGGCCGGACATCCCTGATTCTGCCTACCTTGGGGCGGACGGACACCGATGACAAGCACCCCAAAGGCAAGCAGTTCCTGTCCGTGGAGGACTCGATGTCCGTCATCCACAAGACCCAGGGCAGGCTCGAACCGGTCTCAGAGCACCTCCTGAGCGAGCCGGTGATTGTGGCCCGTATGGCCCAAGCCACGCTCGGGGACGATCACGGCGTTGACTGGCGTGCCATGGCCGAAGACTACGACGTTGTGCGGGACCACATCTCCCGCGTCATTCCGGGCTTCGAGGACTTCAACGCACGCGTCCGCACCAAGAACGGCTTCGTCCTCCCGAACCCCCCGCGCGACACCCGGACGTTCGCCACGGACATCGGCAAGGCGCGCTTTACTGTGAGCCCGCTCGAATACCTTGAAGCGCCGGCGGGCCACCTGATCCTCCAGACGGTCCGCAGCCACGATCAGTACAACACCACGTTCTACGGCTTGGACGACCGTTACCGGGGTGTGTCCGACGCCCGCCGGGTGATACTGGTCCACGAGGACGATCTGGCCGGCCTGGGGTACCAGGACAGGGACCTGGTGGACGTCATCTCGACCTTCGCCGGAACCGAACGGCGGGCCAACAGGTTCCGTCTCATCGCGTACCCCACGGCCAAGGGTTGTGCCGCAGCCTACTTCCCTGAGGCGAACGCCTTGGTGCACCGCGAACTCGTGGCCCGGGAATCCAACACTCCCGGTTACAAAGCCATGACGGTGCGGTTCGTGAGGCACCAAACCAACGAGGAGAACGGATCCTGACGTGGGACGCGTGACACAGCGCCGGAAACTGCACAAGTTCGTCCTGGACGGCTCACCCCAAGCACTGGAACATCCGGTCCGCTTCAAGGAGGATGTCCTGGCGGTGGAAGAGCCACTGGAGATCCGGCTGGGCGACATGTCCTTCTCGGTGACCATGCGCACCCCGGGTGACGACTTTGACCTTGTGGCAGGATTCCTTGTCTCTGAAGGCATCATCTGGGAGCCGGGCCAATTGGTGTCCGAGCGTTTTTGCGCGGGCGAGGACGAGAACGGCGTGCAGACGTTCAATGTGGTGGACGCGCAGCTGCGGCCCGACGTTGAACGGCCCGACACAGGGCGGAATGTCTATACCTCAAGCTCCTGCGGCATTTGTGGAACGGATTCGATCGAAGCCGTCCGGAAATCGTCACGGCATGCGCCGAAGGACGACGACGTCACCGTTCCGGTGCGCGCGCTGGCGGCCCTCCCGGACCGGTTGCGCGAGGAACAGGCCGTGTTCTCGAAGACAGGCGGGGTACATGCCGCCGGACTTTTCAGGATTCACGACGACGGCACAAGCGAGCTGCTGTGCCTGCGTGAAGATGTGGGCAGGCACAACGCGGTGGACAAGGTGGTCGGCTGGGCCTTGCGCGCAGGCATGCTGCCCCTGAAAGGTACCGTCCTCCAGGTTTCCGGCAGGGCATCGTTCGAACTGGTCCAGAAGGCAGCCATGGCGGGAATTCCTGTTTTGGCGGCTGTCAGTGCGCCGTCGAGCCTCGCCGCGGAGCTTGCAGACGAGGCAGGCATTACCTTGGTGGGCTTCAGCCGCGGCGAAAGCCTGAATGTGTATGCGGGAAGGGACCGCATTTTGGACGAGACTGCCGTCGAGGCGCGGGGATAGTCCTCCATCACTTGGCTATTGAGCTGGAACGACGTAGATTTTATCCATCGAATGGAAGCGCTGGCTTCTCGAAAATGCCGCCAACGCCTGGCGGTTTGGGCAAGGTCATCCAGCCACGCATCCAGCAACGCCTAAGGGGAACTCATTGCACGACGACCGCCGGATAACTGAGCAGCGTCTCGACCGTTTCGTTCGGGAACGCATCCTGCCGGCTATTTACGGCAGATCCGTTCCCTTGGAACTCAGCAGCTGGGAGGCTCCCGGAGAGCCTGTTCCCGCGGCCGAGGCGATGCGGCAACTGTTCACGCCCCAGGAAGCGGGCGCGCCGTGGGGGAAGGCCTGGAGTACCAAGTGGCTTCGCCTTCAGGGCGAGGTTCCCGAGGGCTGGGGGTCCACGGACGGAACAGTCGTGGAGATTATCGTGGACCTCGGCTTCAACAGCGATGTTCCCGGGTTCCAGTGCGAGGGGACGGCTTGGCGGGCCGATGGCAGCATCATCAAAGCCATCTCGCCACGGAACTACCACGTCCCGCTTAAGCTGCTGGGCGGCGGACTGTCCGTCGACTTTTATGTGGAGGCAGCAGCCAACCCGGACGTAGCGCAGGGCTGGTCCTTCGCCCCGACCCCCTTGGGCGACAAAGCAACGTCCGGGGACGAACCCCGTTACAGGCTCGGCCGCATTGCCATTGCCGAACTCAATGAGACCGTCTGGGAGCTGAACCAGGACGTATGGACCTTGAGCGGGCTCATGCACGAGCTTCCCATGGACCAGCCCCGACGCCATGAGATCCTCAGGGCCTTGGAACGAATGCTGGACATCATGGACCCGGACGATATCCCCGGCACGGCAGCCGCCGGACGCCAGGCCTTGGCGGAGGTCCTCAAACGGCCCGCGTATGCTTCCGCACACGAACTCCTGGCAACGGGGCACGCTCACATCGACTCCGCATGGCTGTGGCCCGTCCGCGAGACCATCCGCAAGTGCGCCCGCACCTTCTCCAACGTGGTGGCGCTGATGGACGAGAACCCGGACTTTATTTTCTCGTGTTCTTCGGCCCAGCAAATGGCCTGGATCAAGGAGTTCTTTCCCGAGCTCTTCGTCCGCATCCGGGAGAAGGTCAAGGCCGGGCAGTTCGTCCCGGTGGGCGGCATGTGGGTGGAGTCGGACACCAACATGCCCGGTGGCGAGGCCATGGCGCGACAATTCGTGGAAGGCAAGAGCTTCTTCCTGAGGGAATTTGACGTGGAGTGCCAAGAGGCCTGGCTTCCCGATTCCTTCGGCTACTCAGGCGCTTTGCCGCAGATCGTCAAAGCTGCCGGCTCCAAGTGGTTCCTCACCCAGAAAATTTCCTGGAACAAGGTGAACCGGATGCCGCACCACACGTTTGCGTGGGAGGGAATCGACGGCACGCGCTTGTTCACGCACTTCCCGCCAGTCGACAGCTACAACGCTGAGCTGCATGCCCGCGAGCTTGCCCACGCAGAGCGGAACTATCGGGATCACGGGCGAGGCACGATGTCACTGGTTCCGTTCGGCTACGGCGACGGCGGCGGCGGACCCACGCGCGAGATGGTGGCGGCGGCCCGCCGGACCAGGGACCTCGAAGGTTCGCCGAAGGTCCGCTTGGGCACCGCGAAGGATTTCTTCACCAAAGCCGAGGCGGAATACAGCAACCTGCCTGTGTGGGTCGGGGAGATGTACCTCGAAATGCACCGCGGAACTTACACGAGCCAGGCCAAGTCCAAGAAGGGCAACCGACGCAGTGAACACCTTCTGCGGGAGGCTGAGCTGTGGTGTTCCACGGCTGCTGTCCGTCTGGGGGAGGCGTACTCCTATCCGGAGGCTGAGCTCAAGCGACTGTGGCATTTGGTCCTCCTGCAGCAGTTCCACGACATCCTGCCGGGGAGCTCCATCGCCTGGGTCCACCAGGATGCAGAACGCAACTACCAAGCCATAGCCCGCGACCTCGAGGCCATCATCGCCGGGGCAGCACACGCGTTGGTGGGGGCAGGTGAGACCCCGTTCCTGCTCAACGCAGCCCCGCACAAGCGCAACGGAGTGCCGGCACTGGGCGCCGCCGAAGCAAACATCATCGGTCCCGCGGTAGATGTCTCGGAAAACGACGGCGGCTTCGTCCTGGACAACGGGATCATTCGAGCCGTCGTGGACAGGGACGGTTTGCTGACCTCGCTCATGGACCACGCCAGCGGCCGGGAAGCAATCGCACCCGGCCACGCCGGCAACCTGCTGGAACTGTTCCGGGACACACCCAACGAGTGGGATGCCTGGGACATCGAGGAGTTCTACCGGCACAACGTCACTCCGCTGACCCACGCTGAAGCCGTTGCCCTTGAGCGCACGGCGGCCGGCGCCGTCGTCGTCGTCAAGCGTACGGTAGGTGCCTCGACCATTACGCAACGCCTAACCCTCGACGCCGGGGCGGAGTCCCTCGGGATCGTCACCACCGTTGACTGGCAGGAACGCGAAAAGATGCTGAAAATCGCCTTCCCTCTGGATGTCAGGGCGGACAGATCAGCCTCGGAGACTCAGTTCGGCCATGTCTTCCGGCCCACGCACACCAATACGTCCTGGGAAGCGGCGAAATTCGAGATCTGTGCCCACCGCTGGATCCACGTTGCCGAACCCGGGTATGGAGTTGCAGTCAGCAACGCCTCAAGCTACGGCCACGACGTCACCAGGGCAGTGCGCGAGGATGGCGGAACCACGACGACGGTACGCGTCTCGCTGCTGCGCTCGGCCAGGTTCCCTGATCCCGAGGCCGATCGCGGAGAGCACACCCTCGAACTGTCCGTGCGTCCCGGGGCGGGAATCGCAGACGCCGTCGAAGAGGGTTACCGCACCAACCTGAAGCCACGATTCGTGAACGGCGGCCGCCCTGTGGAGCCGCTGCTGTCGGTGTCCAACCCCGGCATCGTGGTGGAAGCCGTCAAGCTGGCGGAGGACGGATCCGGAGACGTCATCGTGCGCCTCTACGAATCCTTGGGGCAGCGGTCCAAGGGAGTGGTACGGGCAAACTTCGAGGCCCACGGCGTGCAGGCCACTGACCTGCTCGAACGGCCGGTGGACGCCCCTGGTGTTGCCGGTGCCGCAGTTATTGATGGGATGCCGGGCGCCAGTAACGTGCAGGGCGCCGCGGAGTTGGTGCTTCGACCCTTCCAACTGGTTACGCTACGGTTTGCCCGCCCGGTGGCGGGCAACTAGACGTCGTGCTGTAGGCGCTTCACGAAGAGTTGGGTCCGTTCCTGCCGGGGTGCACGCAGCACCTCGGCAGCCGGGCCGCGCTCCACCACGACGCCCCCATCCATGAAGATGACCTCGTCCGCCACATGTTGGGCGAAGGACAACTCGTGGGTGACGATCACCATGGTCCAGCCTTCTTCGGCAAGCTCCTTGATCACGGCCAGGACGTCTCCCACGAGTTCAGGGTCAAGGGCTGACGTGGGCTCGTCAAAGAGCAGGAGTTGGGGCTTGAGCGCGAGTGCGCGGACGATGCCGACACGCTGCTGCTGGCCACCGGAGAGCTCAAATGGGTAGGCGTCGCGTTTATCCGCCAAGCCAACCCGCTCCAAGAGGCGTTCGGCTTCGGCGATCGCCTCAGCTTTAGGACGCTTTTGCACCTGGACCGGGCCCTCGATGATGTTCTTCAGCACTGTCATGTGGGGGAACAGGTTGTAGTGCTGGAACACCATGGCGCTGCGGTCCCGAAGCGCCGCGATGTCCTTCTTGCCGACATTGGTCCCGAAATCGATGGACAGGCCGGCAGTGTCTTGTTCGGTGCTCCCGAAGGTGACCGTGCCGCCGTCGGGAATTTCCAGGCCGTTGAGCGAGCGCAGGACGGTGGTTTTGCCCGAGCCGGAAGGCCCGATCAGGGCGACCACTTGGCCGCGAAGGATGTCGATGTCGATGTCGCGGAGCACTACGTTGCTGCCGAAGGCTTTGGCGAGGTTCCGTGCCTTGAGGACCGACGTGACCCTGGGCTCGTGCGGCTGGAGTGCATCAGTGGGCGACATAGCGGTCCAATCTCCTTTCCACAGCGGATTGCGCTGTGGAAAGGATCAAGCAGATGACCCAATAGACCAGGGCTGCCTGCAGGTAGAGGATCATGAATTCCTGGCTGAACGCGGCGATCTGCTGTGCATTGCGGAAGAGTTCAGTGACCAGGATCAGGGAAGCGAGCGAGGTGTCCTTGACGAGGGAAATGAAGGTGTTCGACAGCGGGGGCACAGAGACCCGGGCCGCCTGGGGCAGGATGATCCGGACCAGCGTCTGCGGCCGGGACATGCCGATGGTGTGCCCGGCCTCCCACTGACCCTTGGGCACGGACAGGATGGCTGCCCGGATGATTTCGGCTGCGTAACCGCCCACGTTGAGGGAGAACGCAATGATGGCGCTGGGCCACGGATCCAGCCGCACACCGATGCTTGGAAGCCCGAAGAAAATGACGAAGAGCTGCACCAGCAGTGGCGTTCCGCGAATCACCGAGACGTAGAAGCGGCCAATGCCGGACACCAGCCAGTTGGGGCTGAGCCTCATCAGGGCAACGAGCAAAGCCAAAACCAGCCCGAACGCAAAGGACGCCAGAGTCAGTGGGATTGTCCCTGTGACCGCGCCGGTGATAATTGGTCCGAAGGAACTCCAGACGAGGTCCCAGTTCATCTATTTGGTGACGTCCGCGCCGAAGTACTTGTCCGAAATCTTTGCCAGGGTTCCGTCGGACTGCAGGTCTGCAAGGGCCTTGTCCACTGCGTTGGCAAGTTCCGTGGAGCCCTTGCGGAACACGAAAGCGCTCTCGGTCTTGTCCGGTGCTTCCGCTGCGACCTTCAAGCCCGAGTCGGGAGTCGTCTTGGCGTAGTCCAGGTACGTGAGCTTGTCGTTCACTGTTGCATCCACGCGGCCCTGCTGGACCAAGGTTGCCGACTGCGCCCACCCTTCGACGGCCTGGACATTGGCACCGGCATCAACGGCCATCTTGTAGAAGTTGCTGGTCAGCGACTGTGCCGTGGTCTTGCCCTTGAGGTCGGCGAAACTGTTGATACTGGAGTTATCCGACTTGGTGACAACGACGCCCGTGGAAATGGTGTAGGGCGTCGAGAAGTCGTACTTTGCTTTGCGTTCATCGTTGATGGAGATCTGGTTGGCGATGGTGTCGAAGCGCTTGGCATCGAGGCCGGCGAAAATACCGTCGAACTGGGTTTCCTGGAAGCTGGCCTTCACGCCAAGCTTTTCTGCCACGGCCTTGGCGATCTCGACGTCGAAGCCCGTGAGTTCGCCGGCACCGTCCGCGTGGAAGCTGAAGGGGCGGTAGGTTCCTTCAGTCGCAATGACCAGCTCGCCTTTGGACTTCACGTCGGAGAGTGACGTATCGCCTCCCGTCTGGGCTCCAGTCGAGGAGCCTCCGCCACACGCAGACAGTGCAAGGGCGGCAGAGAGCAGGGTGGCTGCGAGCAGGGAGCGGCGCGTGCGAAGGCTGTTCATGGAGCCATCTTAGTCACGGCCCCGCGATGATTTGCCGTGCTGGAAGTCCGTGCGCGGGATGGGCTTGCTTGGATCGCGCAGGAAGTGCCGTTAAAAAGGCTGAGTGGGGGCGGTCCCCAACAGCCCGCCACCACTCATCCCCCCAATTGTGATCCAGTGGGCGCCACATCCACCGGAAACCCGTTCTCTGATTCCGGTGTCAGGCTGCAGCCGCTTTCACACATTCATGATTGTGCCACGATCTAATGGTTTTGTGAAAGTCTTACGCCATGCGTCGTGCTTTTCTTCTTGCCACCGTCTTGGAAAACCAGATTCCGGCCAGTCCGATGGCGGTTGCCAGCACCGCCGAGTAGTTGATCAGCGACCGTAGCCAGTGGTGCATCGGCGGGATCAAGGGGAAGAGTTGGGACAGCAGGAGCAGCGTCAGCCCAAGGAACAAGAGCCCTGACGCACCGCGCAACAGAACGGGAGCACGCCCCACCACTGTGCGCCAGATCGCCGGCAGCAAGCACGCGGAGACATATCCCGGATAGAAGCGTCCAAGGGCTGCATAGGCTTCCATGGAGGGGCCCCAGGCCAATCCCGACATGCCTGCCGTTGAGCCGCGCGTATCCGTGATGACGAAGAAATACGCTGTGAGGGCTGCCGTCACGCCAAGAACCGTCAATCCCCACGGTCCCCTGATGGCACGGACGGCGGAGGGGGAGTCGAAAGCAGTGGCGATTTTGAAACCCATGAGCAGGAACGTTCCGTACAGCAGGAACCGCAAAATGAGGTTCGTGATATTCATGCCGCCGAGCACGGCGTCGATGGCAAGGTAGGGGCCTTCGATGCTCAGGAGGATGTCGAGGGTGATCAGCGCGAAGATATGGAAAACTACCCGGTTCTCGCCGCGGAGCAGGCTCGGGACCCGGGCAATGGTGATTGCGAGGCAAACAATCAGCGTTGCCCAGGGCAGGACGGCCGTCATCCGAGATTCTCCCAAATTCGTTCAGTGCGTTCGTGGTCTTGTTCCTGGCGCTTGAGGGTCTTGCCCAACGCCTGGAGCCGTTCTCCGGCAAGAGTGACAAGTTCGCCCAGCGTCATGCGGTCGAGTGCTTCTTTGCGGCCGTTGGGCGGCCATCCGGCCTCCGCTTCGGTGATCAGTCCGCCCGCTATGAGGCCGCCGGCCGGTCCAACGCCGGCCGCGCGCGATGTCGCGATAGCCAGTTCGGGCGGGAGCCTGTTGGCAGTGAGGTGGGCGGAGAAGTTCTGGGGTGCGATCCCGGTGGCTTCGCTGACCCGGTGCCGCAACTCGCCGTCGTCGATGGCGTCCACCCAGTTCCGCACGGCGGTAGGGTGCGGCGTGGCCGAAAGTCTTGACGCAGGAACGGAACCAGGTTCGCTGCGTTCCACCACCGCACGGAGCAGGTCGATCGTGGCGATCTGGCTCACCAGTTCGCAGGCAGTCGGGGGAACCGGCTCCCCGCGGAGATCCGCGTAGAGGTCGAAGGTGGCCAGTGCCTGGACGGGATCAATGTTGAAGCCGCGGCTGATGCTGACCAAGGTGGACTCCGCTACCTTGCCCCGAACCAACTGTTGAGCAAGGGTTGTTCGTTTGATTCCGGAGATCCTGCAGACATCCGCCGTGCTGGCGTCGGGCGCAACGCCGTGAAGCCAGCGTTGGAATGCCTTGGACTGAAGGGGCATGTAGGGCTTTCTGGATCTTTCAAACGGGCGGTTCCCGGCCATGCGCAGGGAAGGTTCAAAGTGGAGTACGAATTGATTTTACGCAGACGCCACATTGAATTATGCTTGATGCTTGAACCCGTTGGTCCGTACACCCCCCAAGTCCGGACCAGCGGGTTTTTCCATGCCCGTGGGAGCAGCGGGCTGTGAGAGGACAGAGAATGACTGCAACTTTGGTGGCCAAGGACCTTGCCGGTGGTCACGGCCACCGTACCCTCTTTTCGAAGCTTTCCCTCACGGTGGCACCGGGCGACGTCGTGGGCGTGGTGGGCGCCAACGGAGCCGGTAAATCCACGCTCCTGCGGATCCTGGCAGGGGCTGACCAGCCACAAGAGGGAACAGTCGTGTTGGCCCCCGCAGACGCCTTCGTTGGCTGGCTGCCGCAGGAACACGAGCGCACAGAGGGCGAAACCATCGCCGCCTATATCGCCCGCCGGACGGGTTGCGCCCAGGCTACGGCCGATATGGAAGCCACCGCCGGGGCACTCGGTTCCGGATCTCCCGGTGCGGACGATGCGTACTCCCTGGCCTTCGACCGCTGGATGGCGTCCGGCGCGGCCGATCTTGAGGACCGGATTCCGGCTGTCCTGGCCGATCTGGGCCTGGAACTCGGCGGCGACGCCCTGATGACCGGACTTTCCGGTGGCCAGGCGGCCCGCGTTGCCTTGGCGGCACTCCTGCTCAGCCGCTTCGACGTAGTCTTGCTGGACGAGCCCACCAACGACCTCGACCTGGACGGGCTCAACCGTTTGGAGACCTTCGTTCAAGGCCTGCGCGGCGGCGTGGTGCTGGTGTCCCACGACCGCGAATTCCTGGCCCGCTGCGTCACGAGAGTGGTGGAACTGGACCTCGCCCAGAATTCCGTGGGCGTCTATGACGGCGGCTACGAGTCATTCCTCGAGGAACGTGCCGTGGCCAAGCGTCATGCCCGCGAACGCTACGAAGAGTTCGCTTCCACCAAGGCCGATCTCGTTGCCCGTGCACGTACCCAGCGGGAGTGGAGTTCCCAGGGTGTCCGAAACGCGATGAAGAAGAACCCGGACAACGACAAGATCCGCCGCGCCGCGAACACCGAATCTTCCGAAAAGCAGGCCCAGAAGGTGCGGCAAATGGAGTCGCGTATCGCCCGCCTCACCGAGGTGGAAGAGCCCCGCAAAGAGTGGCAGCTGCAGTTCAGCATCGGCCAGGCACCCCGCTCGAGTGCCGTCGTCGCCACCTTGCGCAACGTCGTGGCACGCCAGGGCGGCTTCACGCTGGGTCCGGTGAACCTCCAACTCAACGGCGGCGAACGCATCGGCATCACCGGTCCCAACGGCGCCGGTAAGTCCACGCTCCTGCGGTTGCTGCTTGGCACGCAAAAGCCGGACGACGGCGAGGCCTCCATGGGTGCCTCGGTCGCCGTCGGCGAAATCGACCAGGCGAGGGGACTGCTCGACGGCGGGCGGCCGCTTGGCGACGCAGTGGAAGCGGTGCTGGTGGACTGGAACAGCGCGGACGTCCGCACGCTCCTTGCCAAGTTCGGCCTCAAAGCGGACCACACCTCCCGCACTGTGGATTCGCTGTCTCCCGGAGAGCGGACCCGTGCCGCGCTCGCACTGCTGCAAGCTCGCGGTGTGAACCTGCTGGTGCTCGACGAACCCACCAACCATCTCGACCTTCCGGCGATTGAGCAGCTTGAAGAGGCTTTGGAGAGCTACGAGGGGGCGTTGCTCCTTGTCACGCACGACCGGCGCCTGCTGGAGAATGTCCGGCTCGATTCACGCTGGCACGTGGACAATGGCACGGTGCAGGAGCTGCACCACGTCCAAGGCAGGGAGGAACGCGCATGAGCATGGACGGCGTTGCCTGGAGCTCGCTGTACAAGATCACGCGTGCCCAGAGCGGTTCGCAGCCCTTCTCCAAGGAGACGCTGAAACGTGTCCTTGGCTTCGCGGCGCCGCACAAGGGCAAGCTGGTGGCGTTCGTGATTGCGTCGATTGCGGGGGCCATCCTGGCTGTCGCCACTCCTGTGCTGGCCGGTCAGGTAGTGGATGCAATCATCGCGAACACCGGGGTCGGCACTGTGGCCTGGCTTGCCGTCCTGATTGCCGTGGTGGCGATCGGGGAAGCCGGGGTCGGCCTGCTCACGCGGTGGTTGTCCTCCACCATTGGTGAAGGTGTCATAGTCGATCTCCGCACGAGGGTCTTCGATCACGTGCAACGCATGCCCATCGCCTTCTTCACGCGGACGAGGACCGGAGCCCTGGTCAGCCGCCTGAACAATGATGTGATCGGTGCCCAGTCTGCTTTCGCCGGCACCCTGTCAGGCGTGGTCAGCAACGCAGTGGCCTTGGCCTTGACGCTTGCCGTGATGCTGAACACGTCATGGCTTGTGACGGTACTGGCGATGGTGTTGCTGCCCATCTTCCTCATTCCGGCCCGACGCATGGGCTCCAAGCTTGCCGATCTTCGCCGGGAGGCCGCAGCACACAACGCGGCCATGGGTACGCAGATGACCGAGAGGTTCTCGGCGCCCGGCGCCACCCTGGTGAAGCTCTTCGGGCGGCCGGACGAGGAATCGCGTGAATTTGCTGCCCGGGCGGGACGCGTGCGTGACATTGGAATCCGCACGGCCATGCTGCAGTTCACCTTTGTCACGGCGTTGACGCTTGTTTCGGCTTTGGCGTTGGCGCTGGTCTATGGAGTGGGTGGTTGGCTGGCCATCGGCGGACAACTCGCCCCGGGCGACGTCGTGGTCCTTGCCCTGCTGCTGACACGCCTTTACGCACCGTTGACTGCGCTGTCCAATGCCCGTGTCGAAATCATGAGCGCACTGGTCAGCTTTGAACGGGTCTTCGAAATACTCGATTTGAAGCCGCTGATCACGGAAAAGCCCGACGCCGTTGCTGTTCCGGCCGGACCGGTGGCCGTGGAATTCGACGACGTGCGTTTCTCCTACCCGTCCGCGGACAAGGTCTCGCTGGCCTCGCTTGAGGAAGTATCCACCCTGGATACCCGGGGCGGCGAGGAAGTCCTGCATGGCATCAGCTTCCGTGTGGAACCCGGCCAGACCGTCGCGTTGGTGGGTTCGTCCGGCGCGGGCAAGTCCACGGTGGCGCAGTTGCTGTCCAGGCTCTACGACGTCGACTCCGGCGCGGTCCGTTTGGGCGGCAACGGACCTGGCACGGGGACGGATGTGCGTGATGCCCGCTTTGATTCCCTGCGGGACACCCTGGGCATGGTGACGCAGGACGGGCACCTGTTCCACGAAACCATCTCTTCCAACCTTCGTCTCGCCCGGCCGGACGCCACCGAGGACGACATGTGGGAAGTTCTGCGGAGGGCCCGCCTGGAGCCCATGATCCGTTCCCTGCCCGACGGACTGGAAACCGTGGTGGGGGAGCGGGGCTACAGGCTCTCAGGTGGTGAAAGGCAGCGGCTCACCATCGCCCGCCTGCTCATCAAGCAGCCGCGGGTGGTCATCCTCGACGAAGCCACCGCCGCGCTCGACTCCACCAACGAAGCCGCCGTCCAGGCGGCCTTGGGTGAGGCACTCGAGGGGCGTACCGCCGTCGTGATTGCCCACCGCCTGTCCACTATCCGGGCGGCCGACATGATCCTGGTGGTTGAGGACGGCAGGATCGTGGAGCGGGGTACGCACGCGGAGCTCCTCGCAGCGGACGGCCGCTACGCGGAGTTGTACCGAACGCAGTTCGAGGAAGCGGCAGCCGTCGCCCAGGAAGCCGTTCCTGAACGTTAGCCCAACTGAGTCGCATTTGTGCGCGTTTTGACCGCTCTAAACGTGCTTAAATGCGACCTACTTGGGTGACCTACTTGGGTGCGGCGAGGGCCGGCAGAACGTGATCCGTGAGCAGCGGCGCGAGGTCGTCGGGCAGCGGTGCGTACAAGTCCAGCCAGCGGATCTCCGCGATTTCCGCAGAGGGGCGCGCTTCCCACGTTCCGGGCGCGCTGAAGACCGTGGCCTCGATGTTCGTCCCGGCCTCGTTGGCGGCAACTGCGAGCCATACGCCCAACGGTTCCAGCACGTGCGGGGCGATCTCGATGCCCACTTCCTCGAACAACTCGCGGGACGCGGCCTCAGCCGCGGTCTCGCCCGGCTCCGGCTTGCCCCCGGGGTGCATGAACTTGTCCGTGCCACGCTTGCGGACCGTGAGCAGCTCGCCTTTGGCGTTATAGACGCAGACGGCGCTGACGACAATCACATCCCCGTTCACGGCTGCCTCCTCAAATGCGATTCGAGCAGCAAGTCCTTCGCAGGCCCCACGACGTCCCAGCTGAAACTGAACGCATCCGGGCCCTCCATGACGTAGCTGACCCGGTACGCGTCGGGATCGCACCAGTGTTTGTCCTGGTTGGCGTCCTCGCTGAAACTCATCACGTGGAAGGGCCTGCCGTCGGGGAAGAACACGTCCATCATTTCCGGCCCTGCACCCGGCTTCAAAACATACTCGCGGAAGGCCGGGCCGGAATGGGTAGGCCAGGTCATGGTTCCGTCTTCGCGGTAGTCCAGCCCGCCGTCGGGGTTCTCCGTGTAACGCACGACGCCGGAAAAGGTTCCGTTGGTGCCCGACGCGCGGTCAAGGAGTGTCCGCTCCACAGTCCAGCTGCCGGCCAGGTAGGCCCGCAGGTCTTGGATCGGCTGCTGGTCATTCAAGTGCCCTCGATTGGAATCGAACCAACGACACCGGCTTTAGGAGAGCCGTGCTCTATCCACTGAGCTACGAGGGCCTGTGCTGGATGCCCGGAGTTCCATTCCTGGAGCTCCGTGACCGGACACGACTACAAGCATACAAGCTGCCGGGGCGCTGCCCGAACACCGCTAGGCTGGCCACCATGAATGGGCATGCGGCAGCACCGGCAGCGGCCGGAACCTTCCTTCCCGACGTCAGGAGTACGAGGGCGACCATTGGAGGCTGGGCGCAACTGAGCGTGGTCCAGTACTTCGTCGCCGAGGCTGCCGTGATCGAGGCCTGGGCGGGCCCGGAACCATACAGCAGGGCCACAGGATTCATCAGTGACCTCGGCGCAGTGTCCTGCGGCGTCTACGAAGACCGTGCCGTGTGTTCGCCCTTGCATGTCCTGATGAACGCCTCGTTCGTGGTTCAGGGCCTCGCGCTGATCCTGGGCGCGTTGTTCCTGACTGCCGGGCTCCTGTGTGTCGCGGCGCGTCCAGGGATCCGGGCGCAGCGCTTCCATACCGTACCCAACGACGGCACCACCCGGGTCCTGTCCAAGCAATGGATTCTTGGAGTTGCGGTGCGGATCCTTACCGGCATTTCCGGTGTTGGGACCGTGATCGTGGGTCTGGTGCCGGAGGACTTCGACTCACCGTGGCACTTTGCCGGCGCACTGATGTTTTTTGTTGGCGGCGGCTTTGCCTTGCTGCTCCTAGGGATCCTGTGGTTCCGGCAAACCCCGATGAGTTGGTTCATTGCGGCCTGCGGTTCGTTGTGTATCGGGGCGTTGGTGGTTGGCGCCCTGACGGGGATGGACGTCCCTGAACCAGGTACGCTCGAACGGCTCATGGCCTATCCCGTGACCATTGGCCTCTCAGCCGCAGGGTTGGTGATCGCCCAGCGCGTGCACACGGAGCGGAAGGCGTTGCGGGCACGGTCCGGCGCCGCGCGAACAAGCCCTTAGGACGTTTTCCCGCTCCTCCGGCCGAGGAACACCGCCACCACACCGCACGCAAGGCTGACGAAGAACAGTACCCACGACGCCACGGTGAGCGACGAAGCCAAGGCGACCGAACCGGCGTCGGGGTTTTCCGCGGCCAGCATGGAATCAATGGCCACGTTGGACCACAAGTGGGCCACGGCGAAAAGGAGGGGAGCCGCCCACATCGCCCAGCGCCAGGATTTGCGGGCAACATTGGTGCCGATCAGCAGGAGCCAGCTGAAACCGAAAATCAGCGGAAACAGGGTGCCTGCGGTCTTGTGCACATAGTTCAGCTGGCCGCGGGCGGACTCGTCCATTGCCGCGCGGAGTTGGGCCACGTAGTCCTGCGAGAACCCGCCGACCAACGAATCCGGCATGGCCCGACCGCCGGACAATTGCGTCATCTGGTCCAGCGTCAGCAGGTGCAGGTACCAGAAGAGGAACAGGCTGGCTACGACCCCCGCGATCACAATCAGCTTGGAGTTGCTCTGCGCCTTCTGGGGCGTCCGTTGCGTTGTGGGGTTGATCACAGGCGGCAGCGAGTGTTCGGGAACCACTGCCTTGGCTCCGTGCTTCTTGATGCGCTGCGCTGGTGTCTTGGCCATGTCATCCATTATCCCGCCACATAAGCTGGAACCATGACCACCGGCAGGCACACCGCAACTGAACTCGACGCATCCCTGGATGACTACCAACTGGCCAGCGCCCTGGTCCGCGAAGCAGGCCAACTGGCGTTGCTCATGCGGATGGGCGGCCTGCAGGGCGAACGCAAAACGTCCATTTCCGACGTCGTCACGGCAGCCGACCGCGCAGCCGAGGCTTACGTCCTGGAACAGTTGAGGCGTTGCCGCCCCGACGACGGCATCCTCGGCGAGGAAGGCGCGTCCGTTGCGGGGACGAGCGGCCGGACCTGGGTCATTGACCCCGTGGACGGCACCTACAACTTCCTGCACGGATCCAGCTACTGGTGCTCGGCGATCGCCCTCAAGCGTGATGACCTGGACCACGGCTCCCACGCCTTGGCCGATCCGTCCGTGCTCCTGGGCGCCATCTACCAGCCTGAGTTGGACAAGCTCTGGCTCGGCGGTGAAGAACGCCCCGCCACGCTGAACGGCGAAGCCATCTCCGGGTCAGGCGATGCCGCTGTGGGTGAGATCTGCGCTGCAACCTATATCCACCCCACGTGGCTCGCGGATCCGCGCACCGCCATGCCGTGGCATGCCGCCGCCATCTCGGCTGCATCCCTGCGCATGTTCGGTTCAGGGTCGTGCGACCTCGGCCGCGTGGCGGACGGCGAACTCGGCTGCTGGTTCCAACACAGCTGCCCCGAATGGGACTGGCTACCGGGCAAGGCGATCGTCCGCGCGGCCGGCGGGGACACCGCCGTCGTGCAGGTCAACGGACTCAATTGGTTCGTTGCGGGAGGTCCGACGGCGGTAGGCGAGTTGACCGCGGCCCTCACCTCGGTTCCCCAGTTCGCTTAGGCCATGAGGCCCCCGGCCTTGAGTGTCGTACCCACCGCCTAGACTGGTAGGCACCATGGATATGTTGTTTGACCCCTACGCAGACGGCCCCTTCAACGCAGGTTCCAAAGTCGCCATCAAGGCTGCACCGGAGCTTTCGCACGCCGGAGGGGGCGCTTCCCGCGCCCGCTTCGCCGAGGGCAGTGGCGGGTCCGGCGGCAGTTCCGTGGAGAGCCCGGAGAGCCCCGCCTCGGGTGGCTGGGGGCATCAGGGTTCGCACGGGCTGCCGTCCGCCGACGCCCTGCTCCAAGGCCTGAATCCACAGCAGGAAGAGGCTGTGAAGCACGCCGGGAGTCCCTTGCTGATAGTGGCCGGCGCCGGTTCCGGCAAGACGCGTGTCCTGAGTAACCGGATCGCCTATCTGATTGCCACCAAGCGCGCCCACCACGGTGAAATCCTGGCCATCACCTTCACCAACAAGGCAGCTGCCGAGATGCGGGAACGCATCGAGGCACTGGTTGGCGCAAGGGCCAAGGGCATGTGGATTTCCACCTTCCACTCCTCCTGCGTGCGGATCCTCCGTCGCGAGGCGGCCAACGTAGGCCTGAACTCCAACTTCTCCATCTACGACTCCGCAGACTCCCTGCGACTCATCACGCTGGTGGCCAAGAACCTGGACCTGGATCCCAAGAAGTTCCCGCCCAAGTCCATCCAGCACAAGATCTCAGCTCTCAAGAATGAGCTGATCGACGACGATTCCTACGCATCGGCCGCCAACTACAACGATCCTTTCGAGACTGCCGTGGCTGAGGTTTTCAAGGGCTACACGCAGCGGCTCCGCCAGGCCAACGCGATGGACTTCGACGACCTCATAGCGCAGACCGTCTACATGTTCCGGGCGTTCCCCGCGCTCGCCGAGACGTACCGTCGCCGCTTCCGGCATGTACTGGTGGACGAATACCAGGACACCAACCACGCCCAGTATGCATTGGTCCGGGAAATCGTTGGCCTGGGCACGGATTCCGGCACGGAGTTGGAGCCGAGCGAACTCACGGTCGTGGGCGATTCCGATCAGTCCATCTACGCTTTCCGCGGCGCGGACATCCGCAACATCGTGGAGTTCGAGGCCGACTACCCGAACGCCCGGACCATCAAGCTTGAGCAGAACTACCGCTCCACCCAGAACATCCTCAGCGCCGCGAACTCAGTCATCTCCCGCAACCCCAACCGCCAGGAAAAGCGGCTTTGGACTGCCGAGGGTGACGGCGAAAAGATCGTCGGCTATGTGGGCGAGAATGAGCACGACGAAGCCCAGTTCATTGCCAAGGAAATTGACCGGCTGCAGGATGAGGAAGGGTTGCGTCCTGGCGACGTCGCAATCTTCTACCGCACCAACGCGCAGTCACGCTCCATAGAAGACGTCCTGGTCCGCGTGGGCCTGCCCTACAAAGTGGTGGGTGGCACGCGATTCTATGAGCGCAAGGAAATTAAGGACGCCCTGGCTTACCTGCGGGTCCTGGTGAATCCCGACGACGACGTCAACCTCCGCCGTGTCCTTAACGAGCCCAAGCGTGGAATCGGGGACCGCGCGGAAGGTGCCGTTGCCGCTTTGGCGGAGCGGGATCGAACCTCGTTCATGGCCGCTGCCCGCCGTGCCGATCAAGCTCCGGGGATGGCCACCCGTTCCGTCAACGCCGTGCTGGGTTTCGTTAAACTCCTTGACGACCTCGCCGAGGTAGCGTCGGGTTCCGGTGCAGCGGCAGCCTTGGAGGCGGTCCTTGAGCAGACGGGTTACCTGGCCGGGCTGCGTGCCAGCAACGATCCCCAGGATGAGTCCCGCGTCGAGAACCTCGCGGAACTCGTTGCCGTGGTCCGTGAATACGAACGCGACAACCCGGACGGTTCGCTGGGGGAATTCCTTGAGCAGGTTTCCCTGGTTGCCGATGCCGACCAGATTCCTGACGCCCCCGGCACCGACATCGATGCTGCCGTGGCGGAGGCCAAGCGACTGGGTGTAGTCACCCTGATGACGCTTCACACTGCCAAGGGCCTGGAATTCCCCGTCGTGTTCCTGACCGGCATGGAGCACGGGATTTTCCCGCACCAGCGCTCGGCCACGGATCCCAAGGAGTTGGCCGAGGAACGCCGGCTTGCCTATGTAGGCCTCACCAGGGCACGCAAGCGGCTCTACGTCACGCGGTCCGAGGCCCGCAACATGTGGGGCCAGAGCCAGTACAACCCGGCCAGCCAGTTCCTGGAGGAAATTCCCTCCGAACTCGTGGACTGGAAGCGTGAAGGCACCAGTCGCCAGGCCGGCGGTTGGGGCAGTGCTCCCATTGGCTCAAACCGCTATGGCGGCTCTTTCAGGGGAGCGGGCACGTCCCGCGGTGCTGCCGCAAGTCCAACCGCAGGATTCGACGCGGACGTTCCAGCCGCCGTCGCCCGTAACCGGGTGCAGCCGCAGAAGGAAGTCATATCAGTGGCGGTGGGGGACAAGGTCAACCACACGAGCTTCGGTAACGGCGTGGTGCTGGGAGTCGAAGGCGCAGGCGACAAGACGGTCGCCAAGGTGAAGTTCGACGTCGGCGAGAAGCGGCTCCTGCTGCGCTATGCCCCGTTGACCAAACTGGATGCGTAAACGGCCACGGCATAATTGGTGGCATGCGACGCACTGTATCGGGGATTCTTGCTGCCTTGCTCCTGCTTACTGCCACGGGTTGCTCCTTTGCCACCAAGGACCCGGACTATGTTCCGCCGGCTCCTTTGCCCCCTCTGGAGCAGTTGAAGCAAGTGCCGGTCACGGAACAAACTGCTTTGGCCGCCGGGGATGACGTCACTGCGTTCGTTTCGCCGGACCGCAATATCGTGTGCGCCATGACCTCCTCCCGCGGCGGGCACCTCAATCTGCCCTACGAGCCCAACACGTACTCCGATGCTGCCAACAACAAGTTCGCGATAGTTCCCGTGGTCCATTGCGAGTTGGCCCACTACAGCGAACCCCGGGCTGAGGACATAACAGACGACTGCGCGGCCACAGGGCTTGGTTACCTGGGCGGCACCGTGTTGCTGACGCCGGAGAAGGCTGTGTACGGCTCGTGTCGTTCGGGCGTAACACAGATGGAGTCGGAGTTCGGGCCCAAGGGCACCAAGGGCGGCCCCATCTCCAAACTCCCTGAACTGGCCGAAGGGCAGAACGTCGAACGCAACGGCCTGCGCTGTTCCGCATACAACGACGGTGTTGCCTGCGGAAATGTCTCAGGTGGCGTGGCGTTCTTCATCAGCCGTGAGGGATATCAGTTGATTTCCGACGGCGGCAAGACGGTCCGCGGGAACGCGAAGTAAGCTGCCTGATCAGTTGTGGCTAGCCGAAAAACCGCGTGGTTCCGCGGTTTTTCTACGTCCGATAGAAGTGTAAGCTTACTCACTTAACCGGTAGTGTGGAGCTGGCGGGACTCCTCAAAGGGCTAAAGTTCCGAGAGGACCTTACGCAATGTGACCGGCATAAATCCTGGTTGTCACGGCGTACTTTCCGCAGCTGGCTATCGCGGTCATCGCGGTTCCCGGCTGAACAGAAAACTACTTCGACGTAGAAGGACACTAAACCGTGGACCTGTTTGAATATCAGGCGCGCGATATGTTCGAAGCGCACGGTGTACCCGTGCTCGCCGGCATCGTGGCGCACACTCCTGAAGAAGCGAAGGCAGCTGCTGAGAAGATCGGCGGCGTTACTGTCGTAAAGGCACAGGTTAAGGTCGGTGGCCGCGGCAAGGCTGGCGGCGTAAAGGTTGCCAAGTCCGCCGACGAGGCGCTTGAGCACTCCACCAACATCCTGGGCATGGACATCAAGGGCCACACCGTCAACAAGGTGATGATCGCCCAGGGTGCGGACATTGCCGAGGAATTCTATTTCTCCATCCTTCTGGACCGTGCAAACCGCAACTACCTGGCCATGTGCTCGGTTGAAGGTGGCATGGAGATCGAGCAGCTGGCTGTTGAGCGCCCCGAGGCCCTCGCCAAGATCGCCATCGACCCGGCTGTCGGAATCGACCAGGCCAAGGCTGACGAGATCGTTGCAGCCGCGGGCTTCGCCGAGGAACTCCGCGGCAAGGTTTCGGATGTCATCCTGAAGCTCTGGGACGTCTTCAAGAAGGAAGACGCAACCCTGGTTGAGGTCAACCCGCTGGTCCGTACCGGCGCGGGCGAAATCGTTGCCCTTGACGGCAAGGTATCGCTGGACGAGAACGCAGACTTCCGCCACGTGCACCACGCTGCACTGGAAGACAAAGACGCAGCTGACCCGCTTGAGGCCAAGGCAAAGGCGCAGGACCTCAACTACGTGAAGCTGGACGGCGAAGTAGGCATCATCGGCAACGGCGCCGGTCTAGTGATGTCCACGCTTGACGTCGTTGCCTACGCTGGCGAGAACCACGGCAACGTGAAGCCCGCCAACTTCCTGGACATCGGTGGTGGAGCTTCCGCCGAGGTCATGGCCAACGGTTTGGACGTCATCCTGGGCGACTCCCAGGTCAAGAGCGTCTTCGTGAACGTCTTTGGCGGCATCACCGCTTGTGACGCAGTAGCCAAGGGCATCGTCGGTGCACTGGCAGAGCTCGGTTCCTCCGCGAACAAGCCGCTGGTTGTTCGCCTCGACGGCAACAACGTTGAAGAGGGCCGCCGCATCCTGACCGAGGCCAACCACCCGCTGGTTACCTTGGCCGCCACCATGGACGAGGGCGCCGACAAGGCCGCCGAGCTCGCCAACGCAGCTAAGTAAAGGGACGCGACAATGTCTATCTACCTCAACAAGGACTCCAAGGTCATCGTTCAGGGCATCACCGGCGGCGAGGGCACCAAGCACACCGCCCTGATGCTCAAGGCCGGCACCAACATTGTTGGTGGCGTAAACGCCCGCAAGGCCGGCACCACGGTCCTGCACGGCGACAAGGAAATCAACGTCTTCGGCACCGTCAAGGAAGCCATCGCCGAAACCGGCGCAGACGTCTCCATCGTCTTCGTTCCGCCAGCCTTCACCAAGGACGCAGTGGTCGAAGCAATCGAAGCTGAAATCGGCCTCGTCGTGGTCATCACCGAAGGTGTCCCGGTTCAAGACTCCGCCGAATTCTGGGCCCTCGCACAGTCCAAGGTTGACGCCGAAGGCAAGCAGATCACCCGGATCATCGGACCGAACTGCCCCGGCATCATCACCCCGGGCGAAGCCCTCGTGGGCATCACCCCGGCAAACATCACGGGCAAGGGCCCCATCGGCCTCGTATCCAAGTCCGGTACCTTGACCTACCAGATGATGTACGAACTCCGTGACCTCGGCTTCTCCACGGCGATCGGCATCGGTGGCGACCCCATCATTGGCACCACGCACATCGACGCCCTGGCTGCGTTCGAAGCTGACCCGGAGACCAAGGCTATCGTCATGATCGGTGAAATCGGTGGCGACGCTGAAGAGCGCGCAGCCGACTTCATCAAGGCCAACGTCACCAAGCCGGTTGTCGGCTACGTGGCAGGCTTCACGGCTCCTGAGGGCAAGACCATGGGCCACGCAGGCGCCATCGTCTCCGGTTCCGCCGGTACCGCCCAGGCAAAGAAGGAAGCCCTCGAGGCTGCAGGCGTGAAGGTCGGCAAGACGCCGTCCGAGACCGCCAAGCTCCTGCGCGAGGTTTACGCAGCGCTCTAGTCTCTACGGCTAACCCACGACGGCGGCCCGTCACCTTTCCCGCGAAAGGTGACGGGCCGCCGTCGTACTTTAAGTGCGCGTTGTGGGGCCTCGTGTGCGTCCCCACCGCCACCCTAACCTCGCAAGCTCGGCCAAGGAACCCGGGCAGGGTGGGCCCTGAGTTGGTGAGCGACACGGAAATTCGTTGGCGCCGCGCTCGTTCGTCGACGACACCTGAATATGGGTGTCACGGAGCAGATTCTGTCTCGGCGGTGAATGTACGTGTCGCAAGCAGGACGGCGGCCCGTCACCTTTCCCATGGACGGTGCGGGTTCGCCGTCGGGCCCGGTATGCGTGGCGCTCCTTGGGATGGGGGCGCAGGGCGGGCCCGCACATTGGCATATCCAGAATCGACCTAGTTTGTTAGTATGTTAGGACAAACTTCCTGAAAGGATTCCTGACATGCCCCTTGTCCGTATCGACGTTAACCAAGGCCGCTCGCCGCGGGAGCTGGCCGCCATTAGCCGCGCTATCCACGACGCCATCCTTTCCGAGTATGGAATCCCCGAGCGCGATTACTTCCATATCCTCACCGAGCACCCCCGGGGGCAGATCGTCGCCCAGGATGCAGGGCTCGGATTTGAGCGGACTCCGGGCGTAGTCATGATCCAGATCTTCACGCAGGGTGGCCGCAGCCAGATGGCGAAGAGCTCCCTGTTCGAAGCAATCGCCAATGCGCTGGCCGAGGTGGGGGTGGCTGGTGAAGACGTCTTTGTGGGCTACGTGGAGAACGGTCCCGGCGACTGGTCCTTTGGCTTCGGCCGTAGTCAGTACGTGAACGGGGAACTGGCCATTCCGGCAAAATAGGCCCTTGGTGTCATGTTGTAAATATGTCAGTACAAACCTTTGACAGGACATTAAATCTGGTGCAAAGTAGTCATGTGGCCCCGCTCACTGGGGGTGGCAAGGCATTGGGGCCCAGCGCTCAAAGGTTCAGAGTTCATAAGAGAAAGGTCAACGAGTACCGTGACCCACGAACTGCTTACGATCGGGCGCATCAGCGTTGATATCTACCCGAACGACATCGGAGTCGACCTGGAGGATGTAACGTCCTTTGGCAAATACCTTGGAGGTTCGCCCTCCAACGTGGCTGTAGCCGCTGCCCGCCACGGCCGGCGCACGGGTGTCATTACCCGCACCGGGGACGACCCCTTCGGCAGCTTTCTGCATCAGGAACTGCGCAAATTCAAAGTAGACGATTCGTTCGTGTTCCCTGCGCCCGGGCAGACGCCGGCCACCTTCTGTGCGATCAAGCCTGCAACGGACGAGTTCCCGCTGTACTTCTACGGCCGGTTCCCGACCGCGCCGGACCTGCAGATCGAGGCCGGTGAACTGGACTTGGAAGCGATCCGCGAGGCTGACGTTTTCTGGTCCACGGTAACGGGCTTGTGCCAGGAGCCGTCCCGCAGCGCCCACATCGCCGCGCACGAGGCCCGCCCCCGCACTGGCTTGAAGCCCGGCCAGTTCACCATCCTTGACCTGGATTACCGGCCGATGTTTTGGACTTCCGAGGACGAGGCCCGCGTCGAGGTCGCCAAGATCCTTCCGCACGTGACGGTGGCGATTGGAAATGACAAGGAATGCGCTGTTGCGGTAGGGGAAGGGACGCCGGATGAGCAGGCGGACCGGCTCCTGGCTGCCGGCGTCGAAATCGCTGTCGTGAAGCTCGGCCCCGAGGGAGTGATGGCGAAGACCCGCACCGAACGCGTCGTATCCGCCCCCGTTCCGGTGGAAACCGTCAACGGCCTGGGTGCAGGTGACTCCTTCGGTGGCGCGTTCGTCCACGGACTGCTGTCCGGGTGGCCGCTCTCCGAAGTGCTGGATTACGCCAATGCCGCCGGTGCAATCGTCGCCTCGCGCTTGTCCTGCGCTGATGCGATGCCGACGCCGGATGAGGTCACCTCGCTGCTGGCCGAACGAGGCCGTCCCGTCCCCGGCGCTTCCGCCAACGTTGCGGCCGCCCCCGTCATAGAAGGAGCCGTGCGTTGAGCCTCAACGATGATCCCCGCCGTTATGAGCACTTGAGCCGGATCCGACTTGAGGATCCGGAGGCCGTGTCCCGGGCGGCGGCCACCCGCCGTCGCCATCCTGGTCTGAAGCACGGCGTGCAGAATTTCATTGTCGCAGCCGACCACCCTGCCCGTGGTGCACTGGCTGTCGGCACAGATCCGATGGCGATGGCTGACCGCCGCGATTTGCTGGACCGCCTGCAGATCGCCCTGGCGAACCCGGCCGTGGACGGCATCCTTGCCTCTCCCGACATCATGGACGACCTCCTCCTCCTGGGTGCCTTGGAAGGAAAGCTCGTGTTCGGTTCAATGAACCGCGGTGGCCTCGCCGGTCTGGTGAACGAGCTTGACGACCGCTTCACCGGCCACACGGCCTCCGCCCTGGAAGCCCTTGGCGCTGATGGTGGAAAGATGCTCACCCGAATCTGCCTGGGTGACCCGGACACTGTCGCCACCTTGGAAGCCACGGCGAAGGCCATTGACTCGCTCGCCGAACGCAAGCTGATCGCCATGGTGGAGCCGTTCCTCTCCGTGCGCGATGCCCACGGCAAGGTCCGCAACGACCTCCGCGCCGACGCTGTCATCAAGTCCGTCGGCATCGCCGAAGGCCTAGGTTCCACCAGCGCGTACACCTGGATGAAGCTGCCGGTGGTGGCCGAGATGGAGCGTGTTATGGCCTCCACGACGCTCCCGACCGTGCTGCTCGGCGGTGACCCGGACGGCTCACAGGACGAGGTCTTCGCGTCCTGGCAGGCCGCGCTGGCTTTGCCCGGCGTACAGGGCCTGACCGTTGGGCGGACTCTGCTGTACCCGCACGACGGCGACGTGGCAAGTGCGGTGGCAACGGCCGCCTCGCTGCTGAACCACGCATCGCCCGCTGCCGCGGCTTCATTCGAGTCCGCAGGGCCGACCTCGTCAGACCGTATTCCCGTGAAAGTATCGGAGTAAGAACGCATGTCCTCTCGTCGGATGACCGTGGCTCAGGCCATGGTCGAGTTCCTGTCCAAGCAGTACACCGTCGATTCGGTCAATGGTGTGGAGTTCCGTGAGCGACTGATTCCGGGGACGTTCGGTATTTTCGGTCACGGCAACGTCGCTGGCGTGGGTCAGGCGTTGAAGCAGTACCAGGCTGCTGACCCCACGATCATGCCCTATTACCAGGGCCGGAATGAGCAGGCCCAGGTGCATCAGGCTGTTGGCTATGCCCGGCATACGCGCCGCCGCCAGACCTTTGCGATCAGCACCTCGATCGGCCCGGGGTCCTCGAACCTGCTCACAGGCGCTGCGTTGGCCACGACCAACCGGCTGCCGGTGTTGCTCCTGCCCAGCGACACCTTTGCCACCCGCGCCGCGGACCCGGTGTTACAGCAACTCGAGTTGCCGTATGCGTATGACATTACGGTGAACGACGCGTTCAGGCCGCTGTCCAAGTTCTTTGACCGGGTTTCCCGCCCGGAGCAGTTGTTCTCCGCATTCCACCACGGCCTGCGGGTCCTCACGGACCCGGCCGAGACCGGCGCGGTGACCATTTCGCTGCCGCAGGACGTCCAGGCCGAGGCGTTCGAGGTGCCGGAGGAATTCCTGGCCGAGCGCGAGTGGCGGATTCGCCGCCCCGAGGCAGAGGACGCGGACATCCGCCGCGCTGTGGAAGCGATCCGCGCTGCGAAACGTCCGCTGGTCATCGCCGGTGGTGGTGTCCTCTACGCCTACGCGAATGAGGAACTGGCCAGGTTCGCTGAGCTCACCGGCATACCGGTAGGCAACACGCAGGCAGGCGTTGGCGTCCTGCCATGGGACCACCAGCACTCCCTCGGCGCCATCGGTTCGACGGGCACGACGGCGGCGAACGCCATCGCTGCCGAGGCGGACCTGATCATCGGCGTCGGCACCCGCTACGAAGACTTCACCACCGCCTCCCGGACAGCGTTCCAGAACCCGGACGTGAAGTTCGTGAACATCAACGTCGCCGCGATCGATGCGTACAAGCACGGCACGCACCTGCCTATCGTCGCGGATGCCCGCAAGGCCCTGGTAAAGCTGAACCAGGCCCTGGGTGGTTACCGCGTGGGTGCTGACCTCGAAGAGAAGGTGGCAGCGGAGAAGAAGCGCTGGGACGCGACTGTGGATGAGGCCTTCGACACCCGGTTCACGCCGCTGCCTGCCCAGAACGAAATCATCGGCGCCACGAACAAGGCCATGAACGCCCAGGACGTGGTGATCTGCGCGGCGGGATCGCTACCGGGTGACCTGCACAAGATGTGGCGCGTCCGTGATCCGTTCGGCTACCACGTGGAATACGCGTACTCCTGCATGGGCTACGAAATCCCGGGCGGCCTTGGGGTCAAGCGCGCAGCGCTGGCCGAAGCAGCGAAACTCGGCCCGAGCGCTGTAGTAAGAGATGTGGTGGTCATGGTCGGGGACGGCTCCTACCTGATGATGCACACCGAACTGGTCACCGCCGTCGCTGAACGCATCAAGCTGATCGTGGTCCTGATCCAGAACCACGGCTACGCCTCCATCGGCTCGCTGTCCGAGTCGCTCGGGTCGCAGCGTTTCGGTACCCAGTACCGCGTGCTGGACAAGGAAAAGCACTCCTTCGACGCCGGCGAGCACCTGCCGATCGACCTCGCCACGAACGCCGAATCACTCGGCGCCAAGGTCATCCGGATCGAACCGGGCGAGAAAGTCATCGCCGAACTCGAACAAGCCATCCGCGACGCCAAGGCAGCTCCCGAGGAGACCGGACCGATCGTAATTCACGTCGAATCCGACCCCCTGCTGGACGCCCCGTCCTCGGAGTCATGGTGGGACGTGCCCGTCTCGCAGGTCTCCGAACTGGAATCCACGCAACAGGCCTACAAGACCTACACCGACCACAAGAACCGCCAGCGCAAACTGCTCGGCTAAGACCCCAAGACATCCCAGATACCACCGACAAGGAAGTCCACGCATGTCGACGACTGCAACTTTGACCACGATCAACCATTTCATCAACGGGGCTGAGTCCGCCGGTGAGGGCGACCGCACCCAGCCGGTGTACAACCCGGCCACGGGGCAGGTCACCGCCGAGCTGCGCCTGGCGAACGAGGCTGATTTGAACGCCACGGTTGCTGCTGCACGCAAGGCCGCTGATACCTGGGGCGACATTTCCCTGGCCAAGCGCACCGCGGTGTTGTTCAAGTTCCGTGAACTCGTCGCAGCGCACGTGGACGAACTCGCGGCCTTGATCACGGCCGAGCACGGCAAGGTCCTCTCCGATGCCAAGGGTGAGATCGGCCGCGGCCTGGAAGTCATCGAGTTCGCCTGCGGCATCCCATCGCTGCTCAAGGGCGACTACTCCGACCAGGTCTCCACCGGCATCGATGTCTTCTCCTTCCGCGAACCCCTCGGTGTGGTGGCCGGTATTACCCCGTTCAACTTCCCGGTGATGGTGCCGTTGTGGATGGCCCCGATGGCGATCGCGACCGGTAACGCGTTCATCCTCAAGCCCTCCGAGCGGGACCCGTCCCCGTCGCTGCTGCTGGCCCGGTTGTGGCAGGAAGCCGGCCTGCCTGCTGGTGTGTTCCAGGTCCTGCACGGCGGCAAGGAAACCGTCGACGGCCTGCTGACCCACCCCGACGTGGACGGCATCTCCTTCGTTGGCTCCACCCCGATCGCCCGGTACGTCCACGAAACCGCCACCCGGCACGGCAAACGGGTCCAGGCGCTGGGCGGGGCGAAGAACCACGCGATCGTGCTCCCGGACGCCGACCTGGACAACGCCGCGGACCACCTCGCCGCCGCCGCGTTCGGCTCCGCGGGGGAGCGGTGCATGGCGATCTCGGTCGCCGTCGCCGTCGGGGACGCCGCGGACCTGCTGGTCAAGAAAGTTCAGGAGCGTGCCCTGGCCGTGAAGGTCAACAACGGCACCGAACCCGGCGCTGAGATGGGTCCGGTCATCACCCCGGCCTCCAAGGAACGCATCGTCAAGATCGTCACCGAAGCAGAGCAGGCCGGTGCTGCGATGGTGGTCGATGGCCGTGACCTCGTGGTCCCGGGCCATGAAGAGGGCTTCTGGGTAGGCCCCACCGTGATCGACCACGTCAAGACCGAAATGACCGCCTACCGCGAGGAGATCTTCGGGCCCGTGCTGGTGGTGGTCCGCGTTGACACCCTGGAGGACGGCATCGCGCTGATCAATTCCAACCCGTACGGTAACGGCACCGCGATCTTCACCTCCTCCGGCGCCGCGGCCCGGAAGTTCCAGCGCTCGGTGACCGTGGGCATGATCGGCATCAACGTCCCGCTTCCTGTCCCGGTGGCCTACCACTCCTTCGGCGGCTGGAAAGCCTCCCTCTTCGGCGACAAGCACATCTACGGCCCCGAAGGCGTTTCCTTCTACACCCGCGGCAAAGTCATCACCTCCCGCTGGCCCGAAACCCACCACGCCTCCGGCGCCTCCTACAACTTCCCCTCCAACTAAATCCCCACCGCAGAAAGACACCGTTGTCATGACTGACGTCGAGAACAAACTCATCATCGGCACCGCACCCGACTCCTGGGGCGTATGGTTCGCGGACGACCCCAAACAGACACCGTGGGAACGGTTCCTGGACGAGGTTGCCGAGTCCGGCTACAAGTGGATCGAACTGGGCCCGTACGGCTACCTGCCTAATGACCCCACGCGCCTGGCGGAAGAACTCAAGCAACGAGACCTGCAGGTTACTGCCGGAACAGTCTTCACGGCCTTCCATCGTGGTGCCAAACAGTACGACGAAGCGTGGGAGCCTGCGCGCAAGGTCGCCGAACTGACGGCGGCCATGGGCGGGGAGCACATCGTGGTCATTCCGGCGATGTGGCGCGACGACGTCACCGGCGAGGCAGTGGAAAACGGCGAGCTCACCGATGAACAGTGGGCTGACTTGTTCGCCGGCCACAACCGCATGGGCAAGGTCCTGCTGGAAGACTTCGGCCTGCACCAGCAGTTCCACTCACACGCAGACTCACACGTCGGCGCGCAGAAGGACATCGAAACCCTACTGGCCGCTACCGACCCGAAGTACCTGAACCTGTGCCTGGACACGGGACACGCCGAGTACTGCGGTGCTTCCAGCCTGGAACTCATCAAGAATTACCCGGACCGCATCGGCTACCTGCACCTGAAGCAGATCAACCCCGAGGTCCTCGCAGAAGTCAATGAGAAGAACATGACCTGGGCCGCTGCGAACCTGGCCGGAGTCATGACGGAACCGCCGAACGGCCTCCCGGATCTGCGTGCCGTCATCGAGGCTGTCGAAGGGCTCAACCGTCCTATCTTCGGCATCGTGGAGCAGGACATGTACCCGGTAGCGTTCGACGTACCAATGCCAATTGCCAAGCGCACGCGCAACTACCTGCTCTCCTGCGGCTCGCGCACGCGGGTCCAATAGTTAAGAACCTCACAAAGGATAGAAACAGTGACACAGACTCTCCGCGTCGCCGTCATCGGCGCAGGCCGCATGGGTGCGGATCACATCAAGCGCCTCAGCACGCGCATCCACGGCGCTGAAGTAGCCGCCGTCGTCGACGTTGACCTTACCCGGGCGGAAGCGGCCATTGAGGGCATCGACGGTGCGGTGGCGTTGGCCAGCGCCGACGAGGCGCTCAACAACGGTGACGTCAACGCCGTCCTGATCGCCACGCCAGGCTTCCTTCACGAGGAAATCCTCTACAAGGCGCTGGAGAAGGACTTCCCGATCCTGTGCGAGAAGCCGCTGACCCCGGACGCCGAGAGCGCCTGGAAGGTTGTTCAGGCAGAGCAGGCCTTGGGCCACAAGCGCATCCAGGTGGGCTTCATGCGCCGCTTTGATGCCGAATACTCGGCGCTGGGTTCCATTATCCGCAACAGCGAATTGGGGGAGCTGTTGATGCTGCACCACCAGCACCGGAACCCCAGCACGCCGGAGGGCTTCACCAACGAGATGCTGATCAACGACTCCGTGGTCCACGAGTTCGACGCGATCCGCTTCTTCACCGGCGAGGAAGTCACCTCGGTGCAGGTCCGCCTGGGCAAAGCCACCCGCAATGCACCGAACGGCCAGCATGATCCGCAGCATGTGCTGATCGAAACCGAATCCGGTGTCCTGGCTGACGTCGAAATCTACGTCAACGCCAAGTTCGGCTACCAAGTGGCCACGCAAGCGTCGTTCGAGGACGGCATTGTGAGCATCGGTGGAGACGGTGGTCCCTACGTGCAGTCCGCGGGCAAGTGGGGCGGCAACGTCACCCCCGGTTTTGAGGACCGTTTTGGAGCCGCTTACGACGTCGAAGTGCAGGCTTGGGTGGATGCGGCACTTCGCGGGGAAATCGGCGGACCGACCGCTTGGGACGGCTACGCCACGGCGGCCTGCTGTGAGGCGGGCGTCGAAGCCCAGAAGTCCGGCGAGAAGGTCAAAGTGCAGCTGAACACCAAGCCGGACCTGTACAAGTAGGGGATTGAGCATGAAGATCGCACTGGATCCCACACCTTTCCACCACAGCCACAGCCTGCTGGAGTTCCCCCGGGTTGCTGCAGATCTCGGCTACAAGTACTTGCAGATGACCCCGCACGCGGACCTCATCCCGTTCTACAACCACCCCAAGGCGGACGACGAACTGGTCGGCAAGCTGAAGGCGGCATGCAAGGACGCCGGCGTGGAGATCGCCTCTGTGCTTCCGGTTCTGCGCTGGTCGGGGCCGGACGAAGATGCCCGTGAGGCCGCTGTCCGTTACTGGAAACGGGCCATCCAAATCACGGTGGACTTGGGGGTGCAGACCATGAACACGGAGTTCAGCGGCCGCCCGGAGAAGGCGGAAGAGTCCGAGCGCGCCTTCTACCGTTCGATGGAAGAACTCCTGCCGATCATTGAGCGCGAGGGCCTGGACGTGCTGATCGATCCGCACCCGGACGATTTCGTGGAGGACGGCCTGGCCGCACTGCGGGTGATCCGTGGCGTGAACTCTCCGAACATCGGGATGGTCTACGTTGCCTCACACACATTCCACATGGGCAACAAGCCGCTGGAAATCATGCGCGCGGCCGGAGACAAGTTGCGCCTGGTGCACGTCTCGGACACCATGAACCATCACGCATCCCATGGCTTGCGCTACATCACCAACCCGCCGGGCAATGCCGTGCGCGTCCACCAGCACCTGAAAATCGGCGATGGCGACGTCAACTGGAATGAGTTCTTCGCGGGCCTGAAGGAGATCGGCTTCCTGGACAAGGCGAACACGGTGATGGTTTCCTCTGTCTTCGCCGAGGATGAGAACGCCGAGGAAGTCTCGCGGTACCAGCTCAAGACGATGACGGACTACATCGCCCAGACGAAGTAGCACTCATCATCAAAAATGCCCCTGTGACTCAAAGTCACAGGGGCATTTGGTTTTCAGGAGCTAGGCCGTGAACGGCAGCCTCGGGTCCACATCCTGGCCTTCCCAGGTCTGGCGGATCCAGCCGTGGTGGGGGTCGTCGCTGATGAGCCAGTCACGGACGCGTCCGGGCCCGGCCATGACATTGAGGTAGTACAGGTCATAGCCGGGGGCTGCCATGGCAGGGCCGTGCCAGCCGTACGGAACCAGGACGACGTCGCCGGTGCGGACTTCTGCGGAGACGTCGATGGGCCGCTCGTCCGAGGCGTAGACACGCGCGTAGCCGATTGCATCGGTTTCTTCCGGAGCGGGAAGTCCGGGAGCTACGCGGGTTTCGAAGTAGTAGATCTCCTCGAGGCTCGTCTCGCCTTCCTTCTCCTCATCGTGCTTGTGCGGAGGGTAGGAGGACCAGTTGCCGGCAGGGGTGATCACTTCGCACACGATGAACCGGTCAGCTTCCAGTGCTGCGGGCGTGCCGAAGTTGTGGACCTGGCGGGAGCAGTTGCCGGCACCGCGCAGTTCCACCGGGGTTTCGTCGGCCGTGATCAGCCTGGTGGGGTACGAGGCTTTGGCGGGCGCAGTCGCGATGGCGACCCGGCCGCCGTCGTCCGAGCTGATGGTGACGGCCTTATCGATGCCGGTATAGAGGACATCGCTGGGGCCGTGGAAAACCGACTGCCGTCCAGCGAGACTGTACGACCCGCCGTCGACCGTCACCGTGAACGAGCCGCTTAGCGGCACCACAATGCGTTCCTCCGGAGCTGCTGAAAGCTCGACGGCGGCACCCGGGGCGAGCGTCGCAGCCTTCAGTCCCGTATGGGCCCAGCCATCAACGGTCACGGTGGAATCGGAAGTGCCGAGGGAAACATCCCATTTGCCGTCAGAAGCGGTTCCGAGCGGGTATACCCAGTTGGCCATAAGTTAAATCCTTGCGTTAGCGCTGTACGAGGGTCATTTCGAAGCTGTAAGAGTCGGCGCGGTAGACGTGGTGGCCGGTTTCAACCATGCGTCCGGTGTCGTCCACCGCAGTGCGCTCCATGGTGACGAGGGCAGAACCTACCTCGGTTTCGAGGAGAGGTGCCTGGTAGTCGTTGGCGATCATGGCGCCGATGCGCTGAGATGCCAGCCGGAAGTTCACGCCGCCGCGTCGGAGGATGGCGTAGAGGCCTTCGCTCGAGAGCTGGGCTTCGTCCATGCTGGTGATGTCGTCCCGGACCCAGTTTTCCATGAGGGCCAACGGCTTGCCGCCGACTTTGCGCAGACGCGTGAAGTGGTAAACCTTGGACCCGGCCGGAAGCTGGAGGGCTGTGAGTGTGGCAGCGTCTGCTTCCACATGGGAGAAGCTCAGCACGTCCGTGGTGGGCTTTTTGCCGTTGTTGCTGAGGTCGTCGAAGAGGCTGGAGAGCTCCAGCGGACGACGGACCTGGCTGGCGACCACCTGAGTTCCCACACCGCGTTTTCGCACTAGTAAGCCGGCGCGGACCAACTCGTCCATGGCTTTGCGCATGGTGGGCCGCGAAAGGTTGAGTTGGGCGGCTAGTTCGATCTCGTTGTCCAAGCGGCTGCCCGGTTCAAGGACTCCGCTGTGGATGGCGGCTTCGATCCCTTGCACCACTTGATGGTAGAGGGGCACCGGGGACGAACGGTCGATGCTGAGGCTGAGTTGGTTCGCCACTGGTTCCTCCTGGACGGCTGCTGTTGGCCGGCGGGAGACCGGGGTGCGGCTCCTCTGCCGTGTGACTGGCTTTGTCCGGTCATGTTCGATTGATAGGACATACTGCCTTTTTCTTGATAATAGCAGCCAGTTGGCGGCGGTCAAGGGATATCACCGCCGTGTGGCCGTCTCACCTTTCTACTCGAGAAGGTTACGTCAAAACATCCTAATGTCAGGACAAAGTATTGACAAAGTGTGAGACGAGTCACCATGATCTGAGTAGTGGGTGATCCGGATACGAGTCTCCGGACGCCCGAACCTGAAATCAAAGGAGATAACGGTGGCAAAATTCTCGTGGCGCAAGGCAGCCCTGGCCGCAGCAGTGGTTCCCTTGGTGGCACTGAGTGCATGTTCAAGCCAAGGTGGCAAACCGGCGGATTCCGGTGGAGGCGCAGCTGCAGGCCAAGTGGCGTCGACAGAGCGCATCAAGGTTGCATTGATTACCCACGCCGCAGCTGGCGACACCTTCTGGGACATCGTACGCAAGGGCGCCGAGGAGGCCTCCGCCAAAGACAATGTTGAGCTCCTGTATACGAGCGACCCCGAAGCCGGCCGTCAGGCGCAGCTTGTTCAGCAGGCCATCGACCAGAAGGTTGACGGCATCGCTGTCACCGTTGCTACCCCGGACGCGCTCAAGGATGTCCTCAAGAAGGCTACGGATGCAGGCATCCCCGTGGTCAGCCTCAACGCCGGCGAGTCCGTATCGGCCCAACTTGGGGCTTTCACGCACTTCGGTTCCAACGAGCAGCTCGCCGGTGAAGCCGTCGGAACCCGGCTCGCTGCGGAAGGCTACAAACGCCCCGTCTGCGTTATCCAGCAGCAAGGTCACGTTGGCCTCGAGGCCCGCTGTGCTGGTGTGAAGGCAAAGGTACCCGCAACGGAGATCCTCTACGTTGACGGGAAGGACATGACTGCAGTGCAGTCCACAGCTACAGCCAAGCTTCAGGCTTCCAAGGACGCCGACGTCATCATCGGCCTTGGTGCACCGATCACTCTTACGCTGCTGAAATCGGTCACCGACGCAGGCAGCTCGTCCAAGGTCGCGAGCTTCGACCTCAACGCCGAGCTGGCTCAGAAGATCGTGGATGGCGAAGTGGTCTTCACCGTGGACCAGCAGCCGTGGCTCCAGGGCTACATGTCGGTTGACGCCCTCTGGCAGGCCAAGCGCGGTGGCTTCAAGATCGGTGGCGGCCAGCCGGTCCTCACCGGACCCACCATCGTGGACAAGGCCAACGCTTCCGACGTCCTCAAGTTCGCCCAGCAAGGCCTTCGCTAAACCAGGACTCAGGTTGCGCGGCGGACCACCGCCGCGCAACCTGACCAACAAGGAGTCATTCCTATGGCAAACACAGCAACCCTGCCGCCCGCATCGGCCCCGGCCCCCGGCGACGAACGGATCGGCAGCCGCAGCCCGCTACAGAAGTTCCTCGCCCGACCCGAGGTCGGCGCACTGGTAGGTGCCGTCGTCCTCTTCATCTTCTTTGCTTCTGTTTCTCAGACATTCACCCAGCCCAACGCCCTCGCAACAGTTCTCTATGGTTCCTCGACGATCGGGATCATGGCGGTGGGGGTCTCCTTGCTGATGATTGGCGGCGAGTTTGACCTTTCCACGGGTGTCGCTGTCATCTCTTCGGCCCTGACCGCCTCCCTGTTCAGCTGGAACTTCTCGCTGAACGCGTGGGTAGGAGTGGCATTGGCGCTGGTGGTTTCACTGGGTATCGGCTTCATCAACGGCTGGATCCTTGTGAAGACCAAGCTGCCCAGCTTCATCGTGACGCTGGCAACCTTCCTCATGCTCACAGGCCTGAATCTCGCCCTCACGCGTCTCATCGGGGGCAGCGTCTCTTCGCCGTCGATTTCCAAGCTGGACGGCTTCGAATCGGCACGTGCTGTTTTTGCATCCTCCATCAGCATCGGCGGAGTGGAAGTGAAGATCACCGTGTTCTTCTGGATCATCCTGGTTGCCATTGCTTCCTGGATCCTGCTCCGTACCCGCGTGGGCAACTGGATCTTCGCCGTCGGCGGTGACGCAAACGCTGCCCGTGCCGTCGGCGTTCCTGTGACCAAGACCAAGATCGGCCTGTTCATGGCCGTTGGTTTCTGCGGCTGGATCCTCGGCATGCACAATCTCTTCGCTTTCGATGCTGTTCAGTCCGGCGAGGGCGTGGGCAACGAATTCCTTTACATCATCGCGGCAGTGATCGGTGGCTGCCTCTTGACGGGCGGCTATGGTTCGGCCGTCGGCGGCGCGATCGGTGCTTTCATCTTCGGCATGGCCAACAAGGGCATCGTGTACGCACAATGGAATCCGGACTGGTTCAAGTTCTTCCTGGGCTTGATGCTCCTGCTGGCTACCATCGTGAACCTGATCGTCAAACGCCGCGCAGAGCTGAAGTAAGGGGCCGGAACCATGAACGCACAACAGATCGACCAGCAGACCCTGTTGAAAGATGAGAAGGATCCCTTGACCCATACGCCAGTGCACCTGCTTTCCCTTGACGGAGTGGGCAAGCACTACGGCAATATCATCGCCCTGCGCGATGTCACTATGGCCGTGGACAACGGCCGCGTCACCTGCGTGCTGGGTGACAACGGCGCCGGTAAGTCCACGCTCATCAAGATCATTGCCGGCCTGCACCAGCACGATGAGGGCACTCTGCAGGTCATGGGCGACCCCCGGAAGTTCAATTCGCCCCGGGAAGCCCTCGACGCAGGTATCGCCACCGTGTATCAGGACCTGGCCGTGGTTCCGCTGATGCCCATCTGGCGGAACTTCTTCCTCGGCTCCGAACTGACCAGCGGGTTCGGCCCGTTCAAGCGCATGGATGTCCAGAAGATGAAGGACATCACCAAGAAAGAACTCGCGGACATGGGCATCGACTTGCGCGATGTTGAGCAGCCCATCGGGCAGCTCTCCGGCGGTGAGCGCCAGTGCGTAGCGATCGCCCGTGCCGTGTACTTCGGCGCGAAAGTCCTGATCCTCGACGAACCGACGGCCGCGCTGGGAGTCAAGCAGTCCGGCGTCGTGCTTCGCTACATCCTGCAGGCGCGCGACCGCGGCCTCGGCGTCATCTTCATTACCCACAACCCGCACCACGCCTTCCCCGTCGGGGACCGGTTCCTGCTGCTCAAGCGCGGCAAGTCGATCGGCTACTACGACAAGAAGGACATCACCCTGGACGAGTTGACCGCCCAGATGGCGGGTGGGGCAGAGTTGGCCGAACTGGCGCACGAACTCGAGCAGCTTGGCGGACACTCCCAAGCCTTGGAGGAAGTCAAAGCCGAAGTGGCCGATGTAACCGAAGCAGCACCGGAAAGCAGCACCAAACGGCACTAGTTTTCCACTGGAGGGCCCCGGCAGGTATGTCCGCCGGGGCCCTTCCGTGGCCCGGAACTTTGCAGCCCGGCTTGCGGGAAATACAGGAAGAGAGACAGACAGCATGAAGGAAGTAACCCTCGGCCTGGTCGGCGTTGGGCGGATTGGCGTCATGCACGCCGGGAACATCACTGCGTTGAACGAGGTCCTCAACCCGGAGGGGATCAAAGTCAGGCTCAAGTTAACGGACGTGGCTGAAGAACACGCACGGTCCGTGGCTTCCCGTTTTGGCGCCGAATTTGTTGGGTCCGTCACGGACCTGATTGACTCCGGCATTGACGGACTTGTGGTCGCTACGGGCACCGCAACCCACCCCGAGCTGATCCATGCCGGCGTGGATGCCGGTGTCCCGGTCTTTTGCGAGAAGCCTGTCGCAGTGAACGTGGCAGAGTCTGCGCCGGTGGTGGACTACATCCGTGAGAATGGCGGGACAGTGCAGATCGGCCACCAGCGCCGCTTCGACCCCGGCTACACCGAAGCCAAGCGGGCCTACGACGCCGGCGAGCTCGGCTGGATCCATTCCCTCCGTGCGGTCACGTGCGACGTGACTCCGCCGCCAGTGTCCTTTTTGGCCACCTCCGGCGGGCTTTTCCGGGATTGCTCAGTCCACGACTTCGACATCCTGCGCTGGCTGACCGGCAAGGAGATCGTGGAGGTCTACGCCAAGGGCTCAAACAACGGCGACCCCGCGATTGGTGCGGTGGGCGACGTCGATACCGCTTTGGCGGTGGTGACGTTCGACGACGGCACCGTAGGTACGGTCTCGGCCAGCCGTTACAACGGGGCCGGCCATGATGTCCGCCTGGAACTGCAAGGCTCGGAGGGTTCCGTTCTGGTAGGGATGGACGAGCAGTTGGCCCTTCGCTCGGCCGAGGCCGGGGTTGCCTTCCCAGCAGGCAGGCCGCACAAGACGTTTGCCGAACGCTTCGCTCAGGCCTACCGCTCCGAGATGGCCGCCTTCGTTGAACTGGTCCTGGGCGCACGCAAGAACCCGTGTACGCCCGAAGACGCAGTGGCGGCCTCCAAAGTGGCCGACGCAGCGCAGGAGTCGCTGGAAAAGGGCGTCCCGGTCAAGGTAGCCCCCTAACGCTCTCTCACGGATGGTCCTTTTGGGGCGGACGGTCTCTCATGGATGGCCCTTTTGGGATGGACGCTCTCTCATGGATGGCCCTTTTGGGGCGGACGCTCTCTCACGGATGGCCCTTTTGGGGCGGACGCTCTCTCACGGATGGTCCTTTTGAGGTGGACGGTCTCTCATGGATGGTCCTTTTGGGGCGGACGGTCTTTCACCTCTCCCAGGGTGGCGCCGACGACGGTACGCAAGTGCCGCCGTCGACGTTTCACTTTTGGTGATAGAGGGTTGGGGGGGAAGGCGGCCAAAGGTGATAGAGGGTTGGGGGGGAAGGGGGCCAAAGGTGATAGAGGGTTGGGGGGGGAAGGCGGCCAAAGGTGATAGAGGGTTGGGCGTAGCTGACGCGGGCCGGAAGAGTCTGGGGGAAAACTCCGACCCGCGCCAGGTCTTTGGGGCCGGCTAGGCGATGACTTTCATGGCCTGCCAGCCAGTGCCGAGGCTGATGGGCGGCACGTTGCTGAGCGTCCCGCTACCTGATCCGGGATACAGGTACAAGGTGTCTCCTATGCGGCCCAGGACATCGTTCTTGCCGTCACCGTCAAGGTCCCGTGGACCGGCGAGCGCTGTTCGGGTTCCCCACCCTGTCCCGATCTGCGTCCACTGGAGCCACCCCGCGGTGCCATTGCCTGGATATAGCCATAATGCGCCTGTGTCGGTGCGGCGCGCCAGTACATCTCCCTTGCCGTCCCCGTTGAAATCGCCGGTGCTGAAGATGGCATTCATGACGTCCCAACCCCAACCGACGGTGTAGGGGGCGCGCTGTCCTCCGGTGCCGTTTCCTTCGTAGAGCCGCAGCTCTCCGTTGCTTCGACGGCCGATGAAGTCGGGGATGCCGTCGCCGCTGAAGTCGCCGGGGGAGAAGAGTTGCGTCATGGTTGTCCAGCCTGTGCTGACCTGGGTGCGGGTTCCGAAGCTGCCGGCACCGTTGCCTGGGTAGAAGTACAGGATGTCGCCGGCCCGTGCCAGAAGGTCGGGCTTGCCGTCCCGGTTGAAGTCGCCGGGTGTCACTGTATCCGTGATGGAGGACCAGGCGGGTGCGGCGAGGGCCAACTGCCGCGGGGACAGTCCGCCGGTGCCGTTGCCGGGGTAGAGATACAGGTTGCCTGCGGTATCGGCGGCCAGGACGTCGGCGCGGCCGTCGCCGTTGAAGTCATGGCTCGACGGCGGTCCGGCTGCGGGAACGGTGTAGGTCTGGGTTCCCACGGTTGAGGTGTTTCCTTCGGCATCCACGCCGATGTACTTCAAGGTCAGTGTTGAACTGCCCATGACGATCGGGCTCGTGTATTTGATGTTGGTGGCGGATTCGGTTGCTGTGGGTGTGGCGCCGTTGGTGGTGTAGTAGATGGACGCCGGCTCGTTGGCGGACAGTGTGATCGTGGCCCCGCTCGCCAGGGCCCGTCCGGTGGGGTTGGCCGTGACCGTGGGAGCCGTTGTGTCGGGTGGAACGGTGTAGGTCTGGGTTGCGACCTCTGAGGTGTTGCCGGCAGTGTCTTTGGCAAAGTACTTCAGCGTCATGGGGCCCGGGCCGTTGAATGGAATTGCCGAGGAGTAGAGCAGTCCGGCGGTGAGGGGGTCGGTTCCGTCGGTGGTGTACCGGATTTCCGCGGGTTCGTTGGCGGTCAGCGTGATGGTTGATCCAGCGGCCAGTTGCCCTCCGACGGGGTTGGCTGTGACCACTGGCTTGGTGATGTCCGGACCGGTGGAGTAGGTCTGGGTGACAACGGCGGAGGTGTTGTTGGCACCGTCTACAGCGAAGTACTTGAGCGTCAATGGCCCGTTGAGGGTCAGTGGAGCCGTGTATTTGCTGCTGGCCGTGGTGGGAGTGGTGCCGTTGGTGGTGTAGTAAATGGTCGCCGTTTCGTTTGCTTTGAGGGCGATGGATTGGCCGGCGGCGTATGTACCGCCGGGCGGTTCTGCGGTGACAACCGGGGCAACTGTGTCTGCTCCGAGGTATGCCTCGAACTCGGCCAGTCCGGCGTTGGTGGTGTTGGCACTGACGGAGGTGATGTTGAACCGGACCGAGCTCACGGTTCTTGCAGGAAAGTTGATGGTGAGTCCGGAGCCGTTGTTAGGCAGGGCGGGCACGGGCACTGTGCTTCCGTCGGAGAACACCAGGTTGCCGCCCGTGACCTGGTCACTGAGGAGCGGCCGGTCGGACAGCGTCACCGCGTTGATGGTCCTGGTGGGCGAGAAGTTGTATTGAATCCAGCTCCCGGCCTTTTCACCGGCGGATACCCATTCCCTGTTGGCGTCCATCGGAGCGCCCCAGAAGTAGCCGTCCCTTGCTTTTTCGGGGCTCTGGGCTGTGGCTTTTTGTGTCGATGCTGACACTGTGGTGCCGGCGGACTTGGCTGCGTTGCCCACCCATTCGATGGCGGTGATGTATTGCCGTTTCAGCCATTCGTCGTAGGGGGAGTCGGGGCACCCTTCGCCGGGGCTGCTGCAGAGATACATGTCGAAGTCGGCGAACCTGACGAAGGTGTCCACTTTGTTGGTGAGTTCGGCGCCGGTCACGTTCTGTGGATACTCGTCGATCACGTAGGCGTCGTAGGCGAGTGAGGTATGCGGTCCGGTGTAGCTTCGGGTGGCGAGTTGGGCAAACTTTGCGGTGGCCCAGTGGTCGCTGTGGTCGTAAGGGCTGGTGAAGTTTCCGGTCCAGTCCTGGGTGCGGAAAGTGGTGGGCTTGAAGTTGAGGACCAGGCGGTTCAGCGCAGTCTGGAATTGGGACTTGGTGAAGGTGGCTGCGTTGTCCACGGGCCGGATGGAGGACAGCCTGCCGTCCCAGAGTTTGAGGATGCTTTGGTCGTTGTAGGCGGCGCTGCCGTCCCCGTTCGGGAAGCCGTCGGGGAGTCGCATGAACACGACGGAGATGTTTGGCGCGCCGTTGAGCGTTTGCATGGTCAGGGGACGGTTCGGAACGCCGGCGTCCGAGGTTGTCCACGAGTCGGCTACCCCTGCCATTTTGGAGTAGCTGGCCCGGATGCCGGCTTCAAGGCTCCTCCAGTAGGCGGCACCCTCTCCGGCCTCGCCGGCGGTGGTGAAGATGGTCTGGACGCAGCGTTTGGCCTGGATGTCCCGCATGAAGTCCGGACTGAGGAAGAGCAGGTCATCATCAGTGTGGGCAACGATTTGCATGGCACCGCCGGTACCTGCGCAGGGCGGTACGGCAGCGGACGCCGGCGCAGCGGTGAAGAGGACAAGGCCGGCAAGAGCGAGGGCCGGGGCAAGGAGAAGCCCCACGACATGCCGGATGAAGGTGCGGGGGCTCTTGAAGGGATTCGGATGACTTAGACGACGAACGTATTTTGGACGGTCCACAACCATGCTCCTTTGAGCAGATGTTGGGCCCCCCAGCCGGCAAACTTACGACGCCCCCAGGACGTCATTCGAACTGATATTTGCACTGGCCCACCTTCAGCAAGCTGAAAGCGATGCAGTGAGCGCTACTGTACTCCCTCAGGACGATCCTGGGTAGGGTTCGGCCCCTTGGCCTCCCCTGGCACACCGTCCCGCCGCCGGCACACGTCCACGAATGCTGCAAACGGCGCCAAGCGCTCGTCGCCGGATAGCTGGGACGCCTCGGGATGCCACTGCACTGAAGTCACCCACCGCGACGGATCTTCCAACGCCTCCACTGTTCCGTCGTCCGCGATCGCAGTGACCACGAGGCCTTCCCCCACGGTTGCCACCGCCTGGTGGTGCCCGGACGCGATCTTGATGGTGGCCTCCTCCGCTGCGCCATACAGGGCAGCGGTCCTGGAGCCCTTCGCCAGCACCACCTGATGCCAGGCCCACTCGCTGGCAGCAGGATTGTGGGGATCCAGCCCGTTGTGGACCACGTTGGAGGAAGACATGTCCTGAACCAGCGTCCCGCCGTAGATCACGTTCAGCAGTTGGTGGCCCCGGCATATGCCCAGCAGCGGCAGCCCGGCGTCGATGGCCGCACGCGCAAGGCCCATGTCCAGCTGGTCCTGCTCCGGGTTCACGTCGTATAACGTGTCCTCTGGTTCCTGGCCGTACAAACGTGGATCAACGTCGCCGCCCCCCGGCAGCAAAACGCCGTCGAGCGACCCCACCACGGACGTCAACCGCCCCGAGCCGTCCACCGCGTCGGGAGTCACCAGGACAACCTCGGCGCCTCCTTCGCGCAGCAACCCGACAATGAAAGTGAAAAGCTCATTTGCTTCGCCAACACGGGCATCCGGGTTATCGGAACTGCTCAGGCGAACCGGAACTCCGATACGCGGAACGGGAGCAGCAAGGTCTTCTGAACTCGTCATGCTTCATCATGCACCGGGCACCATCTGCGCACCCAAAACAGGCCGTAACGATGCTGCGAGACTACGCTGATGCCATGAACCCCTCCGGTGCCTTGAACCCGAGTCCGCGAACACTCGACGTGGAAAGCGTGGTGCAGTTCGACCGGCTCGTGCACGCGGGTGCGGCTACCATGCACGGGTGGCACGCGCAGTCCTTGGATCTCCGTGGGCGTTCACGCGACCTCCAAGCGATGAATCCCCAAGGCGCGATCTTCCTCGGGTGCACGTTCGATGACGGCGTGGAAGACAGCCTGCGGAGCCGCGGTGCGCTGATCTTTCCCAAGCTGCGGGGCGTCCCGTTCAACCCCTACCGGGGCAGTCTCTACACGTCCCGGGAACTCTACGAGGACATCTCCTCCACAGAGTACGAATCCACTCTGGATGCGAAGGTCTATGAGTGGAGCATCCTCCCCGGACAGCGAAGCAGCCTTAGCGCCACGCTCGCGGCAGCCCTCCACGACCACGCCATCGGCGACGCCCTGGACGAACTCCTCACCGACGGCGAACTTGCCGGGACAACCATGGTGGGTGTCATGGGCGGACACGCCGCTCAGCGCGGCAGCAAGGAGTTCGCCGAGGCCGCGCGATTGGGCCGCCTCCTCGCCCAGGCCGGCTTCACAGTTGCCACTGGTGGTGGTCCGGGTGCGATGGAAGCCGCCAATATGGGCGCCTACCTCAGCGGACTGCCCGACGCCGACTCCGCCCTCGCGCTGGAGGCGCTCGCTGCCGTCCCGGGGTACAGGCCCTCGGTGACAGCCTGGGCGCGGCAAGCAGCCGCCGTCGTCGAAAATCACCCGGAAGGCACCGCGACGGTAGGTATTCCCACGTGGTTCTACGGCCACGAACCGCCGAACCTGTTCGCCACCCACATAGCCAAGTACTTTGCCAACGCAGTCCGCGAAGCGATCCTCCTGGAGCTGTGCAACGGCGGCATCGTGTTCCTGCCGGGAGCGGCCGGCACCGTGCAGGAAATCTTCCAGGATGCGTGCGAGAACTACTACGGCGCGCCGGAAACCATCAGGCCCATGGTGCTGGTGGGGCGCGATCACTGGGAACGGAAATATCCGGTGTGGCCCATGCTGCAGAGCCTTGCCGTCGGACGGCCCATGGCGGAGAGGATCTTCCTGGTGGACACCGTGGAGGAAGCGCTCGCAGTGGTGGGCGCCTAGAAGTCTTTGCTGCAGGGGCCCGTGCCAAGCTTCGCCAAGCCGGTCCTGTCGCCGGCTGCGTACTGGCGAACCCAGGAGGCTTCATCGAACATGAGCTGGCGGGGGTCGTTCACGTGGTCCAGCCCGAGGAGGTGGCCCAGCTCATGCATGATCACCGCTACCCCAACGTCCTTGCCTTGCGGTGAATCCATGATGCCCGCGAACTGCGGTGCATCCAAGGAGACCGTACCCGTCACGTACGCCTTGTAGCCGTTGCTGAGGCCGATGGAGGAGCTTCCACCCAGGCCTACTGTCTGCCCGGTCAGCCGCGGCACTTGCTCCGGAGTGGTCCACGCGATCAGAACCGGGGCCCAGCGGTCGCCGTAGACCTCCGGCTGGTACCCGTCTCTGTTGTTAGTGGGGACTTCAGACGTCGGGCCGTCGTAAATGAACTGGAGCCCGGAAGCCAGGCTTGCCTGCCGGATGGCTTCCTCCACCAATGGCTGCCAGCTTGCAGGGGCCAGGTCCGAATTCACGACGTAGTGGATTGGCCTGCACGGTGAGTAGGCGAGCGGCGTTCCGTCCTCTTTGACAGCGAGGAACTTGTAGGACGTGCTGGTGCGCTGCAGTGGCGCCGGAGTTCCCAGGGGAGCGTCTGCTTCCTCCAAGCCCGGCACCGGGTCCTGCCGTTGACCGAAGGGCACCAGGCCCGGCCGTGGGCCTTGGGATTGGGTAGCGCCTCCAGCCCAGAACTGCTGAAGTTCGCCGCTGAAGTACGCGCCGGCGCACACCAAACCAAGGACACCGAACAGGAACAGGATGGCGGCGATGCTGCTGTGCTTGATCGGAGGCCGGGGTGGAGGAGAGGGCGGCGGGGGATGGGGGTCCGGCCACTGCGGCGACCCATAAGGTTCCATCGAACCCCCTGACGCTGCGGCCCGAGCGGACGGTGGGGGGCCGCCGTCGGCCGCTTCCGCCCAGCATAGAACCAGCAGCGGCGCGAGTCCATGGGACGCCTCCCGCCGGGTGCGCCTTAGATGTCCTTGCGGCAGGGAGCGGAAGCGAGCAGGTGCAGTCCGTTCAGGTCGCCGTCTGCGAGTCCGTCCGGAGCCCCGATCTCCGGGTACATGAGCTGGATCGGATCGTCGACGTGGTCAAGGCCCATCACATGGCCCAGTTCGTGCTGCATGACGGCAAGGACGTAGTCGGCACCGCCCTCATCGAGGAGCTCAGCCACCTGCGGAGTGTCCAGTTCAAGGCTGCCGGTGATGTAGCTCTTGGGTCCGTTGTTAAGCGAGTACATGGTGCTGCCGCCCGTGCCGATGACCTTGTCCGCCAACGCCGGTGCCGCCTCAGGAGTGGTCCACGAGATCAGCAACGGCGCCCATCGGTCGCCATATTTGTCGGGTTGGTACGGTTCACGCTTATCGGCAGGCAATTCGTCGGTGCTGCCGTCGTTGATGAACTGGATCCCGGACGCCGCGGACACGTTGGCGATCGCAGTGGCCAGCAGTGCCTCCGTACCCGCCGGAGCACCCGCGTCGTTCACCACGTAGTGCAGCGGCCGGCACGGCGAATAGCCCACTGGAGTGCCGTCGTCGTTCATTGCCAGAAACTTGTACGAATCGCTGTCCGCGGCCGGCGCCAGCGGTGAGGCCAGCGGGGTATCTGCCTCTTCGAGGCCAGGCGGAGGCGCATCCGAGGCGCGGGCAGGCTGCCGGCCCCCGCTGTCGGGTGTATTCGGAAGGCTCACGCCGGGAAAGAGCCCGGTAATGCGGGGGTCGCCGTGCAGGAAGCCGCTCACCAGGACGGCCACAACAGCCGCGATCCCGGCCATCATCACGCCACGGACGATCTGCAGGACGGTGCGCGCGCGCCGGTGTTTCGGCGCGCGCGGCGTCACATGCTCCGAGTCCACGGTTCTCCATTCCTCACGCCCCGGTCACGCGGGGCCGCGCGGAGGACGAACCAACATTACGGGGACTCGCGGCGTGTCGTCCATTCACACCCGGCGTCTGCAGGTCCTAGACGATCACAGCTCCGAACGCCAGGCCGAGGCCATAGGTGGCTGCCGCCGCGCCCAAACCGATCGCCAACTGCCGCAGGCCGCGGCTCAGCGGCGACGTTCCGGACAGCAAGCCGACGACGGCGCCTGTCGCCAAGAGCGCCATGCCCACCAGCACGCCGGCTACTACGAGCGCGGCCACGCCGGTCATGCCGAAAATGAACGGGAGGATCGGGACGATGGCGCCGGACGCGAAGAAACAGAAACTCGACATCGCCGCGCCCCATGCCGAGCCCACCGTCTCGTGGTCATCCTCCGGTGGCTTTTCCGGCTGAAGGGACAAACTGGGATCACAGTCGCAGCCAAAGAGGCCCATGCGCTCGGCGGCCCGGTGTTCTGCCGCCTCCCGTGTCATTCCGCGGGCGAGGTACACCAGGACAAGCTCGTTGTGTTCGATGTCCAGGGACGGTGCTGCGGTCAGCGTTGCCTGGGTGGGCAGCGTGGCATTCAGCAGTTCCCGCTGCGAACGGACCGAAACGTACTCGCCGGCCCCCATGGAAAGAGCTCCGGCCAGGAGCCCGGCCACGCCGCTCATGAGCACCACCGGGCTGGGGACGCCCGTGGCGGCCATGCCCATGACGAGTGAAAGGTTGCTCACCAGGCCGTCGTTGGCGCCGAAAACGGCAGCGCGGAACGTCCCGGACAACCTGTTACGGCCCCGCGTGGCCAGGCCGCGGACGACTTCTTCGTGGATTTGCTCGTCAGCGACCATAGCCGGCGTCGCAGCAGGCTCGGTGCCATACGGGGAACGACCCTCCGCGCGTTGCGCGAGGGCAAGGACGAAAACGGAGCCGAAGTTCCGGGCGAGGAAACCAAGGAAGCGGCTGCGGCCCGACGCCGCCCTTGGCATGCCGGCATGCTCACCCAGGAGTTTGAGCCAATGTGCCTCGTGCCTTCCCTCAGCCTCGGCCAAGGCGAGCAGGATCTGGCGCTCCTCACCGTCACGGCGTTGGGCAAGTTCCCTGTAGACGGCGGCTTCGGCCCGTTCATCGGCAAGGTATTGGCGCCAACGCTTGATGTCCGAATGCGACGGCGGTGCGGCCGGTGTCAGTGGCTGTTCACTTGGTTTGCCTGGGTCCGGGTCCGGAGCGGGGCTCGACGGGCGGTGGGACTCATGGTGCTGCTGCACTTTTTCTCCTGTGCTGGGTGGGGTAGTTGCGGCCCCATTGCACGCCCACTGTACCGCTTATTTCCGCGGATTTTTGGCCGGTGTTCCTTAGCTGAAATGTTCGGTACGCCTTAATTTCCGCTGTGCTTGGCGGGCTCACGATCCGGCGTCTTGACCCTCCTGTGAGGCAGTGCTCAGATGGATAGACAGGGGCGGGGACCCTCCCCGCATTCGGTCAACGGGCTGATGCAGCCCGGCAGATGGAAGGTTGCAGCATGGACACCACCGAACCACACGCCAACCACCCGGAACGGGCAACCATCGAGTCGGATCCCGCTTATGACTACAGCGAGGACCAGGAAGTCGACGAACCCTGGGTGGAGGAAATAGACGTTCCCGACGACGACGAACGCGTGGTCCCGATTGACGAAACCGAAGAATTCCGCGAGGAAGAGGACGAACTCTAGGAAACTTCGTCCCCGGGGAACCTGAAGTGCCGCTCAAGTCATAGCAAAACGGCGACGCTGCCCCGGAAGGGGAGCGCCGCCGTCGAATATTGCTCAGTTGTCTCTCAGGTGCCTGTCCTGTCAGTTAACCTTCTGGCTGCTGACAGGGTGGGCGTCCAGGGGCAGCTCGTCGGAGATGGCACCGGCCACTCGCTGGTCCCAAGCGGCGCGAACCGCCGGATCGGTGGGCGGGGTCATGAGCGAGACCACGATGAACGTAATCAGCGACGCTCCCAGGCCCCAGTAGATGGGCTCGTTGGCGTAGACGCCGTCAGCGCTCGGGATAACTCCGAGGGCGTACATGATCAGCAGCGCGAGCGTCAGGACCGAGCCGACGGCCATGGACCAGGCTGCCGCGATGCCGGTGCCGCGCTTCCACACCAAGCCGCCGAGGATGGCAACCAGGAGGCCGCCAACCAGGATGTCGTAAGCGATGGTCAGGGCGACCACCACATCCTGGGCCGCCATGGAAATCAGCACGGCAAGGATACCGAGTCCGAGCACCCAATAGCGGTTGGCCTTGACGTCATGCTCTGGATTTTCGGTGTCGTCGGTGTTGATGGTCTTGCCGAACCAGCTGGCAACGAACGGCACGACGTCTGCGCGGGCCACCGTCGCGGCGGCAATCAAGGCGCCCGAAGCCGTGGACATCATTGCGGCGACGGCGGCAGCCATGACCAGGCCGCCAATCCCGATGGGCAGGATGTGGGTTGCCACTTCAGCGTAGACAACGTCCTTCCCCAGGTTCGCAACGTCAATGTCGGGAAGCGCGACGCGGGCAGCGAGGCCGATCAAGGCACCGGCAACTCCGTAGAGGATGCAGTACAGTCCTGCGGTGGCGCCGCCCCAGCGCGCTACCTTTGGCGTTTTGGCAGTGAAGACCCGCTGCCAGATGTCCTGGCCGATCAGGAGGCCCAGTGTGTAGACGACGAAGTACGTGATGATGGTTTGGACGCCGATGCCATCGATCTGGAAGAAGCTCTCGTCCAGGCGTTGGCGGATACCGTCAAGGCCGCCCGCGGCGTTCAAGACGAACGGGAGCATGAGGAAGAAGATGCCCACCGTCTTGATGATGAACTGGACCTGGTCAGCCAGCGTGATGGACCACATGCCGCCGATCGTCGAATAAACGAGGACGATTGCACCGCCGACGGCGATCGCCAGCCAGCGCTCCCAATCAAAGAGGACCACGAAAATGGTGGCGTAAGCGCCGGTGGACGTGGCGCACAGCATGAGGGTGTAGGCCAGCATGACGATGCCGGAAGTCTGGGTCGCCTTGCTGCCGTAGCGCAGGCTCAGCATCTGCGAGACCGTGTAGATCTTGAGGCGCTGGATGGTGCCGGCGAAGAACAGGCTCAACAGGAGGACGCCGGCGCCGATGGCCACAACGAGCCACATGCCGGAGATGCCGAACCTGTAACCGAGGCCGACGCCGCCAACGGTGGATGCGCCACCCAGGACCACGGCGGCCATGGTGCCTGTGTAAAGGAAGGGGCCCAAGCGGCGGCCGGCCACCAGGAAGTCGCTGTTGTTCTTGGTGCGGGACTTACCCCACCAACCGAACGCCAGCATGGCGAGCAAGTACACCACCACAATGGCGATGTTTATGAACGAAGAGTCCATGAGTGGCTCCTTGGAGCTGATGCACGGAGGTTGGGGTTTTCGACGATACTCCTGGACGGTGTCGAAGTCTCCGTGCTGACGATGGGAGATTGGCTCGTGTTGTGTGCCTCACAGACAACACTTGTTGCCTATGAGGATATGTTGTGATTGGAGTAACAGTCAAGATCCTTGGTCAACGTTGAGCCCGATATGACTTCCCATGCCTGTGGCCCCGCTACTATTGCTCCAATGACAGGGCCGCATGACAGGCCTGAAAGGTTCGTGAATGAAGGCTCTCCCCGTTGAACCGAGCAATGTTCCCGTTGCCATTGGTTCCAGAATCCGCGCCGCCCGCCAGGCCCAGCGGCTCACCATCGAACAAGTGGCGGACGCTACCGGTTTGACCAAAGGCTTCCTCAGCCGCGTCGAGCGGGACCTGACATCACCGTCGGTTGCCTCCCTCGTGACGCTGTGCCAGGTTTTGTCGGTCTCAGTGGGGGATTTGTTCGCCGCACCGGAGACACATCTGACCCGACGGGATGACGGTCCGCGGATTTCCCTGGGTGGCCAAGGCATTGTCGAGCGCTTGTTGACCGCCCGCTCAGAGCGCCGTCTGCAGATCCTGCAAGCCACCATCGAACCCCGGGGCCGGGGTGAAAACGAGCTGTATGCCGTGGATTGCGATGTGGACGTCCTCCATGTGGTCAAGGGTCGTATCAAACTCATCCTGACCAACGAAGAGTACGACCTTGAAGAAGGGGACACCCTCTCCTTCCCGGGCCGCGAACCCCACACCTGGATCAACCCCACGGACGAAACGGTAGAGGTGCTCTGGGTGCTGGTACCCGCGGCGAGCCGGTAAGAGCGCGCGAGATGACAGTTAATGCCAATGTTTCCGAGGAACATTGGCATTAACTGTCATCTCGGCGCGGGGGCTAGCCGACGTGGACCCAGGGGCGCCGGGTGACGTCCGGCTCTGCTTCGCGCAGCACCTCGCGGGTTACCGGCGCAATCTCGCCTTCGCCAAAGAACAGGAACTTGCTGAGGTTGGAGATCGGGTTGCCCTCTGTCCAGCGGAAGTAGATGTGCGGCATGAAGCCTGTGACGTCGCGAATGTGCAGCAGGACCGCTGCCAGGGTGTTCGGCACATTGTTGCTGTGGACTTCCAGGATCTTGAAGCCGTGCCGTTTCCGGCCGACCACTTGGAGTTCCTGCTCAAAGTCGGAGCTGTCGTCCACGATGATCTCGATGAATACGGCGTCGCTGTCCACGGGCAGGTGGTTGGCTTGCTGCGCGTGCCGGAGCTTTGCCTTGTACCGGCTGGCACTGAGGTGCTTCGGTTCGTGGGCAATGATCCGGACGGGGCCGTCCGCGTTGTTCGCTGTGAATTCCAGGGCAACTTCGTCCATTCTGATGTGCGTGGCACGGAGCTCGAAGGCGCGGCGGATGCGGGATATGAAGCTGACCACCATGATGCCGAGGATGAACAGTGCCGCGATCTTCAGGCCGTCCGGACGCTCGATCGAGTTGACCACCGTGGTGTAGATGAACACCAAGGACACCAATCCGAATCCGATGAACTGTCGGCGCTGCTTCTTTCGCCGTGCAGACAGCGTCACGGCAATGGCGGCGGAGGTGATCAGCACGAGGACACCTGTGGCGTAGGCGCCGCCTTGGGCGTTGACGTCTGCCTGGAAAATGATGGTGACGGCGAAAGCGATCACCGTGAAGACGAGGACCAGCGGGCGGAGTGCTCTTGCCCATGCCGGGGCCATGCCGTAGCGCGGAAGGTATCGCGGGACCAGGTTCAAGAGGCCTGCCATGGCTGACGCGCCGGCAAACCACAGGATGGCAATGGTGCTGATGTCGTAGACCGTTCCGAATCCGTCTCCAAGGAACTTGTGGGCCAGGTAGGCGAGGGCACGTCCTTCCGCCTTCCCCCCGGACTCGAACTCCGCGGCGGGAATCAGCATCACTGTGGTGAAGCTTGAGGTGATGAGGAACGAACTCATGATGATGGCCGCAGTGGTCAGCAGCTTGTGTGCGCCCTTGATCCGCCCTGCGGGGTGAGCATCGGTGTCGGCAGGATGTCCCTTGATCTGAGGCATGACAGCCACCCCCGTTTCGAAACCGGAGAGGCCAAGGGCCAGCCGCGGAAAGACCAGCAATGCAAGCGCAATCATGAGCAGGGGATCACCGTGGGAGGTGGTCAGTGCTGTCCACCAGTCGGAAATCACGCGGGACTCGGTAAAGAGGTGGCTGATGGAGACGATCACAACAACGAGGTTCAGTGCAAGGAAGGCGCCCACCAAAACGACGGCAACGTTGATGGCTTCCTTGAACCCGCGCAGGAAGACAATTCCCAATCCTGCTATCAGGGCCAACGTGATGACAACATGCTGACCTTCGAGGAAGTGCGGGGCGAAGGGGTTCTCAATGACGTGGGCCGTGGCGTCTGCGGCCGAAAGGGTAATCGTGATCATGAAGTCCGTGGCAGCAAAGCCGAGGAGTGCAAGAACGAACAGCTTGCCGCCCCAACGCGGAAGAAGGCGCTCCAGCATGGCGATCGATCCCTCGCCGCGGGGGCTTTCCTTTGCGACGCGGCGATAAACGGGCAGGGCACCAGCCAGTGTGACGAAAACCAAAAGCAGAGTTGCCAGCGGTGACAACAACCCCGCAGCCAGGGCGGCGATGGCCGGCTGGTAGCCGAGCGTGGAGAAATAGTCGAGGCCGGTCAGGCACATGACTTTCCACCACGCCTGGGGTTTGTGCACTTCGGAGGGCTGGCCGTGGGGACCTTGCCGCTTTCCTGAGGTTTCCGGCATTCCCTCCAGCAGCCACGCTTTTAAGTGGAAGGCTTTCTGGTGCCGGTCGGCCGGGTCGGCCGGGGGCCTCGTCAGGGTGGTCACGGTGTCCTTTCGCGCAGCACGGTGCTGCTCCAGCAAGGAGCGTATGACCGGGCGTGAGGCTGTGACCCCCATTTTTATGGAATCTTAACGCCTGCTGTGAGGGGTATCACCTTCCAGCCAGTCCACGGGAGGATGTAAACAGATGATTCATATTAGGCAACTTTGAGTGTATGATGGGTATCACAGTCAATGATCCAATCCCACCTGTCTACTTAAGGAGTGGCGCATTTTGGAAGAGCTTCGCATTGAGGCCAATGGCAATCTCGGTCCCATCGATTCGTCCCGCATTCCGCGTTATGCCGGTGCCGCCACCTATGCCCGCCTGCCGCGCCTGGACCAGGTCGCCCAGGCTGATGTCACGGTAGTCGGCGTCCCCTTCGACTCAGGCGTTTCATACCGTCCCGGCGCCCGCTTCGGTGCCAACCACGTGCGTGAAGCGAGCCGTTTGCTGCGCCCCTACAACCCTGCCTGGGATGTCAGCCCGTTCGAGAACATCCAGGTTGCGGACGCCGGCGACATGGCTGTCAATCCGTTCAACATCAACGAGGCCATCGAAACCATTCAGCAGAACGCCCTGGATCTGACAGCGAACGGCAGCAAGCTCGTGACCCTGGGCGGCGACCACACCATTGCACTTCCCCTCCTGAGGGCCGCCGCCGAGCGTGCGGGCGAGCCGATTGCAATGCTGCACTTCGATGCCCACCTGGACACCTGGGACACATACTTCGGCGCTGAATACACGCACGGCACCCCGTTCCGCCGCGCAGTCGAGGAAGGCATCCTGGACACCGAGGCCATCAGCCACGTCGGTACCCGCGGTCCGCTGTACGGCAAGAAAGACCTCGACGACGACCATCGCTTCGGGTTCGGAATCGTCACCTCCGCTGACGTCTACTACCAGGGCGTGGCCGAGACCGTGGCAAAGATCCGGGACCGCATCGGCAACCGCCCCCTGTACATCTCCGTGGATATCGATGTCCTGGATCCGGCGCACGCTCCCGGCACCGGTACCCCCGAAGCCGGCGGCATCACCAGCCGCGAACTGCTTGAGATCATCCGTGGCTTCCGCGGCATGAACCTCGTTGGTGCGGACATCGTGGAGGTTGCACCCGCCTACGACCATGCCGAAATCACCGGCGTCGCCGGTAGCCATGTTGCATACGAACTCGTGACCCTTATGGCGGACAACGCCGTGGAAGGCGACCGTCACGGTGCTCCGAACGGCTACGCCCAGCAGGCACTCGGCGCCCGTATCGAAGAACTCGCCAAGGCTACGCAGCGATGATCGACTTCGATCCCGGCACAGCAGCTCCCACCAAAGAGAGCGGACAGCGCAACGGTGGGGACCTCGTCGTCGAAACCCTTGAAGCGCTGGGCGCGAAGACCGTCTTCGGTATCCCCGGACAGCACGCGCTGGGTCTGTTCGATGCGATGGGCCGTGGCAACCTGCACTTTGTCTCGTCGCGGGTGGAGAACAACTCGGCCTTCGCAGCTGACGGGTATTCCCGTGCCACGGGCGAGGTGGGGGTGTTGTTCTTGTCCACGGGCCCGGGTGCGCTGACGTCCCTGGCCGGTTTGCAGGAGGCTTACGCCACCGGCGTTCCGATGGTGGTGGTGGCTAGCCAGATCCCGTTGGAGGGATTGGGCGCACGCCGCAAGGGCATGTTGCACCAGCTCGATGACCAGAAGGCCTCGGCAGCCAACGTCACGAAGAGCCAGCGGCTGATCCAGCACGCCTCGGGCATCCCGTCTGCCATCCAGGATGCGTGGACGGAGGCGATTTCCTCGCCGCAGGGCCCGGTGTGGATCGAGATTCCGCAGAACGTGCTGCTCGACCCCATCATGGTCCCGCCTGTGGAGGACGCGCTCGCCGAGGCCGCGGACAACCCGCCCCGGGTGGAGTTGATCAGGGAAGCCGTGAAGTGGCTCTCGACGGCGGAACGTCCGGCGATCATCGCAGGCGGCGGTACCCGTCGTGGCCGGGCCGAGAAGTCGCTGCTCTCCATCGCGGAACAGTTGCGTGCCCCGGTGATCTGCACTCCCGGCGGGAATGGCGCGTTCCCGTGGAACCATGAGCTGTCCTTGCAGTCCTGGATCGAGGACCGGTACATGACCGACGTCCTGGAGGACGCGGACGTGCTGATAGTGATCGGTTCGTCCTTGGGTGAGGTCACCTCGAACTACTTCACGTTCGAGCCGCGTGGACGGATCATCCAGATCGACGCCGAACCCCGCGTGCTGGAGTCCAACCGGCCGGGCCTGGGCATCCGCGCCGACGCCGGCCAGGCCCTTGCGGCCTTGGAGCAGGCCCTCACCGAGGCCGGGGCCGCCGGCGCGACTCCACGTGACTGGCATGGCACCAGCCCCGAGGACCTCGTCAAAGAATCCCTGGCCAAGGTCAAGGCACGCCTGGAATCCCAAGACCTGGCCAAGGAACTGAAGTTCATGGCCGATATCCGTGAGGCCGTCCCGGCGGACATGCAGACGTTCTGGGACATGACCATTTCCGCCTACTGGGGTTGGTCTTGTTGGGACGCCCGTGACGGCCAGTTCCACTCCGCCCAAGGCGCGGGCGGGTTGGGCTACGGCTTCCCCGCGGCGATCGGCGGTGCCGTCGGCCTGGAGACCACAGGGAAGCCGGGCAGGGTGCTTGCGGTATCCGGTGACGGGTCCGCCATGTACTCCATTTCCGAGCTCGCCACCGCCAAGCAGCACAACATCCCTGTGACCTGGCTGATCGTGGACGACGGCGGCTACGGCATCCTGCGCGAGTACATGGTGGGAGCGTTCGGGAAAGCCACAGCCACTGAGCTCGCCCGCCCGGACTTCGTGCAACTGGCAGAGTCCTTCGGCGTCCCGGCCCGCAGGGTTGAACCGGACCAAGTGGGGGACGCGCTCAAGGCGTCCTTCGCCGCGGACGGACCCAACGTCGTCGTGGTTGAAACCCTCCTGAAGATGTTCGGCCCCACCCACTTGGATAACTAAAAACCCCCAGCGAACAGCCCCCGCACGGTCCTCGTGCGGGGGTTCTCGTGTTGTGGGGCCTGTTCTGCGCCCCAAACGTGCATATGCGACGTAGAGCGGGCCACACCGCGCTTCTTTAGTTTCCCAAAGCAACCAAAGTGGGGTATGGTTGCTTTAGGCAAACAAAAGGGGTGTTTCTATGTCCGTCGGTTCTGCCACAGCAACCGATCTCGTGCATCAGATTTTCGATCTCCAGCGCACGCTGCGATGTGTGGTGACTGCCCACATGGCCCGCGTGCCCGACGTCGGGATGGCGGTCCAGGGCGTGATGCGCTTCATCGGGGAGGGGGAGACCCGGGCCACCAACCTGGCAATGCGCCTGGGCGTCAGCGCACCGGTGCTCAGCCGGCACATCACGGAGCTTGAGGAACTTGGCTTTGTGATCAGGCGCCAAGATCCGGCAGACGGCCGGGCGCAGCTCCTCGCCTTGACGGGCCAGGGCGCGGCGAAGCTTCGCGAATTCGAAGAACAGCGAAGCGCGAGGCTCCGGGACTACCTGGCGGACTGGAGCGAAGACGATGCGCTCGAGGCATCCCAAGTGCTGAACAAACTCACAGAGTCCCTCAAGGACTCAATCCGGGCAACGGCGGCCGGCTCCACCACAACGACTCACACAGCTTAGGAGCCAACGTATGGCCAAACCCGCAGTTCAAGGTTCGACGGCGGCAATCGCCACCGCGGGCAGCGCACCGATGACACATCGGCAGATCATGGAAGCCCTCACGGGCCTCCTCGCAGCCTTTTTCACGGCGATCCTCAGCAGTACGATCGTCGCCAACGCCCTGCCCACGATCATGTCCGAACTCAAGGGCACACAAACGGACTTCGCGTGGGTCATTACGGCAGCGCTCCTGGCGAACGCGGCCACAACGCCCATCTGGGGCAAACTCGCCGACCTCTTCGACAAGAAACTCCTGGTCCAACTGAGCATCATCGTGTTCGTCGCAGGATCAGTCATGGCGGGGCTGTCCGAGACCATCCCGCTCCTGCTGACCGCACGGGTCATCCAGGGTGTTGCCATGGGTGGCCTGACGGCACTGGCGCAGGCGATTATCGGCTCCATGATCCCGCCGCGGGACCGCGGCAAGTACTCCGGTTACATGGGGGCGGTGATGGCCGTTGGTACTGCCGGCGGTCCGCTCCTGGGTGGCTTCATCGTTGACAGCCCTCTTGGTTGGCGATGGACGTTCTTCGTCTGCGTGCCGCTTGCGGTGATCGCACTGATCCTGTTGCAGGTCACTCTGAAGATCCAGCACGTCAAACGCCCGGCCAGGATCGACTGGCTCGGCTCCATCCTCCTGACATCGGGCGTGAGCCTGCTCCTGATCTGGGTTTCGTTCGCCGGCAACCCCGACTACTACGACTGGTTCTCCTGGCAGACCGCCCTCATGGTCGGTGGCGGCGTTGCACTGCTGGCACTCCTTGTCCTCGTGGAAACCAAGGTGCCTGAACCGATCATTCCGCTCAAGATCATCTCCGAACGGACCACGGCCCTGGCCATCATCGCGTCTGTGGCTGTGGGCATAGCGATGTTCGGCTCGTCGACTTTCCTGGGCCAGTATTTCCAGGTCTCCCGCGGTGCTACTCCCACCGAGGCCGGGCTGTTGACACTTCCGATGATCGCCGGCAACCTGTTGGGTTCTGTGGCATCCGGTGTCCTGATCAGCCGCTTCGGTAAGTGGAAGAGATTCCTGGTCGCCGGATCCGTGTTGTTGATCGGCGGACTTGCGTTCGCCGGAACCATGGACCACACCACGGAACTGTGGGTTGTCGCGATCTACACTGCCGTGTTTGGGCTGGGCCTGGGCATGTTGATGCAGAACCTTGTGCTTGCGGTCCAGAACACTGTGCAGGCAAAGGACATTGGGACGGCAAGCGCGTCGGTGGCGTTCTTCCGCTCCGTGGGTGGCGCGATTGGTGTTTCTGTCCTTGGTGCGATCATGTCCAATCACGTGAAGGAGCTTGCGGTCCAGGGCCTGGCCTCGGCAGGCATCCACGTGGAAGGCGGAGCTTCCGGAGCGAGCATGGATTTCGCCGACATGCCCGCACCGATCCGGGACATCATGCGAGCTGCTTACGGTGATGCGACGGCCCGGATCTTCCTGATCTCAGCGATCATCAGCGTAGTTGCCCTGCTTGCCGTCCTTTTCATCAAGGAACGTCCACTGCGGCGGACCGTTGATGCTGCGCCGGAAAAGGAACTGATCGGCACAGCATCGGGGGAGGCCGGAATGTCTTTGGACACTGCCTCCCTGGATGCGGTGAACGCCTCACCTGCCGTTGAAATGCCCGACGCCGGAACTCACCCGGGTGCCGCACTCCCGGTTTCCGGCGGGCCACGATCCGCAGCCCCCTCGGGGCCAGGAACGGATCGCACAGTGGAAGACCTGGACTTGGAGTTTGCACGAATCCTGACGCAGGAGCGTCCGCACGCCCCTGCGGAGGTGAAGGACCTCCAGGACCAGTTGTCGCGTACACAATACGTCCTTGCTGAACAGCAACTGCAGCTGAGCAAAGCCAATGTTGAACTTCAGTCCCGGCTCCGTGAGCTGCAGTCGGTAGCCGAACAACAGGCCCTCACCGCAGCGGAACTGGCAGGGCTCCGCAAGGAACTTAAGCGGGAACGCAGGCAACAGGAGCGGATGGCCTTGATGCTTCTTCAGGGCGTGGACGCCCGTGGTGGCAGGGCAGACCACGGCAAGCACGCAGGCTAGGCAGGCCCACAGGCGCCGGCTGGAGTCGATCCAGCCGGCGTCTTCCGGTTTCCGCAACACGGTTGCAGCGCAGAGATAGTCCGCTGGGATGATCTTTTCCTGAAGTTGTTTCGCCGGGGCAACGGATTTCGTAGAGTGGGGAGGCTAATACTGTCAGCGCCTGCTGCTAGAACTTCTCTTACCTCATTCACGCACTCTCCTTAAGGATCCGTGGGCATGCTTGTCACCCTGATACGGCGCTATTCAAAACCGTATTTGCCGCAGATTGTTGCCGTCCTCATCTTCCAGTTGGCGTCCACCATTGCCACCCTGTACCTCCCCAGCCTCAACGCCCAGATCATTGACGAGGGAGTCTCCCGTGGTGACACGGACTTCATCTGGCGGACCGGCGCCCTTATGCTCGCTGTTGCCCTGGGCCAGGTCCTGACCGCCATCGCGGCCGTGTACTTCGGCTCCCGCGTTGCCATGGCAATCGGCCGTGACCTTCGCCGCAGCGTTTTCCGGAGGGTCAGCAGCTTCTCGGCCCAGGACGTCAACAAGTTCGGCGCGCCCACCCTGATCACCCGCGGAACCAACGATGTCCAGCAGGTCCAGATGCTGGTGCTGATGGGCCTGAACTTCATGGTCTCCACCCCCATCATGTGCGTGGGCGGCATCATCATGGCGCTGCGGGAGGATCTCAGCCTTTCCTGGCTCGTGTGGGTTTCCGTTCCTGTCCTTGTGGCCGTGGTGGGTTACCTGGTGGTCCGGCTCATGCCGCTCTTCCGTTCCATGCAGGCCAAGATCGACGCCATCAACGGTGTACTCCGCGAGCAGATCATCGGCATCCGCGTTGTCCGGGCCTTCGTCCGGGAGCCCTACGAGGCCAAGCGTTTCGGCGAAGCGAACCAGGACCTCACCGCCGTTTCGGTAAAGATCGGCAACCTGTTCGTGCTGATGTTCCCGGCCATTGGCATGATCCTGCACCTGTCCACGGCAGCGGTGCTGTGGTTCGGCGGGCAACGCGTCGATTCGGGGGACATGCAAGTGGGTGCCTTGACGGCCTTCCTGCAGTACCTGCTCCAGATTCTGATCGCCGTCATGATGGGAACATTCATGGCCATGATGATTCCCCGCGCCTCTGTCTGTGCCGACCGCATTGGCGAGGTACTCGACGTCGAGCCTTCCATCCATAACCCAACCGCTCCGGTGGTGCCCGCTGAAAAGAAGGGGCGCGTGGAGTTCCGTGACGTCACCTTCAAGTACCCGGGGGCAGAGGCTCCGGTCCTGAGCAATGTCTCGTTCACGGCCGAACCCGGGCAGACCCTCGCCATCATCGGATCCACCGGTGCCGGCAAGACCACCCTGATCTCGCTGCTGCCGCGGCTTTACGACGTCGCTTCCGGCGAGGTACTGCTCGACGGCGTGCCTGTCACCCAGCTGGATGCCTCGGAAATCACCAGTCGCGTGGCCGCTGTTCCACAGAAGCCTTATCTGTTCTCCGGCACCATCGAACACAACCTGCGGTTCGGCAAGCCCGAGGCCACCGACCAGGAGCTGTGGGATGCCTTGGAAACCGCCCAGGCGAAGGACTTTGTGATGGAGAAATCGTCCGGGCTGGAGAGGCGCATCGCCCAGGGCGGCACCAACGTATCCGGCGGCCAGCGGCAACGGCTCTCCATTGCCCGGGCCTTGGTCACCAAGCCAAATGTGTACCTCTTCGACGATTCCTTCTCCGCACTGGATGTGGCCACCGATGCCCGCCTGCGCAAGGCGTTGAAGGGGAAAACCCAGGACGCCACTGTGATCATCGTGGCCCAGCGTGTGTCCACCATTGCCGAGGCAGACCAGATTCTGGTCCTGGACAACGGTCGGATCGTGGACCGCGGAACGCATGAGGAGCTCCTGGAAACATCACCCACTTACCAGGAAATCGTCGAATCCCAGCTGAGCGTGGAGGAAGTGGCATGAGCGGGCAGGACCAGCAAAAGAAGCGCGGCTGGGCTGCCAAGGCCGAGGCCGCAAAGGCAGCACGTGCCAACGCAGAGACAGAGGCAGCCACCGAAGTCCTGGACGATGAAGATTTCGTCGAGGAAGAATACGTCCCTACTGAAGCCGACGGCGGCATGTTCGGGGATGTGCCGGCCAAGAAGGCCAAGGCTTTTTGGCCTTCCGCCAAACGCCTCATGGGCTTGCTGAAGCCCGAGAGCGTTGGTGTCTACATCGTGATCGGCCTTGTGGTGGTCTCGGTGGTCCTCAACGTCATCGCGCCGAAGATCCTCGGCAGTGCCATGGACGTCATCTTTGGCGGTGTCATCGGCAAGCAACTCCCGCCGGGCGTAACCCCGGAGCAGTTTGCGGAGCTTATGCGCCAGCAGGGTCAGGACAACTTTGCGGACATGGTGTCCAAAATGGAGCTGACCAACGGGATCGACTTCCCCAAGCTGACATTCCTGATCTCGATCGTGCTGCTGATGTATTTCGTGGCCAACATCTTCCTGTGGGCCCAGGGGTGGCTGCTGAACAGGATCGTCATGCGCGTGATCAAGAATCTGCGCGACGAAGTCCAAGCGAAGCTCAACCGTCTTCCGCTGAACTACTTCGACACCCGTCAACGCGGCGACATCCTTTCGCGGGTCACCAACGACGTCGACAATGTCCAGCAGGGCCTGCAGCAGGCCTTTGCCCAGCTGGTCAGCTCCGTGCTGACCGTGCTCGGCATCATCGTCATGATGTTCATCGTGTCCTGGGAGCTGGCGCTGATCGCCCTCATTGCCCTGCCGCTCTCCGGTGTGATGGCCGGCATGATCGGCGCACGCAGCCAGAAGCTCTTCGCGGCCCAGTGGAAGAACACCGGCGCCTTGAACGGGCAGATTGAGGAGTCCTTCTCCGGGCACGACCTCGTCAAGATTTTCGGCCGCGACGCGGACATGCTGGAGCGATTCGACCAGAAAAACGAGGAACTGTACAAGGCATCGTTCGGTGCGCAGTTCGTTTCGGGCATCATTTTCCCCGCGATGAACTTCGTGTCCTACCTCTCCTACGTGGGCATCGCCGTGGTGGGTGGCCTTCGTGTTGCTTCGGGCTCCATGAGCCTGGGCGACGCCACTGCCTTCATCCAGTACTCCCGTGAGTTCACCCAGCCCCTTGGACAGATCGCCGGAATGGCGAACATGCTGCAGTCCGGAGTGGCCTCGGCGGAGCGCGTCTTCGAGTTCTTGGACGCAGACGAGCAAATGGAAGAGACGGCCAAGCGCCACTTGCCGTCCAAGACTGACGGACACGTGGAATTCGAGCACGTGAGCTTCAGCTACGTGGAGGACAAGCCGCTCATTGAGGACCTGTCATTCAGCGCGGAGCCCGGCCACACAGTGGCAATCGTGGGCCCGACTGGTGCAGGAAAGACCACGCTGGTGAACCTGGTGATGCGCTTCTACGAGCTCAACTCCGGACGCATCACCTTGGATGGCGTGGACATCAACGATCTCAGCCGCGCCGAACTCCGTACCAAGGTGGGAATGGTGCTGCAGGATGCGTGGCTGTTTGGTGGCACCATTTACGACAACATCCGGTACGGCAACCTGGACGCTACCGAGGAGCAGATCATGGAGGCGGCAAAGGCCACCTACGTGGACCGCTTTGTCCGTGCATTGCCCGACGGATACCAAACGATCATCGATGAAGAGGGCAATAACGTCAGCGCGGGTGAAAAGCAGCTCATCACCATCGCCCGGGCGTTCGTGTCCGATCCTTCACTCCTGATCCTGGACGAAGCCACGAGCTCCGTGGACACCCGCACGGAACTGCTGTTGCAAAAGGCCATGGCAGCGCTCCGCACGGACCGGACCAGCTTCGTGATTGCCCACCGTCTCTCGACTATTCGGGATGCCGATACCATTCTGGTGATGGAAAACGGGCAAATTGTGGAGCAAGGCAATCACAGCCAGCTTCTGGCACTTCACGGCGCTTACTACCGGTTGTACATGTCGCAGTTTGCCGGTGAAAACGCTGAAGAGGCCTCGGTGGATGACTCGACGGCGGTGCACAGCTGAGTACTGAAACCACCCCTGCCGGCACCGGCGAGGCTTCGGTAACGCCCCGGCGCATTGAGGTCCTGGTGCCTATGCGCTGGGGCGACATGGATGCCTACGGCCACATCAACAATGTGCAGATCGTGCGCATGCTGGAGGAAGCCCGCATTGCGGCCTTCGGCCCACCGGCCGGTGCCGGCCTGCCCGGCGTCGACCCTCCGGCGGCGTTGTTCAATGACGTTGGCGAAGGGGTTATGACCCTCGTGGTGGAACACAAGGTCCGGTATGTCCGGACCTTGGAGTACCGCAACATCCCAGCCGTGGTGGAGATCTGGGTGGGCGCCATCAAGGGGGCCAGCTTCGATCTTCACTACGTCATTAAGGATCCTGTGACCCGCGAGGACTGCGTCAAGGCCAGCACACACCTGGCCTTTGTGGCGGAGGAAACAGGCCGCGTTCTCAGGCTCACTCCGGAGCAAAAAGAGAAGCTCCAGGCCTACCGGGCCTGAGCCTGCCACGTAGAGTTTCACCATGAAGCTTGAGATTGCCGTGACCAGTGCCGCCGGCGCAGGAACCTCCGCTGCTGAAGGCGCAGACAGGATCGAACTGTGCAGCAGCTTGGAACTGGGCGGAGTCACGCCCAGCCAAGGCCTCCTGGAAGCAAGCCTTGAGCACGTGGATGGACGCCTTGAGGTTCACCCGCTGGTGCGCTGCCGCCCCGGGGACTTCTTATTCTCCGCCTCGGACGTGGACACCATGGTTCACGAGATCAGGCACCTCCTCAAACTGGGTGCACACGGCGTTGTGGTTGGTGCCCTGGGGGCGGACGGCAGTCTCGACCTGCGGGCAACGCGCCGCTTCCGGGATGTCGTCCTGGAGGCAAACCCCGACGCCCAAATCACGTTCCACCGCGCCATCGATCACTCCGTGGACCCATTGACCGCGCTGGATGCCCTCCTGGAGCTTGGTTTTACCCGGGTCCTGACGTCAGGTCATGAAGCAACTGCGGGGGCTGGCCTGCCGACTCTCTCCAGGTTCGTGGAGCATGCGGGCGGGGCGCTGGAAATCATGGCCGGGGGAGGACTGACCCTTGACGACATCCCGGCCATGCATGCAGCAGGTCTCTCTGCCGTGCACCTGTCGGCCAAGAGGACTGTTTCAACGCTCCGAGCATCAACCGTCTCCCTTGGCAGCCAGGACGGCGCTGATCCCACGGCGTACACAGTGACGGATCGGGAGACGGTCAGGGCCGCGAGGGCCGCAGTGAACGCGGTCAACCTGAAACGGCGGACTTGAACCCGAAACCCCCTGATCGCACCTATCGCGCATCGCAATACCCTTTACAGGCTTCGCGGGACGCCGGAATGATGTAAGGATTCACCATCTCGGTCGAACCACCCCGGAAGCCAACTTCAGGAGCCCAGCGATGCCGCTGCCCGATCCGCTCACCCCGGCCATGACCCGTCCCGCCGGACAAGCACACACAGCGCAGACCAGCCACGCCGGCCCGGCAGGACAGGCGCTCGCCTCCTGGTCCGAGGAGACTGTGGACGTGCAGTTGATTTTCGACGCCGGATCGGCCCACCTTGCGTCGGTGGGTGTAGAAGCGTTGGTCATCCAAGGCTTCCAAGCCGCCGCCCGCTTCCAGCCCGGCGAGACCATCACCATCGAGCCAAACAGCGGGCTCCTCCTCACGATTGGATACTGAAGTGGTAGATCCGGCAAACATCACTGTCACCACCGTTTCCTTGACCATGGCTGACATCGGTCCGTTGAACCCGCTTCCTGTGGTGGCGGCCGAGCTTGACCAGCCCTACACCGTGGGGGAGGGCGTGCCGGAAGAACTCCAGGCTTCGGCCCGCTACGGCGTGGTTCCCAATGTCTTCCCGTACTTGATGCAGGACGGCTACAGCCGCCGCGCGGCACCCAAGGAGCTGCCCGCCGTCGTACTGGAAAACGCCAAGCTCAAGGCGACGGTGATTCCGTCGCTGGGCGGACGCATCTGGGAGCTACTCGACAAAACCACCGGCAAGCAGCTGCTCCATACGCACGGTGCCCCGCAACTGGCCAACATCGCACTGCGCAAGGCGTGGTTTGCGGGCGGATTGGAATGGAACATCGGAACGCGCGGCCACTCGCCCACCAGTTGCGACCCGCTGCACACCGCGATCGTTCACACCCCGGACGGCAAGCATGTGCTGAGGATGTGGGAGTTCGAGCGGCTCCGGGAAGTGGTGTTCCAGGTGGACATCTGGCTTCCGCAGGATTCGGATGTGCTGTTCGCCGCGGTGCGTATCCGCAATCCCAACAACCACGACGTCCCCATGTATTGGTGGAGCAACGCTGCTATTCCGGAAACGGACCGCACGCGCGTGATTGCTCCGGCGCACGAGGCCTACGGCAGTGATTACACCAGTGACATCACGCGTGTAAGGCCCACGGCACATGAGGGCTACGACGGCACGTGGCTGGTCAACAGCCCGCATGCGGCAGACTTCTTCTTCGACATCGACCCCTCCGAACGGCGGTGGGTTGTGGCAGCGGACGACGACGGCGACGGGCTGGCGATGCTGTCCACTGGCCTGCTGCGGGGCAAGAAGCTGTTCGTTTGGGGGCAGGGACAAGGCGGCAAACGATGGCAAGAGTGGCTGAGCCCCGGAGCGGGTCCCTATGCGGAGATTCAGGCGGGGCTGGCACAGACGCAGTTTGAGCACCTTGCCATGCCGGCGAGGACTCAGTGGGCGTGGGTGGAGGCCTACGGCAATGGGCACTTGGACCCGTCAACGTCCCACGGCAGCGACTGGGACGCCGCGGTGGCCCATGCAGGCCAACGTTTGGAGGAGCTCTTGCCGCACGAACACTTGGAAGCCATGTTGCCGGCGGCCATCAACAATGCCGATGTCCCGCCGTCGAGAATGCTCTTGACCGGCAGCGGTTGGGGTGTGGTGGAGCGCGCGCGGCGCCGGAAAACCGGCGGGGGATGGGTGGACGAGAGCGGCACGCCTTTCGTGGCGGAAAGCGTCACGCCGGAACAGGAACCGTGGCTCGGGCTGCTCAAGGGAAAAGCGTTCGACGGCGCGCCCTCCTTTGTTGCCGGCGCTGACTGGGAGCAGTTGCTGGAGTCGCAGGAAAGTCCGGAGGCACTGTTCCACCTTGCGACCATGCGGCATGCGCGCCAGGACCTGAAGGGTGCACGGGATGGATACCGTCGGGTCGTGTCCGCGGAGAGTGTCCGCCCGGGAACCAAGGCCTTGGCCCACCGCGGGCTGGGGCTGGCCCTCCTTGCGGCAGGAGCGAACCAGGACGGCCTTGCCGAAGTCACTAAAGGGGTCCAGACCGCCCCTTCCACCACCGCACTGCTCACGGAGGCAGTAACACTGGCCATCCGGCGCGACGACCCTGGCTTGGCGCTGGAACTGGCGGAGTCGGCACCCAAGGAGGGCGCCGCCGTCGGGCGTTTGACGTTCCTCAAGGCACTGGCGCTGGCACGTGTGGGCAACGCCGCTGAAGCGGCCGCCATCCTGCGGGATGGAGTGGAGATTCCGGACCTTCGCGAGGGTGAGGACGCGATTTCTGCCTTGTGGGAAGAGGTTTGTCCTGGCGAACCCGTGCCCGCCGCGTATCAGTTTGGGATGCACTGACGCGATCCCGGCCGGCTCGGGGGCTGTGGATATCCAGATGCTTGGGTAATCCAAACAAGGTAAGTTGGCATGGTGACCCCCTCCGTGAAAACAGCCCTTGACCGCGCCCCCGGAATCTCAAAGGAGATCGAAGACGCGGCCTGGTATGTGCTCGGTCCGGCGCTTCACGGTAAACCCTCAGCGCTGGACGGCAGGACCTTGACCTGGACCGCGGACGCTGCCGGTGAACTGCTGGAACGGCTTGAGCGTGGCGTGGAGGACTCCAAAGCGCCCATGATGACCAACCTCCGGCAAAACCTGGAAGGTGCTTCGCGGGAGGCCAAACTCCTGGCCGTGGAACTCTTGTTCCTGCAGTCCTTGCCGCTGGCGCATGAGGTCAAGTCCCTTCGCGTCAAGCGCGCCCGGGTTGCCGAGGCTGCGTCCTGGGTTGAGCCGCCCGTTGAACTGCCCGAGGAACTCTACGACGGCATGACCGACCACGGAGTGATCCGGGACCGCACCGCCGAGTTCAACTGGACCATTTGGGACCACCTGACATGGTTGTGCCGTTTCGTGATGCACGTGGACAGCCAAAGCACAGAAACCATCAATCAGGCACTCGCTGATCCCCTGAAGTTCCACGAACTCGCTGCGGGTACGCCTGAGGACCAGCCCGCCCTGCGGCGTAGCATCGAGTATTTGGTGTGGCCGAGCTACTTCGAGCCCGTCGTGGCTGATGTGGAGCGCCGGGAAATCCGCGATGCTTTCGCCTCGCTGGTCGGTGGTGCCAAGGGCGACTCCGACGAAGACATCACGGCGGACATCCATCGCATCCGCTTGCACCTGGACGAGCAAGCAGGCCAGCGCATCGACTGGTACGCCCGACAGCTTGTCAGCCAGTGGCGGAAGGTGGGGGACCCGGGCCGTCGGTCCTGGCTCCTGCGCACCCACCACGACAATGCCGAATTGCTGGCCTCCTGGGTTGCCGAAGAAAAAGCCACATTGGACGTTGAGCACCTGCGTGCACTGACCGCGGGCGTCACGGCAGGAGTGGTGCAGCACGCGGTGGACGAGGATTACAAGCACCTCGGATACGTGGAACGCGAGGACACCAAGACCGCCGTCTTCGCCTTCCTCACGGTCATGAAGCCCGGGGACCTCACCCTTTACCAGCATGCCGGTCGGGTACGGGTCGGCGTGGTCCTCGGCGAACCCGAACATCACGAGGACAACCGGCGGATCCGCCGCAAAGTCCGCTGGTTCGATGACAGCTACGCCATCACCGAACTCCCGCGCCACGCGCAGCGGCAACTGTCCACGCCCGGCATCCTCGTGGATGTTACCCGGGTCATTCAGGCTCTCCAGGAACTGCTCCCTGTCGAGGCCGAAACCGACGGTGAGGACGAAGCGCCGCCCACGGCCGCCGTCGAAGTTGTCCAGCAAGGTTTCCGACCCCTCACGGAAGAGTTCGCAGCGTCCCTGCACATGGACCTCGAACCGCTGAAGGAGATTGCGGAACTGCTCGAGGAGAACCGGCAACTGGTCCTGTACGGTCCGCCGGGGACCGGAAAGACGTACCTGGCCAAGCACCTCGCCGCGGAGCTGGCTGGTGACAGCACCGATGAACGGGTGAAGCTGGTGCAGTTCCACCCGTCGTACGCCTACGAGGACTTTTTTGAGGGGTACCGGCCGGACAAGACCGACGACGGTCAGGTCTCCTTCAAGCTCGTCGCGGGGCCGCTGCGTCGGCTCGCCGAGGAAGCAGCCAAGCCGGAGAACTCGCACAAGCCGTACTTCCTGATCATTGACGAGATGAACCGCGCCAACCTGGCCAAGGTTTTCGGCGAGCTGTACTTCCTGCTCGAGTACCGGGACGATCGCATCTACCTGCAGTACAGCCCAAATGAGCCGTTCAGCCTGCCGGACAACCTCTACATCATCGGCACCATGAACACGGCTGACCGCTCCATCGCCATGATGGACGCCGCCATCCGCCGCCGTTTCGCGTTCATTGAACTGCACCCGAAGGTGGAGCCCGTGCGGGGTTCGCTGCGGCGGTTCCTGGAAGCGCGCGGCCTGGATACGCTCAACGCGGACCTCCTGGACGCCCTTAACGACGCCATCGACGATTGGGACCGGGACCTGATGATCGGGCCGTCCTATTTTATGAAGAGCGCTGCCCAGAATCCCACCGGCCTCCGCCGGATCTGGAAGTACGAGCTCATGCCGCTGCTGGAGGAGCACTATCACGGGCAGCTGAACCGGGCGCAGCTGGAAGAACGCTTCGGCCTGGACCAGTTGCTGGGACGACTTGCTTCCCGCTAAGGCCATTCCACCGCGCCCCGGCCGGGCGCCGGCCAGCGCCTCCGCCCGCGCGGCGCAGTCGCCGGCAAGCGCGGGCCTCCGGCACATCGTCATGGACGAACTCTCCCGCGGAGTGGTGGACAAACTCGACCCCGAATCGGCTGCCTTCATCAACGCCAGCGGCCTGGCCAAGGCGTCACCCATGGGCATGGGGCTGTACCGGATCGAACCGGCGGGCAAGGTTGGCTCGGTGCGGACCGCCAGCGTACAGCTGGAGGTCCGTCCCAAGGACAGGCTGGGTCTCAGCCGTTTGCTCTTCCTCCTCAGCTACGCCGGCGACCAAGGCTTCGGCGACCATTCCGTGGAAGCTGTGGAGCACCCCGATCTGTGGAGTGCGCTCGCTGAATCCTTGGCGCAGTTAGCGGACAAGGCGCTGAGCCGCGGCGTGCTTCAGGGCTACCTGACCGTCGATGAATCGCTGCGGACCGTCAAGGGCCGCATCCGCATCTCGGACCAGATCTCCCGCAGGCCTGGAATGCTGGTCCCGCTTGAAGTGTCCTACGACGAATTCACCGAAGACATCGCAGAGAACCGCATTCTTCGGGCCGCCTTGGAGCGAATGGGGCAGGTTCCTGGCGTCCGCCCGGATGTCCTGAGCCGCTTGCGGCAGCTCAAGGGGAAGCTCGACGCCGTCACTCGCCTCCAGTCCGGAGCTCCGCTGCCGCCGTGGCGGGCCAACCGCATGAACCTCAGGTACCACGCCGTGCTGAGGCTGTCCGAAGTGATCCTGCGCAACGCCTCGGCTGAAGCGGGGCAAGGAAAGCAACAGACCGCTTCGTTCGTTGTGGACATGGCACAGGTGTTCGAGGAATTCGTCGGTACGGCCCTCCGCCACGCGATGGCTGCCCACCCGGGGGAGATGCGCCTCCAGTACGGCGCACTGCTCAACGAGGCTGTACGGGACACGGATCGTCTGACGGTCCGCCCGGATGCCGTGCACTTTCTGGGCGGAAGGCCCGTGGTGGTGTACGACTCCAAGTACACGGCCGCCGGTGATGCCGGGGCTTCGCTCAATGCGGATCACTACCAGTTGCTCGCGTATTGCACGGCACTCCGGGTTCCTACTGCGTGGCTCGTTTACGCAGGTCCGGGCGAGGTGAAGCTGCGCCGGATCCTGAACACTGACATCGACATCGTGGAGTATCCGTTGGATCTGTCCCTGCCGCCGTCGGAGATCCTGGCCGCCGTGGCGGACCTGGCGGAACAGTCGTGGGGCGAAGTGGTTCGGCAGGCTGTGGCGGGACGGACCGAGCCGGACTAGCCTGAGAGGTAACTGTTCCCGGACGGAGGCATCATGGCACGCAGGAAATCGTGGCGCGATATGAGCAGGGGCCAACGGTTCATGCTCATGGGAAGCGGAGCATTGAACATGGCGTTGCTGGGGGCCGCGCAGCGCAGCATCGCTAAGACCCCGGACTCACAGATCAGGGGCAAGAAAGCCTTATGGCGTGCTGCAGCGTTCATCAATTTCTTTGGGCCGCTGAGCTACTTCATTTTCGGTCGCCGTCGTAATGCAGGGGCGGCCGGCAAGGCCACCATCAAACGATAGGCGTTACGCAGGCACCTTGACCGTGAAGGTCGTGCCTTGGCCAGGTTCGCTCTCCAGCGTGATGGTTCCGCCGTGCGCTTCAACGATGGCCTTGCTGATGGGTAGGCCAAGTCCTACCCCCGGTATGGCACTATTGCGGACCGCACCTGCGCGGAAGAATTTGGTGAAGGCTTCGGCCTGTTCCTCTTCGGTCATGCCCATGCCGGTATCGGAAACGCGGCAGAATACGTGATCGTCGTCTTCCCAGGCAGCTACCACGACATCGCCGCCATCGGGGGAGTATTTGATGGCGTTGGACACCAGGTTGTCCAGTACTTGGGAGAGCCGTGAGGAGTCGACGTGGGCTTCAAGGGCGTCCGGAACTTCGACGGATAAACGGACCCCGGCTTTCGCTGCACGCGGTTCGGCGGAGTTGACGCTGCCACGGATCAGCTCGGCCACGTCCACGGCATGGGGTTGGATGACGATCTGGCCTGAACGCACGGCCAGTAAGTCCGAGACGAGCGTGAGCAGGCGTTCGGCGTTCCTGCGTACGATGTCGAGCTGCCTGCGGTATTTGGGGTCCAACCCGGTGGGGTCGTCCAGGATCAATTCCACATAGCCGAGGATGGAGGTCAGGGGAGTCCGGAATTCATGCGAAACGTTGGCCACAAAGTCGTCTTTGGCAGTCAGTGCGTTGACCAGTTCGGTGACATCGCTGAATACCACTACCGAGCCGGCAAACTTCCCGTCGTCGTCAACCATGGGCCTGGCACTTGCTGTAAAGGCGCGCTGTTCTTTGTCGGCTCCAAGCCACACCAGTTGGTCGGTGAACCGTTCACCGAGGACCGCCCGCCGCACGGGCCGGCGATCCGAGGGCAGCGGAGTGGTCTTGTCGGTGTCAAAAACCAGGAGTTCGGATTCGTTGGGGTCGTCGTTGCCAGGGGGAGTCGCCAGGGCGTGGGTCTGCCGCTGCCTGCGGTTCATCAGGATGTCGTGGCCATCCCCATCCACGGCTACGACGCCCAGTGGAAGCGCCTCCATGACAGTGTTCAGAAGCCGCTCCTGCTTGGTGCTCGCTTCCAACGCTTCCTTCAGTGCGTCGTCCTTCTGCTCCAGTGCCCGTTGCTGGCGGACCATGCTCAGGGTAAGGACACTGACTGAAACGCCGATGCCGAGCATGAGGATGGGGAAAAGGAGGGGCTTGGTCAGGTCCTGTTCAGTGAAGGAACCACGGACGAACAACGGTACCCAGACGATGCCCAAGGGGCCGATGAAGGACATGGCTATGGCTAGCCTGGGATACAACCCTGACGCGCAGAGCCAGATGACGGGCAAGACCACGAGAACGCTGAGACCTGTTAAGGATTCCAGGGCGCCCTCGCGGGCAAAACCAATGGACACCATATCCAGGATCGGAATCGTCAGGAAGCTTGGAAACGGCAACCGGTGCCACGGGATGATGACGCACAGGGCCAGCAGGAAAGCCTGGCTCGCGAGGAAGATCAGGAAAAGCGGGTTTTCCAGCGTGGCAGGGAAGAACAACCAGGCCAGAAGAGCCGAAATACACACGCACACAGAGAGCGGCAATTGGCTCAAAACCACGCGCATTCGCAGAGTATGCTCGTGGAATGAACGCTGGAAAACCAGCAGCCTCTTCTTCTCGCCAATATCCCAAGTGGTCGGGTGGGTCATGGCATAACCACCAAGGATGCGGGCGCGAGTCGGTTCATGAGATCAGCCTAACCATAATGGTTATACTTCGAAGGGTTATCGAAGGGGCTGAGGGGCAGCGATGAGTGAAGTACGTGTGGGGCTGGTCATTGAAGATGACCAGGATATTCGCGAATTGGTGCGCGTGGTTCTTTCCCAAGCAGGGTTTGACGTCCATGTTGCCTCCACCGGTTCTGCCGGTGTTTTGTCTGCCCGCGAACTTAATCCGGACGTTATTACGCTCGATCTCGGCCTTCCCGATATTGACGGCTTCGAGGTGGCGCGCCAAATTCGGAAGTCGTCGGACGCCTACATCATCATGCTGACCGCACGCGCCGAGGAACTCGATACCCTCATGGGCCTTGAGGCCGGTGGCGACGATTACCTTACCAAGCCGTTCCGGCCCCGCGAGCTGCGCGCCCGGGTCGAAGCCATGATGCGAAGGCCCCGCGCGTCGTCGGACTCCAAGGTTGTTGCGGAAGAAGTGGATCCGGAAGTGAGCCACAACGGCTTGTCCGTTTCGGCCGGTTCCAGGACGGCAGTCTTGAACGGCAAGGAACTGAAGCTGACACGCACTGAGTTCGACCTTCTGGTCGCATTGTTGGAGACCGGGCGGATCGTGCGGACCAAGGCAGACCTCGCCCGTCGCCTCCGCAATGAACCGTACGACGTCGGCAGTTACGTCAGCGACGCCGACGAACGCGCCGTTGAGGTGCATATGGGCAACCTGCGGAAGAAGCTCGGGGACAGCATCCAGAACCCGCGCTGGCTCGAAACGGTTCGCGGCGTCGGCTACCGCCTGGCACCCTCGGCCAGCAACAACTAACGCACCCAACTAGGTCGCATTTGTGCGCGTTTTGGACGTCCAAAACGCGCACAAATGCGACCCAGTTGGGTTAGCGGAGCGGGGTTTCCAGCTCGCAGATGGTCCCGAAAACGAAGCGGTCGATCTCGTCGAGCTGCGGGTTGACTTCCCCGAGGTGCTCGCCGTTGGGCAGCAGTTTCATGCTGATCTCCAGCTCCGCGGCCAACCGCTGCATGCAGGTGGCGCCCACCATGTGGCTCGATGTCTTTAGGCTCAGCACTGCATCCATGGCGTCTTCCATGTCCAGATTGTCCACCGCGTGGTGGAGCCTGGAGACCCGCCACGGCAGCATCGCTACGTAGTTGCGGACAAAGGCCGTGACGATGGATTGGTCGCCGCCGAGTTCGGCTTGCAGTTCGGTCAGGACGGAAGGATCCACGAGGGAGTCTGTGCACTCGTCATAATCAGACACCAAACCCCTCCCGCCTCCGAACATTAGCTCCACGATTCCAAGATTAGGTCCCGTGGAACTGGCCGAACGCCCGAAAACGAAAGCTTGATGCAATCTTGAGCGGACCCAGCGGCAGTCTTGATCGACTGCCCTGAATGGACAAAAACCTGCCCCCGCTACGCGCCTGGACCGTCATCAAGGAAGGACGTCAAGCGGTCTTCCAGTGCCGTGTGGTCCCTCAGTTCGCACTCCCAGACCGTCAACACTTGCCACCCTGCGGCGCCCAGTTGTGACCGTTGAACGGCATCGCGTTCGCGTGTGCGCGTGCGCTTGGTGTCCCAGAATTCCGCGTTGTGCGCGGGCGCGTGCCGGCCTGCCTTGCAGTCATGAAAGTGCCAGAAGCACCCATTCACGAAGATGACCTTTCGCCGGCCGGCAAAGACGAGGTCCGGGCGTCCCGGGAGCTTGCCCCCGCCGGCCTGCCCGTGGAGCCGGTACCGGTACCCTTTGGCGTGCAGGAGCTTCCGGACCAACAATTCGGGCTTGGTGTTCTTGCCGCGGATCTTGGACATGTTCCGGCTGCGCTGCTCCGGCGTCAGGAGGTCCCGGCTTTCGCCCATGAGTCCAGCCTACCCAAGCGTGCCGGTGGCTGACAGCGCTCCCACCCGCCCCACCCAACTACCGCATGGAGGTCACTGTTACTGTCCGGGGTGCTTGGAAGGACAACAACCGCAGCCATTCGGGGCGAGGGTCATGGAGCCGGATAGACGGGAGTGCCAAAGCTGTTTGGTGAACCACGACGGCGGCCTCCAGTTCCGCTAATTTCGCGCCAAGGCAGCGGTGGATTCCCGAACCAAAGGCCAGACTGTAGGGCACAGGTCCCCGCCGGTCTCCATCAGCTTCGTCCCCGGCACCGGAAGCATCGTCGGCTGCCCAAGGAAATCCGTGGTTTCCCGTCAGTTCCACGAGGAGCTCCTCGCCGGCCAGGATGGGTTCGCCGTTGAGCACTGTGTCGCGGGCAGCGACGCGCCGCCATGTGGGAACGGAGGACTCGGTGGCCAGTATGTGACGCACCATGTCCCTGGCCTTAATGCCCGAGGAAGCTTCCGCCCACGAGACTCCCCGGGAACCCTCCAAGAGCCGGAAAAGCGTAGTGCTGATCAGCTGAGTAGTGGTCTCTTGGCCCGCAATCAACAGGAAGTAGCCCAAGGAACAGATTTCGGGCGTGCTGAGACCATGGTCGGCCAGGGACTTGAAGAGGTTCCTGGTGGAAGCGGCCACTGATTCAACCACCAGTTCCCGCAGCCACGTGTAGAACTCCGCGGCGTTCCGCGCCAGGTGGAGCTGCCGTTCGGGGTCCGGCCAGCCCCAGAACAATTCGAGGGAATCCAAGCTCCAAGCTTTGAGCTGGGGCAAGTCCCGCACAGGAAGCCCCAACAACTCCATCATGACGATGGCCGGGGGATAGGCGGCAACGGCCTGCACCAGATCAACATCTCCGTTGTCCTCGATGAACTGCGAAGCATGGGTAGCAGATTCACGTGCGAGCTGCCGGATCCGTGGTTCCATGGCCGCAACTTTGGCAGGTGTGAAGAAGCCCGCCACCACTTTGCGGATGCCTGCGTGGGAGCCGGTGGCATTGCTGGCCAGGACCGGAGGGAGTGTGAACCGTGCTTTCTGCAGGACACGGAGGGATGGTCCGCTCAAAGGTGTTACTGCCAACAGGGCGTTGGCGGGGCTGAAATCCTCGGGCTTGTGCAGGACCTCCCGAACAGTCTCCGGATCGCGCACTACCTTGTAGGGGCAGGTCGCTGCGCCCGGAACGACAGCCCCATCCGCCGTAGCAGCACCACTCATTAAAGCCCCGGCACCAAACGAACCGCTCATGCCGGCATTCCATCCAGTCGCGACGTTTCCAGCCGGAGCCTGTCGAACCAGCCGGCCGCACGATTCCGGAAAATGCCCGGCTCCAGGCCCGCAGCATCAGCCTCGATGACACCCAGTAATGGAGTGGACCAGGAGGCCAACGTTTCTCGATTGCTGAGCTCTACTGGCCCAGGAGTAGTGGGCCAACTTCCCAGTACTACGCCGATCGCCGGCAGGTCCCGACGATCCAGTGCCTCGAGCGTCAGCGCGGTGTGATTCAAGGTACCCAGTGACGGCCGGGCCACCACGACGACAGCAACCGCGTCACCCAGGAGAGCGCCCAGCTCTGCCAGCGTCCCGCCGTCGTGATCCAACGCGACCAGCAGCCCGCCGGCCCCTTCCACCAGGACGTGGTCGTGTTCCGACGCCAAGCGGCGGATCCTGTCAGCGTGCGCCGCGACCGGAGGCAGCACAACGTTGTCGATGGCCGCGGCCGGGACGGGAGCCATGGGTTCCTGCAGGACGACGCCGGCTTCCGCCATGAGCGGTCCAGCGAGCCGCACGACTTCTGTGCAGTCGGAATCGCCGTCGACGTTGCCGGATTGGCAGGGTTTGTAAACCGCCACGGAGCTGCCTTGCTGCTGCAGCGCGACGGCGAGGGCCGCCGTCGTGATGGTCTTACCGACGCCGGTATCCGTACCGGTCACCAGGACTATGCGGGGCAGGTTCATAGGGTTTCCTCCAGGAGGCCGCGCAGCACGGCGCAAGCGTGGTCAAGTTCTGTGGAGCTCAGGGTGGCGCGGGATGTCAGGCGCAAGCGGGACACGCCATCGGGAACCGAGGGCGGGCGGAAACACCCGACATGAACACCGGCAGCCCGCGCGGCTTGGCTCGCTGCCAACGCCGCATCAGCCGAGGGCATGGGAATTGACTGCACCGCACCTGCGGAACGCTCGACGGCCACCCCTCCGCGGACGCTCCCGAGCCGGCGAGTCAGGGCCGCGGCGTTGCGGTGAACCGCAGCTGTCCGCCACGGCTCCCGTTGGATGATCCCGACGGCGGCAAGCGCGGCTGCCGCTGCAGGCGGGGCAAGGGCGGTGTCGAAGATGAAGCTCCGGGCCCGGTTCACCAAGTGCTCGCGCAGGAGGGAGGAGCTTAGGACCGCCCCACCCTGGCTGCCCAGGGCCTTGGAAAGGGTAGCCGTCTGGACAACGTTGGGGTGACCGGCCAAGGCTGTGCCCGCCACGGCGCCGTGCCCTTGATAGGCCCCGCCCCCCGCGACGCCCAGGCTATGCGCCTCATCCACCAGCAGCACGGCATCGTGTTCCTCGGCCACTGCCAGGAGTTCGGCCAACGGCGCCGCATCCCCGTCCACGCTATAGATGGATTCCACTGCGATCAGCGCCCGCGGCTGAGTGCGGCCAGACAGCAAGCGGGCGGCATCGGCGACGTCGTTGTGCCGGAAGAACGCGGTTTCGGAGCGGCTAAGCCTGAACCCGTCGATCAACGACGCATGGCATTGCTCATCCGCCACAATCAACGTCCCTGGCCCGCCCAACGCTGTGGCGACCCCAAGATTGGCAAGGTAGCCCGAGGAGAACACCAGCCCCGCTTCAGCGCCTGCCAGCCGGGCGAGCGCAAACTCCAATTCCATGTGTAGTTCAGTGGTTCCCGCAACCAGCCGCGACGACGTCGCCCCTGTACCCCAGCGGCGGGCCGCATCGCTCGCGGCCTCGGCCAGGCGGAGGTCCATGGCCAGTCCGAGGTAGTCGTTGCCGGCAAGGTCGATGACGCCGCCCGGCAGGCCACGGACCACCGGTCGTCGCACCAGCCCCCGGCGCTCGCGGACGTGGGCTTGGTCCTCCAACCACCGATTCACGGACCTGCTCATGCGGCGGCCCTTCCGTTCGCCGCCTCGCCTACGGCCGCCACCATGCCCTCAGTGATCGAGCGGACTTGCGGTGCTGTACTGATGTACGGCGGCATCGCGTAGACGAGGTTCCGGAAGGGACGCACCCAGACGCCATTGCCGACCGCGGTCCGCGTCACTGCGGCGACGTCCACGGCGTCCTTCAACTCGATGACGCCCACGGCGCCGATGGTACGGACGTCTGCGACGGCGTCGAGTTCCAGCGCGGGTGCCAGGCCTTCGGCCAAGCCGGCCTCGACTCGTGCCACATCGGTGCGCCAGCCATCATCCCGCAGCAGCCCAAGGCTCGCGTTGGCCACCGCGCAGGCGAGCGGATTGGCCATGAAGGTGGGACCGTGGAGGAGGGCTCCCGCCTCACCCCCGGAAACCCTCCGCGCTACGTCACCCGTGCACAGTGTGGCCGCCAGCGTGAGGTACCCCCCGGTCAGGGCTTTGCCCACACACATGATGTCCGGGGAGATTCCAGCGTGGTCCGCTGCGAAGAGCTGGCCCGTCCGCCCGAAACCAGTAGCGATCTCGTCGAGGATCAGCAGCAGCCCGTGGTGGTCGGCTATCTCCCGGACGATCCGGACGCACTCGGCCGGGTAGGCGAACATCCCGCCGGCGCCTTGGAGGACGGGCTCTACGATGATGGCCGCCAACTCGTCGGAGTGCTCCCGGGCCAATGCCTCAACAGAGGCCCGCCACTCCTGCACCTGTGCAGGCGTTGCCGTCGACGCTGCAGGAGGTCGCGGCGCAAACACGTTGGCAGCCAGCAACCCGGGGAAGGCAGAATGCATGCCATCGATGGGGTCGCACACCCCCATGGCCGCGAACGTGTCCCCGTGATAGCCGCCGCGGACTGTGAGGAAGCGTTGCCGCTTGGGCCGGCCCGACGCCGTCTGGAACTGCACTGCCAGCTTGAGTCCCACCTCCACTGAGATCGAACCGGAATCGGCCAGGAACACCCGTTCCAGTCCGCGCGGAGCCATGGAAAGCAACTGCCCGGCGAGGTCCACAGCCGGTCGATGCGTCAGCCCGCCAAACATCACGTGGCTGAACGAGCTGAGCTGACGCTGGACGGCTTCGTCCAGCACAGGGTGGCGATACCCGTGGATCACCGACCACCACGACGACATCGCATCCAGCACCTCATGGACACGGCCGGCCTCATCCCGCAGCCGCAGCGCCACGCCGTCGGCGGCTTCGACTTCCCAGAGGGGCAGTGTGCCGGACGCCGGCGCGTAAGGGTGCCAGAGGCTCGAACGGTCGCGTTCGATCAAGGAGCTCACGACGCCACCACGCCGTGCCGTGAACACTCGGCCGTCCACCCCAGGGGAGTGACCTGCACCTTCATGCGCCGCCGGCATTGACAGCAATAGCGTGGCGGTTCCAGCGCCAACTGCTGTTGGCAGCTGCGGTGGGAGTCCGACGTCGGGTGCTCGCCTTTGGTTCGCGGCGTGCCGTCCGCGGGACCTACCTCGCCGCCGCAATGCCCGCAGTAATCCGCAGTCGCAGCCGGGATCACAGCGACTTCTGGAGTTCCTTGATGGGCATGTTGAGCTCCACCAGGAGGTTGAGGTCGGCGGTGGCCGGGCGGCCCAGGGTGGTGAGGTAGTTGCCCACGATCACGGCGTTGATTCCCCCCAGCAGGCCTTCACGGGTGCCGAGGTCGCCGAGGGTCAATTCACGGCCGCCGGCATAGCGGAGGACGGTGCGCGGCATGGCGAGCCGGAAGGCAGCGATGGCTCGGAGGGCGTCTTTGCCATCCATGATGCCTTGGTTCTCCAAGGGCGTGCCGGGACGGGGATTGAGGAAGTTCAGCGGGACCTCGTGCGGTTCCAGGGCGGCCAGCTGGGAAGCGAGTTCCGCCCTTTGTTCCAGTGTCTCGCCCATGCCGATCAGTGCTCCGCAGCAGAGTTCCATGCCTGCAGCCTTGACCATGTTGCAGGTGTCGAGGCGTTCCTCGTAGCTGTGCGTCGTCACTACCTCGGGGAAGTAGCTGCGGGCGGTCTCAAGGTTGTGGTTGTAGCGGTGGACGCCCCACTCTGCGAGCTGGTCCACCTGGCGTTGGGTGAGCATGCCCAGCGAGCACGCGATGTTGATGTCAACTTCCTCGTTGATACGGTCGATCGCGAACTTGATCTGGTTCATGAGCTTGATGTCGGGGCCCCGGACGGCTGCGACGATGCAGAACTCCGTGGCGCCCGTGGCGGCTGTTTCCTTCGCTGCCTTGACGAGTTCGGGGATGTCCAGCCACACGCCACGGACGGGGGAGTCGAACAGCCCGGACTGGCTGCAGAAATGGCAATCCTCCGGGCAGCCCCCGGTCTTGATGGAGATGATGCCCTCTACCTCGACGTCCTCACCGCAATGCTTCAGGCGGACCTCGTGCGCAAGCTGCAAAGCGGCGGGAATGGCGTCGTCGGGCAGTTGGAGGACCTCAACAAGTTGGGACTCGTTCAGGCCCTCGCCGCGCTCAAGGACCTGCTCGCGGGCCGTGTCCAGAATGGCGTAACCGGTGGCTTCATGGGTTGCTTGGGTCGTCATGGAGACGACGCTATCCGTGGCTTGGCACGGCGATTTTGTGGAGTGCGTACAAACCGGGGCGCGGGATTTTGGTACGCGCCCGGCTCCGGCAACGCCTATGGGGTCAGGGCTTGAGCACCACCTTGATGCATCCGTCCTGCTTCTTCTGGAATTTCTCATAGAGCTCCGGCGCGTCATCAAGTCCGCCCGTATGGGTGACCAGATGCATGACTCCCAGCGGATCGGCGTCGTCCTCTACCAAGGGGAGCAACTGATCGGTCCAGCTGCGTACATTGCATTGCCCCATGCGGAGTTGTACCTGCTTATCGAACATCGTCATGAGCGGCATGGGATCTGCTTGTCCGCCGTATACCCCGCTGAGTGAGATCGTCCCGCCACGCCGAACGGTGTCAACTGCCGTGTGAAGGGCGGCCAGGCGGTCCACGCTCATGGTCTCCATGGCCACTTGCGCCGGCTTGTCAGGGAGTAGGGACACCGCGCGGTGAAGGAAGGAAGCCACAGGAGAGCCGTGTGCTTCCATGCCCACCGCATCCACCACGCCGTCCGGCCCGCGGCCCAGGGTTTCCTCGCGGATCTGCCCGGCGACGTCTGAGCTGTAGTCCATCACTTCCACTCCGTGTTGCTCCGCCATGGCACGACGCTCAGGAACGGGATCCACGCCGATCACGCGGAAGCCCTTGTGCTTGCCGATCCGGGCCGCGAACTGGCCAACGGGGCCGAGGCCGAGCACCGCCAAAGTGCCACCTTCGGGAACGTTGGCGTACTCCACGGCCTGCCATGCAGTGGGAAGGATGTCTGAAAGGAAGAGGTAACGTTCGTCCGGGAGGTCCGATTCAACCTTGATGGGGCCGTAATCCCCGAACGGTACGCGCAAGTACTGTGCCTGGCCTCCGGGAACGGAGCCGTAGAGTTCGGAGTAGCCGAACAGCGCCGCCCCCGATCCCTTCTCCTTGACCTGCGTGGTTTCGCATTGGGACTGCAGGCCTTGGTTGCACATGTAGCACCGGCCGCAGGAGATGTTGAAGGGGACCACTACGCGGTCGCCTTTCTTGAGGCGGTGAACCTCGGTGCCCACTTCTTCCACGATGCCCATGGGTTCGTGGCCGATGATGTCCCCCTTGTTCATGTAGGGGCCAAGGATTTCGTAGAGGTGCAGGTCGGAACCGCAGATGGCCGACGACGTGATGCGGACGATGACGTCCGTCGGTTCCTGGATGGTTGGATCGGGGACTTCGATGACGCTCAGTGAACGCCTGCCTTGCCATGTCACTGCTTTCACAATCGCGCTCCCTGCTTTAGGCCGGAGGTGTCCCTCGCTTCCGGAGACCCTCCCAGCGAAGCAGAGTTGCCAGCGGCGCACAAGGTGTCAGGAGCCTCGACACTCCAATGGGCCAGGCCTACATTGAGGCTATGAGTGACGAATCGCGCAAACCCGATCAAGCACCTTCCGACGCCCCGCCACCTGAGGCGCCTGCCGACGTCGAGCATGACGCGGGCGGCCCCGGCACGGGGGACTTCACTACGGAAGTGGACCCCACGTTCATCCCCGGCGAAAGCGGCGAAACGCCGGAGGAAAAGCGTGCGCGGGAGCATCCCGAGGCGACGGGAAGCTAACTCTTTCCGCTCCGTTTCAACCCAATGACGACGGCGGCGCGGACGTCGCCGCCGAGGGTCACCCGTTACGGAAAACTAGTAAGCAGCCTTATTATTGGTTACGATACCCGTAGGGGAGAGTTCATCGGGCAGAGTTGACCGAGGAGAGCAGATTGTCGATCATACAGAATCCACTGATTCCTGAAGGCACGTCCCGGCCCAACGGAGAACCGCTGAAGTGCCGTAAATGCGGCTCGGCCGATCACCTGGACCTGGAGACGATCGAATCCATAGCGCCCCATCCGGGCGACCTGCTGGTATCGGTTTCCTACACCTGCCTGATGTGTGAAACCTCATACGCACACACCGCGGCGTTCCATGAAGTGGCGACCGTCCTGAACCGGAACGGCACCGTGTCCGGGCTCCTGCAATTCGGCGGGGAGTACTTCCATTGCGGCGAACCCATGCAGTTCGCTAGGTCGTCCGCTCGCAGCGTCTATGCCCCGATCACCACGGACGACGTGGACGACGGACTCCTCGATGTCTACCTGAAGACACGGGTCCTGCAATGCCATTGCGGTTTTCGGATGGAGCTGCCGGCGTAAGGAGGCAACTGCCCGCCCAGGGAGGGCAAAAACCGTTTGGAGCAGGCGCAGGTGGGTACAGCTTGAATACCAAGCACAGCGTGGGCTAGGAGCGGCGCCCAACGAAGCCGTTCACGAGGGAGGCAATCCACATGGATACCGGGCTACTGGTACTCATCATCGTGTTGGCGGTCGTCGTAGTCGCCGCTGTGATCATCGCAGTCGTGGTTGGTCGGCGGAAGAAGACAGAACTCAACCGCCGCCGGGCAGGCGAGCTTCGCGAAAAGGCCGACCAGGAAGCCGTAGGCGCGCACCAGGCGAAAGCCCAGTCAGCGCAAGCCGAAGCGGCCGCAGTCCAGGCTGAAGTGGAAGCCAACAGGCTCCGGCGCGAGGCAGACCGCCACGCGGAGAAGGCTGACGAAGCGAGCGGCCGCGTCGAAGAGCACCTTCGCCACGCCGACAAGATCGACCCGGACGTCAGCACCAACCGTGACGACCGATCCAATGACGACCGCCCCCGCGAAGCGGACCGCCCGCGCAATGCCGACCGCCCGCGCGAGGCGGACCGCAACGCTGCGAACGACGACGGCCCCCGCCTCACGCGCGACCGCTCGGGCCGCGAGGGCTCGGTGCGGGACGCATCGCCGAACGACGGGTCATCCCGTGACGACGCGGTTCGCGATGGTGCAGGGCGTGATCGTTCGGGGCGGGACGGCGACAGGAACCTGTAGTTTCGGCTAGGAAGGGAGGCAGGAGATGAGCATCGTGGTGAGACGAACCGGGCAAGCGTTACGCGCGTCGGATCCGAAGCGGAACCGGCATGCCGTCGACGTTGTTTTGGGGCACCTGGGCGAAATCGGCCCGGCGGTAGCAGCACTCCGCCGCGAATCGTCACGATTGGCCGAATGGGGCGAGGAACTTGCCCGTGTCCGTCGGCGCGGCGGCAGCGTCTTTGCTGCGGGCACGGACGGGTCCGCCCATGAAGCCGCAAGATTCACCTCCGAACTGGCAGCCCATGATCCGGGGGACGGCGCTACGTTCAAAGCCATCTCCGTCACAAAAGACGCAGCCAATGAGGCAGAGGGCACTATCAGCGGTCAGATTCCCAAGCTGGTGCGCAGGGGTGACATCGTGGTGCTCCTCGCCGCGAAAGGGATTACCGAAGACCTTCGGAAGGCAGCGGCGGCGGCAAAGGAAGTCGGTGCGCGGGTCTGGGCTTTGACAGGCAAGGAATCGAAAGACCTGGCCCAAGCAGTCCACGAGGCCATTTGCATCGACACTGATCCTCCCCATGCTGAAGAGGCCCACCTGGTGGCGGTCCTGGCCCTCTGTGAATGCTTTGATGAATCGATGCAGGAGATGGGCTCGAAGTAGGGCGGTTGGTGTGATCTGCCCCTCATTCGGAATAGTTGCAGACGCGGCACAGTTGCGCAGGATGAACGTGATTCATTCTGAAAGGAACTGCGCATGCTGTTTTCTCCGCTGGCCCTCGGTGAGCTTGAACTTCCCAACCGACTGGTGATGGCACCGCTCACGCGCCTCCGCGCAGGGCTTGACGGTGTCCCGAATGACTTGATAGCCGAGCACTACCGCCAGCGGGCCTCTTTGGGCTTGATTGTCAGTGAAGGCACATATCCCGCTCCTGCCGGTCAGTCGTACACGGGCCAACCCGGTCTCGTGACGGAAGAGCAGATCGCCGGCTGGAAGAAGGTCACCGACGCCGTTCATGCTGAAGGCGGCCGTATCTTTGCCCAGATCATGCATGGGGGCCGCGTCTCGCATGCGGACATCACTGGTGGCCATGAGATCGTGGGCCCGAGTGCCGTGGCAATTGAGGGTGAAGTGCGCACGCCCAATGGCAAGCAAGCCTACCCGGTCCCGCGTGAACTCCGCACCGATGAGTTGCCGGCTGTTATCCAGGAGATTGTCACGGCCTCCAAGAATGCCATCGAGGCAGGTTTCGACGGCGTTGAGCTCCACTCGGCCAACGGCTACCTGCTGCACGAATTCCTGGCACCGAACTCGAACGTCCGCACGGACAGCTACGGTGGCTCCCCGGAGAACCGAGCGCGCTTTGTCATTGAGACCGTGAACGCCGTTGTCGAGGCCCTGGGCGCGAACCGCGTCGGCATCCGCATCTCTCCCGAGCACAACGTGCAGGGTATCGCCGAAATTGACTCCGCCGACGTCCGCGCCACCTACGAAGTCCTGGTGGACACCATCGCACCCCTTAACCTCGCATACTTGAGCATCCTGCACCACGATCCCAAGGGCGCCCTTGTGCAGGACCTCCGCGAACGGTTCAACGGGACGTTCCTGGTGAACACCGGCTTCAGCGAGATCACCACCCGGGAAGAGGCGGTGGCCTTGGTGGCTGACGGCCTCGCTGACGGGGTTGTTGTTGGCCGCCCCGCAATCGCCAACCCGGACCTTGCCCGCCGCTGGCGCGAGAGCCTCCCGCTGAATGAGCCGGACGCCTCCACCTTCTATGCCGAAGGCGCCAAGGGCTACACGGACTACCCGTTCTACGCGAACTAAGCGCGAAGAACCCCGGCAGGACCGCGACGTCGGCACTCACCCGAGTGCCGGCGTCGCGGTTTTAACCCGTCCCCGCCCAACTAGGTCGCATTAGTGCGCGTTATGAGCCCTCAAAACGCGCACTAGTGCGACCTAGTTGGGTGACTGGACGGAGTGTGACGGCCGGTGTTTCGCTGGTCCGCGGGCCCGTTCCTATAGGATTTGTCCATGCAGAACGCTTCCCCGGGCGCTGTGCGCGCTGGCTTTCCCGTCAGCCGCCAAGTGCTGGCCGACCACGTGTACGAGGCCCTCCTTGAATGGCTCATGGATGGTCGGCTGGAACCCGGGGCCGCGGTCAGCATCGATGGAATGGCCCGGGAACTGGACGTTTCGCCCACCCCCGTCCGTGAAGCACTCGCCAGGTTGGAACACACGGGAATGGTCCGCCGGGTGGCGCTCAAGGGGTACCGCGTGGCGCCGGTGTTCACGCGCGAAGATTTCGCGGAGCTCATGGAAGCCCGCCTTTCGATAGAACCAGTGAACGCTCGTCTGGCATGTTCCCGGATCACGCCGGAGGGCCTGGATGCGCTGAGGCAAGCCGTCGAGGACCTCAAAACCGCGCCAAGGGGCGGGACGTTCGCCGAGTATCGGAGTTACCTCGAAGCGGACGAGCGGTTCCATCAGCTCATTGCCGCCCAGGCCAGCAACCAGTTCCTGCTTGCCGCGTACAACACTCTCGGCGGACAGATCCAGCGGTTCCGGTTGTTCGGGGGAGTGGGCATTACTGACGCCGAGCAGGCCATTGCCGAACACCAAGCCGTCCTGGACGCCATGACCAGCGGCGACCCTGAGAAGGCCGCGCGAGCCATGACCGATCACGTGGAGAAGGTCAGGGGGCGGGCCATGGCGGATGCCCCCACTGACTCGCTGTGATGCCTGCTTTGCGCGGCAATTCTCCGAACATAGCGCGCAGAGCCGGCCCCGCAACCGTGACAGCCTTCACAATAATATGTAAGACATATAGGATCTAGGAAGTTTCACCCAAAGGGTTGACAGACTTTAATCGTTCGTAAATCCTATAGGAAACAGGATTCCACGAAGGAGTGATCATCATGGCGTACACCGCCGAGAATTGGCCCATTACAGCGGCCCTCCTGCAGTTCCCCGGCACCGACGCCGCGGGGCGGCACGTCAACGACGCCGACCCTTCCGTTTGGGCGGAAGTCTTCCGGGAAGTGAAGGACGCAGGTTTCGCGAACGCGGACCTTACCGACAGCTGGGTCCGGCCCGGCGACCTCAGCAAGGATCGCCTCGCCGAGTTCAAGCAAGCGGCCAGTGAAGTGGGCATTGGAATCCCCGTGATCTCTGCGATCCGCCGCAGCGTCATCCACCAGCAGGACTGGGTCGACAACCTCGCTTACAGCCACCGCACCATCGATGCCGCTGCCGAACTTGGCTGCGAGGTGGTCTCCTTCGGCCTGCACCAGGCCATCACCCCGGAGCAGCAGAAGCAGCTGTGGTTCTGGACGGTTGAGGGCTACAAGGACCCGTTCGGTGACAAGGAAGCGTGGAACAACGCAGTCACGAGAATCCGCGAGCTCGGCCAGCATGCTGCAGAGTCAGGCATTCTGATCTCCTTGGAGATGTACGAGGACACTTTCCTCGGAACCGCGGATTCGTCCGTTCAACTGGTCCAGGACATCGGGCTGGACAACGTTGGACTCAACCCCGACCTCGGCAACCTGATCCGCTTGCATCGCCCCATCGAAGACTGGCGCGAGCTGGTCCACAAGACTTTGCCGTATTCCAACTACTGGCACATGAAGAACTACATCCGCGACGAAGACGTAGCCCGCGACAGCTACATCACCATGCCGTCGCCCATGGAAAGCGGTTTGATCAACTACCGCGAAGCCTTCAAGTTCGCGCTCTCTGTTGGCTTCCAAGGCATCCTCTGCACGGAGCACTACGGCGGAGACGGACTCAGCGTAACGGCGAGCAACCAGGAGTACCTGCGCCGGCACGTCCTTCCAAAAACAGACGGCTACGTCCTGGGCAAGAGCAAGGTGGCCCAGGGGCGTCAGGTTCCCTCAACCCAGCTCGCCGGGGTCTGACGCCATGACACAGATCTTCGACAACCCCGCGGACTTTGCCGACGAAGCCCTCGACGGCTTCGTTGCCGCAAACCGCAATTACGTAGCACGGGTGGACGGTGGCGTGGTTCGCTCCACGCAGATGCCGGCGGGGCAGGTAGCACTCGTGGTCGGCGGCGGCTCGGGACACTATCCGGCCTTTGCCGGATTGGTCGGCCCTGGCCTCGCAGCCGGCTCGGCATGCGGCAACATGTTTGCCTCGCCGGCTGCCGGCCAGGTCTACCGGGTGGCCAAGGCAGCCAACGCCGGCGGGGGAGTGCTGCTGAGTTACGGCAACTACGCTGGCGACGTCCTGCACTTCGGCCAAGCGCAGCTCCGCCTCAACGCCGAGGGCATCGAGACCCGCACCGTCACCGTCACGGATGACATCGCCAGCGCACCCATCGAAGAGCTTGAGAAGCGCCGCGGCATCGCCGGGGACCTCACCGTTTTCAAGATCGCAGGGGCTGCTGCCGAAGCGGGACTGAACCTTGACGACGTCGAGCGTCTGGCCATCAAGACCAATTACCGCACGCGGTCCCTGGGCGTTGCTTTTGACGGCTGCACGCTCCCCGGAGCCAAGGAAGCCCTGTTCCATGTCCCGGCGGGGCAGATGTCCCTCGGGCTCGGCATTCACGGCGAGCCTGGCATTTCCGAGCACCCCATGCCCACGGCATCTGAGCTGGCAGAACTCCTGGTATCCAAGCTCCTCGCGGACAAACCGGAAGACGCCGGGCACCGCGTGGTCGCCATTGTCAACGGCCTTGGCACCGTCAAGTACGACGAACTTTTCCTGCTGTACGGCAAGGTCGAGAAGCTCCTCACGGAAGCGGGACTCACCGTCGTCGAACCGGAGTGCGGCGAGTTGGTCACCAGCCTGGACATGTCCGGCTTGTCGTTGACGTTGCTGTGGCTTGACGAGGAACTCGAACAGTATTGGTCGGCTCCCGCTGACACGCCGGCCTTCCGTAAGGGGAACATGGCGCCCCGGGCGCCGCGGACTGCGGTAACAAGCGACGACGCCGAAACCTCCGAAAGCGAACAGCCCACCCCTGCGGCGGCTGAACTCGGGCGGCAGGCCGTGGCAATCCTCGCCCAGGTGAGGGACGTCGTCGTCGAGCATGAAGAGGAGCTCGGCAAGCTGGACGCGATCGCCGGCGACGGCGACCATGGCATTGGCATGAGGCGCGGCGTCGACGCGGCGGCGGCAGCGGGTGAAGCCGCCACCGGTGCGTCTGTGGCCCGGATCCTCACGGCTGCAGGCGAGGCGTGGAGCGAGCGCGCAGGTGGCACGTCCGGCGCGCTGTGGGGCTCCGCTGTCATCGCCGCGGGACAGGCGCTGGGCAACCGCGTGGCGTACAGTGCCTCCGACGCGCGGGCCGCCGTAGCCGCGTTCGCCAACGCCATCACCGAGCTCGGCAGGGCGGATGCAGGGGACAAGACCATGGTGGATGCCCTCTTGCCGTTCCGGGACGCGTTCCTGGACGAGCTCGACGGCGGCGCTCCCGTTGACCGGGCACTGGCAGTAGCCGCTGCGGCGGCTGAGTCCGCTGCCGCGGCAACCGCTGAGCTGCGTCCCCTCAAGGGTCGCGCCCGTCCCCTCGCGGAGAAGAGCCTTGGCCATCCTGACCCCGGCGCGGTCTCTTTTGGACTGATCGCCGCGCGGATCTCGGCATTTATTGATTCACAACTGGCCACCGCCACAGCGGCACGGGCTGGAAACGGAGTTCAAGCATGAGCACAACAGCAGGCTGGCGGATTGTCGTTGGCAACGATGAGGCAGGCGTCGAGTACAAGAACGCCCTGAAAGCCCTCCTCGAAGCCGACCCCCGTGTGGCTTCGGTGACAGACGTGGGTGTAGGCGCCAACGATTCCACCGCGTACCCGCACGTCGCAGTCGATGCCGCACGCAAAGTCGCCGAAGGTGACGCGGACAGGGCCCTCCTGATTTGCGGCACCGGCTTGGGCGTAGCCATCGCGGCCAACAAAGTCCCCGGCATCCGGGCAGTCACTGCCCATGATTCCTACTCCGTGGAACGCTCCGTGCTGAGCAACAACGCGCAGGTCCTCACCCTGGGCCAGCGTGTCATCGGCCTGGAACTGGCCAAGAAGCTGGTGGGCGAGTGGCTCGATCACCGCTTCGACGAAAATTCCGCCTCCGCCGCCAAGGTGGATGCCATCTGCTCCTACGAACCCGACTACACGAAGGCGGTCTGACCATGACCTCGACAACTACTCCTGACGGAACAGCAGGCGCCCAAGCCCGGAAGATCGCCGTCGTGGGTTCCGGTTACATGGGTGGCGGAATCGCCCAGGTCCTGGCGCTCGGCGGGGCGCGCGTGGCGCTGGCGGACGTGTCCGCCGAGGTTGCCCGGAAGAATTATGACCGCCTGATGGAAGAGTCTGACCAGTTCATTGCGGACGGGCTGTTCCCGGCAGGGTCCACGGAAATCCTCAAGCAGAACCTGTGGGCTGCCAAGGACATCGAGGAAGCAGTTGCCGACGCCGACTTCATCGAAGAAGCCGTGCCCGAGGTGCTGGAGATCAAGCACCAGACCCTGGCCCGGATCAGCGCCGCGGCACGGCCGGACGCCCTGATCGGGTCCAACACGTCAACGATTTCCATCGCCGCCCTCGCCGAAGCAGTGACAGGCCCGGAGCGCTTCCTCGGTGTGCACTTTTCCAACCCGTCACCGTTCATTCCGGGTGTGGAGATCATTCCGCACGCCGGAACTTCCGTGGAAACGGTGTCCGCATCGCGGGACCTCGTTCATGCGGCCGGTAAGCAGACCGCCGTCGTCAAGGACGTCACCGGCTTCGTTCTCAACCGACTGCAGTACGCACTCTTCCACGAGGCAGCGCAGTTGGTGGAGCAGGGCATCGCGACAGCGGACGACGTCGACACTTTGGTCCGTACGACGTTCGGTTTCCGCTTGCCGTTCTTTGGTCCGTTCGCAATCGCCGATATGGCCGGCCTGGATGTTTACAACTTCTGCTACAAATCGCTGCAGACCGGGTTTCCGGAGCGCTTTGCGACGCCGAAGATCCTCTCCGACCTGGTCGAGGCAGGCAAGCTCGGCACCAAGACCGGCGCAGGTTTCCTCAATGTTCCCGCCGAACGGACGCCGGAACTCATCGCCTACCGCAACAAAGCCTATGTGGCCATGCAGAAGCTCATTGAAGAGCTCGGCCCCGCACCGATCAACTAATTCATAAGAGGAAATTACCCATGACTTTCCCCGCATCACGCACCGCCATCGTCACCGGTGCTGTGTCCGAACGCGGCATCGGCCGCGCCACCGTCAACTACCTCGCCGCCCAAGGGTGGAACATCGGCATCATCGACCTCGACGACGCCGCCTGCAAGGCCGCGGCCAAGGAAATCGCCGCTGAATACAGCGTCCAGGCGCACGGCGTCGGTGCCAACGTGGCCAGCGAAGCCGAGGTCCGCAGGGCCATTGATGAACTTGAGGCGGAGTTGCCGCAGATCGTGGCCCTCGCGAACGTGGCCGGCGTCAGCTCGCCCGTCGGTTACCTTGAGCTCGAGCCCGCCGAATGGGATCGCGTACTGAACATCAACCTCAACGGCGTCCACTACGCTACCCGCCGCGTTGCCGAATCGATGGTCAGGAACCGGATCGGTCGCATCGTCAACATTTCCTCGGTCTCAGCGCAGCGCGGCGGCGGTACTTTCTCCAAAACCCCTTACTCCGTGGCCAAAGCAGGGGTGATCGGCCTGACCCGTGCCACGGCACGTGAACTGGGGGAATACGACATCACCGTCAATGCGATCTCACCCGGCCCCATCGACACCGACATCATGGGCGGAACCCTGAGTGAGGAGCGCAAGGACGAACTCGTCAAGGATCTCGTGGTGAACCGCGTTGGTTCCACCCGCGACATCGCAGCCGCCATCGCCTTCCTCATCAGCGAGGACGCCGGATACATCTCCGGCCAGACGCTGAATGTGGATGGCGGCCTGTACATGCACTAGGCGACATCATGCGGACCTGGACCAGAGAACGCAAGATCTACCTCGCCGTGGGCATACTGGCCTGCGCTGTGGGCATGGTGCTCATGTTCTTCCCGCGCTGATCTTCCGCGCGGACCCTTACCAACCGACTACTCAAGCGTTACTCAAGAGGAGTTTCAATGTCTGTTGCCACCAATTCCACCAAGGAGTTGCTGGATACGCCGGTGCTGAAATCGGCGATCTCAAAGGCGTCGCTGCGGCTGATGCCCATGCTCGTCATCCTGTACATCGTGGCGTTCCTCGACCGAACCAACGTGGGCTTCGCCGAGGCCGCCCTCGAAGTGGACAGGGGAATCACGGCAGGTGCCTATGCCCTCGGTGCGGGGATCTTCTTCATCGGCTACGCCTTGTTCGAGATTCCCAGCAACCTGCTGCTGACCAAGTTCGGCGCCAAGGTGTGGCTGGCCCGAATCGCCATTACGTGGGGCATCGTCTCCGCGTGCTTCGCCTTCGTCCAAGGCGAGACGTCGTTTGTGATCCTGCGCTTCCTGCTCGGTGTCACCGAGGCCGGCCTGTTCCCGGGCGTGATCATGTTCCTTGCCGCATGGTTCCCCAACAAGGTCCGTGTGAAGATGTTCGCGATCTTCTACCTGGCTCAGCCCTTCTCGCAGATGATGGGCGCACCATTGTCCGGTTGGCTCATCAACATCGGCGACCAGGTCCCCGGCGTCGCCGGCTGGCAGGTCATGTTCTTCGTGGAAGGCATGCTGGCCGTCGTGGCCGGTATCGCAGCGTACTTCTTCCTCATCAACAGCCCCCAAGACGCCAAGTTCCTCAGCAAGGAGGAGAAGAAGGCGCTGACTGATGTCATGGCGCTCGAAGACACCGTCAAGGAGGAGTCCGGACCCCGTGGCGTGATGGCGTCCATGCGGAACGGCCGGGTTTGGTACTTCACGGTCATCTATTTCTGCCTGCAGGTGGCCGTTTACGGTGTCACCTTCTACCTGCCCCAGCAGGTGGCGCAACTGACCGGGCAAAAGGTGGGGCTCGCCGTCGGGCTCCTGGCCGCCATCCCGTGGTTCTTCGGAATCTTCGCTTGCTACTTCATCGGCAAGGCAGCAAACACGGTGGCGCGGCGACGCCGTTGGGGCACGGCCCTTTTCATCTCCACCGGCATCTGCATCTTTGGATCCGCTTGGGCGGGCGCCAACCATCTTCCGGCACTCGGCATCATCTTCATCACCCTCGCGGTGTGCAGCTTCCTGTCCACCGGTCCCATCTGCTGGTCATATCCGACGGCGTTCCTCACCGGCACTGCCGCGGCTGCGGGTATCGGCCTGATCAACTCGCTCGGTAACCTGGGCGGCTTCGTGGCACCGATCCTGCGTACGACGGTCAACGAGGTCATCGCCTCAGACACCGGAACCATGGGGGTCTACGCCCTGGGCGTCCTCCCGTTCGTGGCTGCGCTGATGATGTTCGGGACGCGGGCCTTCAGTAACAAGGCCGACGAGCTGCTGGGGAAGTAAACGATGCCGACCACCGCCCCGGCCTCGTATATCGGCGTCACCTACATCGGGGTCAGCACCAAGATGTACATGGGTTACGCCCGGAGCCTTGCATGGCTGGAGCAGTTGGTGAAGGAAGTGGACGCCCGTCCGGCCTTGGTGGCCGAGCGGGTGGTCCCGTTCGTCATTCCCTCCTTTCCCGTGTTACCCGCAGCGGCGGCGCTGGTGGACGGCTCGCCTTTGGTGTTGGGTGCCCAGAACTGCGGTTGGTCCGACGGTCCTTGGACGGGCGAAGTCTCGCCATCAATGCTCAGTGAGTTGGGCGTGGGGTTGGTGGAGATCGGCCACGCGGAGCGTCGACGCAACTTCGCCGAGACCGATGCCGTAGTGGCACTCAAGGTGCGCGCCGCCGTCGAGCATGGACTCACCCCGCTGCTGTGCGTGGGCGAGACAGACCGCTGCGTGCCTGACACTGCCGCGAAGACGGTCTTCCAGCAGATTGAAGCTGCCGTGTCCGGCGACTGGTCTTTGGCAGGACTGCTGGTTGTGGCCTACGAGCCGGTGTGGGCCATTGGTGCCGCCGAGCCGGCTTCGGCAGACTACGTGTCCGAGGTTGTCATGGCTCTTCGCGGCTTGCTGGCGGGGCACGGGCCGGAGGGCCTGCGGGTTATCTACGGCGGGTCGGCGAAACCCGGCCTCCTGCCGCAGCTTTCCGGTGTCTCCGGTCTGTTCCTGGGAAGGTTCGCGCATGACCCCGCGAACTTCGGCCGCGTCCTGGACGAAGCCCTCGCCCTCCCAACGATATAGCGGCTCGTGTCCGTTCTGAGCGCTGGGAAAGACACGCGAACTTCGACTTACTTCAGTGCTTGGTGCGCTGGCAGAGTGCGACGAAACCGCCAAGGTTCTCCAGTCCCTCCGGATGTGTGGGCAGGTAATTGGTCAGTTCCGGTGAACGCACGACGACGGCACGCCACTTGGCGCGCGAAACCGCCACGTTGATCCGGTTCCGGGAGATGAGGAACTCCATCCCGCGGGGGACCTCGCCCGCGGCCGACGCGGCCATGGATACGATCGCCAGTGGCGCTTCCTGACCTTGGAACTTGTCAACGGTGCCCACCCTGACCTTTCCAAGCCCTGCCGCCCGCAGCTCATGCTTGATGAGCTGGACTTGGGCGTTGTAGGCGGCGACAACCAGGATGTCGGCCTCTTCCACATGCCGGCGTTCCCGCGCCTCGGAGGGGTCGGTCCAAGGCAATCCCAGATGCGCCCGGACTTGCCGGACCACCTCCGCGGCTTCCTCGGGTGACGACGTGGAGTTGCCGGTGTGGGCAACATACGCGCAGGAAACGCCTGGTTCAGCTCCTTCCATGAGTCGCTGCGACGCCACGGGTGCTGCTTCCAACCGGCCGTCATAGGACAGTTCAGACACGGCGCTGCACAATATCGGATGCATGCGCCACGACAACGCCAGGAAGTAGCCGAGCTCGGAAGGAAGGGTGTTGTACCCGTCGGAGAGCCATCCCAGCGCGGACTCGTCTACAGGTTCCGGGTGCTTGCCTTGGGTGACTTGCGGCAGCTGTTGCGGGTCGCCCAAAAGGAGGAGCCGTTTCGCGGCCCGGCTGACCGCCATGGTGTTGGCAAGAGAGAACTGTCCGGCTTCGTCGATGACCAGCAAGTCGAGGGAGCCTGCAGCAACGGAACTTCCCACCATGGTCCAGGCAGTCCCACCGATGAGGGCCCCGCCGGGCTTGGCAAGCAAGTCCTCAACATCGGCTTTTCCGCATTGCTTCCACGGCACGGGCTCATCGTGTTTGACTTCCTTGGCTACCCGCTGCGGATCTACGCCGGCCTTCTCCACCGCGGCACACAGCATGTGCTCCACCACTGCATGCGACTGCGCCACGACGCCGACTTTCCAACCGTCTGCCACCAACCTCGCCAGGACTTGGGCACCAACGTAGGTCTTGCCGCTGCCGGGTGGTCCCTGGACAGCCAGGTAGGAGTTATCCAGTTCCTTGACCGCGGCGGTGATGGCCTCGATATATCCGTCGGGGCCCGCCGGCACCTCCGGAAGGGCCTCAAGCGTGCGAAGACGAGGCGGGATCCGGCGAATTAAATCCAAGGCCGGATCCTTCGGCCACGCGGGGAGGGACGCGCGGAGGCGGGTGGCCAAAGCGGCCAGGGCTCCCCGTTGCCCGGCCGTCGAGATCGGGCTGTCCGGGGTCAGGGCCATGGGCAGTTGGCTGAACTCCGTGGAGTCCTTCCGGAGGCTCTCGGCGATGGTGACGGATTCCGCATCTCCGCTTTCTCCGACGTCGATGACCTCCGTTCCGCTCCAGCCGGCCCGACCCAGCACGGAGGACTCTTTGGCTACCAAGGCATCAGGCAGCGGAGGAGCGTACATGCGGAAGTATTTTTTGCCCTGTTCCAGCCCGGCGCCGTCCCCTGAACGGCCAACGAGCTTTACTGTCCGGACCGGATTCCTGCGGGGAGTGGGCTTGGCCCACTCCTGCACGACCTCCGCGTGTTCCACCACGAAAATGTCGCGGCCGTCCTCCCACTGCGACACTGGCTTTTCCAGGCGATCAAAGTGTCCCCACCAGTACTGTTTGTCTTCACGACGGTGGTAGCCCACCCCTGCGGCAACAATTCCAATGGCGCGGGATTCAGCAGAGGACTTCTGGTCCTCGGGCTGGGAGGCAAGATAGTCGAAAAGTGCTTGCTCCTCCGGGGCGGCCTCGTACTTGTCCGGCTCGTCGCGGGGGAGGTCCTCGTCCTGTTCTGCGGCCCCGGGGCTTCCGGGCTCAATGGAACGCTCAGCGGCACGGGCCAACAGCCAGTTGCGCAACTCAAGCGTCGAGAGGCAGTCGTATTCGTTGTAGTCCCGGATGCTTTCCAGGATGGCCGCGGCCTGCTCAGCCTGGCCGGTGTCCCTGGCCGTGCAATAGTCCGCGTAGGCAACCACGGAGGCACCGGCGTCTGTGACGTCCCCGGAACGCAAGTGCCGGCCCATGTAAAGCGGTTCGAGCTTCTTGATGCTGTAAGAATTCTCGGATACGCGGATGCTGTGGCGGACGGTGTCGTAGAGGTCCACCAGGACGCCCTGCCGCAGGAGATCGTCGACGGCGGTTTCGCCCACCACATGCGTCAGGGACAGGTTGCGGAGCGCCGTTTTTTCGTAGGCTGCGTAGTGGTAGATGTGCATGCCGGGGTATGTGGCGCGGCGTTTGGCGACGTACTCGAGGAAGTCCACAAAAGCTTCCCGTTCTTCCGCGCGTGAGTGTGCCCAGAACGGCCGGAAGACCGGTGGCGCGCCAGCGTCAACGGGATTTTCGATGACGCCGAACAAGTACTCCAGGCCCCACTTCCCGGTGGCTGGATCCTGCCAGAGCGGGTCGCCCTCGAAGTCGAAGAAGATGTCGCCGGGATCCGGGACGGGTAACCTGCCCAGGGTGTTGTCGGGCAGGACGTTGTAGCTGATGGCCTTGGATTCGCCGGCCTTGTTGGTGTAATTGACGGTCCCGTCCGGGGTGCCGGTTCCCGTTTGCAGCCGGGCTTGCTCGCGCAGGCGGAGCAGCGTTGGGTCACCTTCAGCGGGCAGCGCCGCCAAATGGTCGATGGTGGTCACGCCGGTTTCGATCAGCTTCTTTCGCCGGCTGACACGCATGCCTGCCACCATGAGCAGGTCCCGGTGCAGCTGGACTTGCTCCGCGCAGTAGTCGCAACGGCCGCACGCGGTGTACCGGGAATCACCCCATTCAATGGGACCTGCAGCGGCCACATGGGCGGCGGTCTTCGCCAGGAAGCGCTCCCGGCGTTCCTTGAAGACGGGCAGGATCTCCTTCAACGGGTGATCGCTGCGGACCCGGTTGCCAAGGATCAGGGTAACGGTGGGATCCGGCGTGATCCCGGCCTGCAGGAGTTGATCGCCGTAGGCTGCCAGTTGCAGGAGTGCCGTGACTTTCGCATGCCGCGCGAGCTTGGTATCGAAGACCGCGTACTGCCCGCCCGGCCTCTTGACCAGGAAGTCGGACCGGCCGTGAAAAACGCCGTCGAAAAATGCGGCCTGGAACACCACATCGGCTCCGGACCGCAGCGCGCTGATCGATTCAGCATGTTTTGCCGAAAGGGTGGCGCGGTCCATCGCTTCGGCGGGAACGACGTCGTAAACGCCCTTACCCGAATCCGCATCCCACGGCCCGAACTCAGCCACGAAGTCATCCAGGACCGCGTGCTCATGGACGTCGCCAAGCTTTGCTGTCCGTTCCAGCATGGCGTCAACCGCGAAGTCCGGTTTGGGCGTACGGCCGAGCTTTTCGTCGAGCTTCCGGAGCACCTGGTACTCGCACGTTGCGGCGATGACGAGGTCGCTGGCCGAGAAGACCAGGTCCTGCGGAGCGCCTGCTGTCTCCGGGTCGAGAAAGAACACCGACCCACCTCCCCTTCATCGCCATAAAGCCGTGGTTGAACCCTTGAAAACAAGCTATCAGCGACCACCGACAATTTAGCCGTCCCCGACTTAGACTTCACGCATGACTGAATCAGCCCCCACCACGGATCTTCCCGGCTTCGAAGCCGCCTACGAGGCCGCGCAAAAGGGCCTCTCCGAAGGCGGGATCCCCATCGGAGCTGCGTTGGCGCGTGGCACCGAAATCATCGCCAGCGGACATAACGAGCGGGTGCAGCACGGCGACCCGATCGCCCACGGTGAGATGTCCGCGCTTCGCGCCGCGGGACGGCAGAAGAGCTACCGGGACACGACTCTTTACACCACGCTGGCACCGTGCGCGATGTGCACGGGAACCATCATCCAGTTCAAGATCCCGCGCGTTGTAGTGGGCGAGGCCCGGACTTTTCCCGGTGAGTTCGATCTCCTGCGCTCACGGGGTGTTGAAGTGGTGGTCCTCGACGATCGCCGATGCGTAGACATGATGCGCACCTTCCAGGAGGAAAATCCTGAACTGTGGGCCGAGGACATCGCGGAGTAATTGCGCGAAAGGAGCGACGGCGGCACTGGCCTAAAGGGCGAAAAGGCAAGTGCCGCCGTCGCCGGCTGCGGAGCGGCCACGCGTCAAACAGTCATCCGACGACTATTTGGCAGGCTTCTTCGGAGCCGACCGGCGGGAACGGGCCGCCGGAGTCGATGGAATGAGTTCTTTGACCTGGGCCAGCACGGTGGCGTTCGCCCCTCGCGCGCCCAAGTCCTTGGCCAGGGTTTCCACTTCCGACTTGGCGGCCGCAGCGTCGTCCGCCTTCACGTGAAGCTGCGTGCGCAACTCGACGAGGTTGCGGTAGGCCAGGTTGCTTGCCGCGCCCGCCCCCTCGCGATAGTTGGCCAGGCCGGCGTCCGTCAGTGCCAGCGCCCGCGCAGGGTCGGCATCGTGATGTTTGACCATCCTGTCCTCGCTGCGGCGGTAAAAGTCGTCCCCTACGGATTGCGCGACGGCGGTAGCCGCCTTAACGCCCAACGGCTCACCGCCGAACCGCTCGGCTGCCTCAGTCAGCGTGTCCAGTCCTCTGCTCAGGAACGGGGACATGGACCCTTCAAAGGCCAAGGTGAGCCCCACTTCACGCGTGAAGAACTCCGGGGCGAACCGGTCCTCTTCGCGGGTGACGGGGAAGCCCACGCGCAACGGCAGCGTATTAGATGCCTGGACGATGCCGTCCGTGGAATAGACAGCCCTGACCAAATACTGTCCCGGTTCGTCGAAAGCGAAGCCCTCCCCACCGAAGGCAAGCTGCACCAGTTGGCTGTGGCGGTCGCTTCCGTCACTGTCCGCTCCTGCGGCGGGCGCCAGTGTGACAAGTTCCGGCAGTCCGTAGAAGCAGACCACTGATTCGTGCAGTACTACTGTTCCGTTTGGTTTCTGGATGTACACGGTGGTGTTCCCGTACCTGGGGTCCAGCCGCCCATCCACAACCACAGGCAGATCGCTCGTGTTGCGTAAGCGGAACTCGATGGCGACCGGTTCCATATAGTCGAAGTGGTCCTTGGCCGAAAGCACCAACTCGACGTCGCTGCCCGGACCGGACACCGTCATGGCGCCGGGAGGCGATTCCAGATGACCGCCGGAAGCCCACGGATCCCCGCCCATGATCACCGATGCCCGGTCGCCGTGGCGCATATGCAGTAGTTCTTCGTCGTCGAAACGGAAGCGGAAGTTGCCCCAGAAGGTGTCCACGCCGTTGCGCTGATCGTACTTCCAGTCGTAGTTCATCCACGACAGCGAATCGGGCCTTGCCTTGTCCCACGCGTGCAGGAAGTTGAACGCGTGCCCTGCCTCGTGGACCCATGTGTAGAGGAAATGGCGCATGGCCCAGGCTTGGTCCTGGGTGGTCGGGTCAGAGACGAGGTTGGTGAACCAGGAGTGGTTGCGGAACACCGCAAAACCCTGGCGGTCGGGTCCTCGGCCTGCGCCGCCAAAGCCCGCAGCGGCGTCGAACATAATGCCACCAACTCCGGCGCTGTCGAAGATGCCGGCCTGGATGCCCCACATGTTCCATGCGGGCCAGCCCGAGTTGAACTTCCCGAAGGACGTCTCCATGGCGTCATGGAGTTCGCCGACGCTCCACGACGCGAAGCCGGCGGCGCTGTCGTCGATCACCGTGTGGACGGGATCGACGGTGACCGAGATTCCGGCATCAAGGTAGGAGGACTCGATGGTGATGGTCCTGTTGGCAAGGTCCGCGGGTCTGTTGTTATGCGCGTGGCTGTTGTAGATCGGTATCTTGGGCTCAACGTCCACTGAGGTGCAGTAATCCAGCTCGAGGTTCATGTCCCGGAAGGCACTCGACCGGTACGCACACGCATAGGGCTGCCCCGCCACACCACCTGAGGTGAACGTCGCCACGGCACCAGTAACGGCTCCGTGGGTCCAGGAGACAACGATGTCCACGGACGTCGCCGGATGCGTACCTTTCCAAAAGCGCAATGTTCCGGTGATGTGGGCGTCGCAGCGCCCGATCGTGATTTTGGGGGAGTCCACGATCCACGACTCCACATAGGTCTTCACCAGCTGCGTCAGCCCGCCTGCTTTGACGAAGCGGGTACTGTAGAAGTCGCCGCTGACCTTCTTGAGCACGGGCGATTCGACGCCGATGCGGGAGTCGACATCCAGACGGAGGTCCAAGGCGCTTCCCACCGGTCCGCTGCTGGCCTTATTGCCTTCGTATCGGCCGCTGATGGATGCGGGCTTGGTGAGGAAACGGGGATCAAGGGAACTGGGGACGTTGGGGGTGTCCATGGGAGGTCTTTCTCGCTGAGCAAGCAATCACAATGCGTTCGCCAAGCCGCCCTGGTGCAGGCCGCCTGTTGGGGCAGGGAGCATCTGCGGACGAAGCTGGCGGCATGACGGCCAAGGGGCAAGGAAGTGCAGGTTGGGGAGCCCGATGAGTGATGGTGGCCCTTGCCCGGAAGCCGTGTGCAACCCACCATGGACGATACTCCAGCGAATGGATTATATCTAGGGGTGGGGCGCAAATTTTGCCGGTGGAACGGGGCGACCTGCCTAGTCAGGCGATCCCGCCGAGCGTAGGCTGGCATCATCGGCGCAGGTGCCGAAGGCCTCCCGAAGGACACAACCCGAAGGACCCCGCGTCGATACACCCACATCGATGAAGGAGGACCCATGAGTGTCGTACGTGAATTCATGACAACGAATGCGTGGTGCATTCCGGAAGACCAGACTCTCCAGGACGCCGCCCGCAAGATGAAGGAACTGGACTGCGGTTCACTTCCTATTTGCGGAAATGATGGCAAGCTCTCCGGCTTCATCACCGACCGCGACATCGTGGTCAAGTGCCTGGCCGAAGGCAGGGACGCCCGCGAAGTACGCGCCAGCGAGCTCGCCCAGGGCAAGCCCTACTGGATTGATGCAGATGCTTCCATCGACGAATGTATCCGGATGATGGAGGAACATCAGGTTCGCCGCCTGCCCGTCATCAGCGACCACAAATTCGTTGGCATCATCAGCCAGGGAGATATTGCCCGGAACCACTACGCAGAACAGCGCGTCGGCGAAATGGTGGAGCACATCTCCGCCAAGGAGCACATGTCGCACTAACTGCCGAAGCCCGCAATCCAGCCGCCGCGAAGCGCTCCCCGTCAGAGGAACGCCTCGCGGCCCGTTCCTTCGCGCAGCACCAGTTCGCCTTCCTCGATGGAAACGATCAGGCTCTTCGGCTTGCCGGCGAGCTTTTTTGTTGCGCTGAGTTTTCTGCTGCTCACTTCGACGCCCACGGTGGCGCCCTTCGCCGGCAGTTCCACCGTGATTTCGTCGGCCATTCCCAGCAGCATCTTGGTGGATACTTCCCTTTCGGACACGGCCTCCTTGCCGTTGACGGTCACGGTCACGTCATCGGCAACGAACCCGTCCTGAAGGATGATGAGCAGTTCCTGCATGGTCCAACTACAGCACTAACAGCGCTCCCGGGATAGGCCTCCCACGTGCACGGACCTGAAAACTGTCAGCCAGGTAAGGCAAACTGTCATGGTGACTCAACTTCTCCAACACACCTCAGCCGACTCTGCCATCTACGAGCTGATCGCCAAGGAACTTGGCGTGAAGGCGTGGCAGGTCAAGGCCGCTGTGGAACTGCTCGACGCCGGATCCACCGTCCCGTTTATCGCCCGCTACCGCAAGGAAGCCACGGGGACGCTGGACGATACCCAGTTGCGCGACCTTGAGGAACGTCTCCGGTACCTGCGCGAACTTGAAGAGCGCCGCAAGTCCGTCCTCGAGGCGATTGCCGCCCAAGGCAAGCTGACACCGGAACTGGAGGCCGCCGTCGTCGGTGCTGAGACCAAGGCGCGGCTTGAGGACATCTACCTGCCTTTCAAATCGAAGCGGCGCACCAAGGCCCAGATCGCCCGCGAGGCCGGGCTTGAGCCACTCGCGGACGCTTTGCTGGCGAATCCACAGCTGAACCCTGAAGCGGAAGCAGCCAAGTATCTCAACGCCGAGCATTCAATTGAGGATGCCCCGGCTGCGCTCGCGGGTGCCCGCGCCATTCTGGTGGAGCGCGTCGCCCAGGATGCCGACCTCGCCGAGGACCTGCGCGAGCGCTTGTGGAAGCAGGGACGCATGGTTTCCCGCGTCAAGAAGGGCATGGAAGCCGAAGGGCAGAAGTTCAAGGACTACTTCGACTTCACGCAGGTGCCCTCGGGCATGCCGTCGCATCGTGTGCTGGCGCTTTTGCGCGGTGAGAAGGACGGCGTCCTGGAGTTGGACCTCGCCGAAGCGGACCCCGCTGACGTCGACGCCCTGGCCGCCGCCCGCGGCAAGTACGAGAACGCTGTGGCCAAGTGCCTCGGGGTCGCCAACCAGGGCAGGCCCGCCGACCTCTGGCTGACGCAAACTGCACAGCTCGCTTGGCGCGGGCGCATTCTGGACAGGCTGACCACGGACCTCCGCGGACGCCTGTTTGCCGACGCCGAGGACGAGGCCGTGCGCGTCTTCGCGGCCAACCTGCGTGATGTGCTGCTCGCGGCACCGGCCGGGAACCGGGCCACCCTGGGCCTGGATCCGGGACTGCGAACGGGTGTGAAGGTGGCCGTTGTGGACGGCACCGGCAAGGTAGTTGCTACGGACACCATCTATCCCCACGCCCCCATGAAGAAGTGGGATGAGGCCCTTGCCACGCTGGCACGCCTCGCCAAGCAGCACAAGGTTGAACTCGTGGCGATTGGAAACGGCACAGCTTCACGCGAAACGGACAAGCTCGCCACAGAGCTCATCAAATCCCTGGAAGCCACCGGGACGCCCGGGATCCAGAAGCTCGTGGTGTCGGAGGCCGGCGCTTCCGTCTACTCGGCGTCGGCGTTGGCTGCATCGGAACTTCCGGGAATGGACGTTTCGCTCCGCGGTGCGGTATCCATTGCCCGGCGTTTGCAGGACCCCTTGGCCGAGCTCGTGAAGATCGAGCCCAAGTCCATCGGCGTGGGCCAATACCAGCACGATGTCACGGCCGCGAAGCTCGACCGCTCGCTTGATGCTGTGGTGGAGGACTGCGTGAACGCCGTGGGCGTGGATGTGAACACGGCATCGCCTGCGTTGCTCAGCCGCGTGGCTGGTGTGGGGCCGCTGCTGAGCGAAAACATCGTTGCTTACCGGAATGAGAACGGCCCGTTCGCCAAGCGCAGCGACCTCAAGAAGGTTCCGCGTTTGGGTGCGAAGGCCTTCGAACAATGCGCCGGCTTCCTCCGGATCACCGGGGGAGCAGAGCCATTGGATGCTTCCAGCGTGCACCCCGAGGCCTATTCGGTGGCCCGCAAGATTTTGGTTGCGGCCGGTGGTGGCCCTGCCACGGCACTGGATCCACAAGCTTTTGTCGACGGCACCTTCGGCCTACCCACGGTCAAGGACATCATGTCAGAGTTGGAGAAGCCCGGGCGCGACCCCCGCCCTGCGTTCAAGGCAGCCTCCTTCTCTGAGGGCATCGAGAAGATCTCCGACCTCAAGCCCGGCATGATCCTGGAAGGCACGGTCACCAACGTGGCAGCCTTCGGTGCTTTTGTGGATGTCGGAGTTCACCAGGACGGACTGGTTCACGTCTCGGCTCTGTCCAACAAGTTCGTCTCCGATCCCCGCGAAATCGTGAAGTCAGGCCAGGTAGTCAAGGTCAAGGTGCTTGAGGCCGATCCCGAGCGGAAGCGAATCTCCCTGACCCTGAGGCTCGACGACGAACCCGGCACCGGGGGCGGCCGCGCTTCGGGGGGACGCGGTTCGGGCGGAAGGGACGCGGGAGGCCAGGGTACGGGCGGCCAGCGAGCAGGCCAAGGTGGAGCACGGCAGGGTCAGGGTGAGCACCGGCAGGGGAATCAGCGGCAGGGCAACCCGCGCCAGGGCAACCCGCGCCAGGGCAGCCCCGCTCCCGCTGACACAGCCATGGCCGAAGCACTCCGACGTGCTGGCCTCGGGAAGTAAAGCCGCAGCCGGCAGACCCCGCCTTTCGGACAATTCACCCTCGCGCGCGGGGGTGAAATGTCCGTCCAAGGGTGAAAGCCGGAGAGGGGCTCAGAGGACTAGTGTGCTACGACGGAACCGATGATCCGTCCGGAACGGAAGTGCCGCCGTCGGAGTCCTTCTCCTTCTGCCACGGCCAGCGGCCGGTGATCTCCAGCTCCAGCGAAAAGCTGAGGAACGTTCGGATCAACACGATGATGGCAAGGACGCCGACGCTTTCGAAGGTCGGGGTTACCGCGACCGTACGGATGATGTCGGCGGCCACCAAGAGCTCAAGCCCCAACAGGATGGAACGCCCCAGCAGCTGACGGTAAGCACGGTAGGGGGAGAACGGCGCATGCCCAGCTGCACGCTTGGGCTGGTAACCGCGCAGCGCCAGAGGGATGGATATAACAGCACCGATGACCATGACCGCAACCCCGGCGAAGTCCATGTACCGGCCGACTTCTTCGATGATGTGCTGAAAATCCATGCTTCTCCCCGGTAGGCGTGTGCCTCCACGGTCTCACACCACTAACGACGGCGGCACCCGGGGTCCGTAGCTATGGAACCCGGGTGCCGCCGTCGTCCGCAGCGAAAGCAGTCCTACGGTGCGGGTACAGGGAAGAAGACGCGGGGATCCTGCAGCAGCGCCGGGTAGTCGAACGCTGCGCGGTCAATCACGTCGGTGAGCTCAAAGTTGCGGGCAAACTGCCCGTCAACCGTGATCGGCCTGCCCTGGACCGTGCCGAGGGCGAAGATCCGGCCGCCGTCGAACGGAACCGCGATCTCGGTCTTGCCGGGCAGGGTGCTGAATGCCTGCTCCTGGGCGACCCGCTTGCGGGTGGGCTTCTTCTCGAGCTGCTTCACCGGACGTTTTTTGGGCGGACCCACCTGCCGGCGGGACTTCTCCTCTGCGTACACGAACTGGTACTCGTCCGGGTCGGCCGGCGGCTTGGCCTTGCCCCGCGGAGGCAGGCTTACGGTGGCGAGTTCCTCGGGCCGCAGGTCCTGCACAGCCGCGCGGAGAATCCAGAGGCGGTCTTCTTCGGGGTCCTCCGGGTGGAATTCGTGACGCGGCTCGGGCCACACGTAGTCCAGCTTTTCCTCTGTTCCAGGGAAGAGGGGTCCGTAGAACTTCGGGTCCTTGCCGATGAGCTTGGAGCGGTGGCTGACGTGCAGCTCCTCGTAGCCCAGCCACGGGGGCATGACGATCTTGGAGGCATAATCCGGGTGCGCTGCCTGGGGCGCGAACTCAGTGATATTGGCCCGGGTGTTGTCCGGGTGGCCGCGATTGATCCATTCGTCCGCCATTGCGAGGCCATACATGGTGAGCGCAGGGACGTGGCCCATCCACATGCGAACGGCCGGGTGGGACTGCCAACCGTACTCCGGTATGACCAGCGCGCGCAGGACCTGGAGGGCTTCGACACGCTGTTTGCCGAGCCTGGAAGTGTCGAGCGCCGCGGCACTCTCACGGAAATCGGCGAAGGGGAGGAAAGTCTGCATCCTTTCAGTTTGGGGGTGTCGCCGCGCAGAACCAAGTTGAGTGCTCCGGGACACGTGCCGGTGTTCGGGCCTATGGTTGTCGGGTGGAAACTATTGGCGAGAAAATGACGACGACGGCGCCCCCGGTCGCCGAACTGCACCTGCACATCGAAGGGACACTCCAGCCGGAGTTGATCTTTGCGCTGGCTGAACGCAACGGCATCGAACTTCCCTACGAAGACATTGACGAGCTGCGCGAAAAGTACGAGTTCACCGATCTGCAGTCCTTCCTTGACCTTTACTACGCCAACATGTCCGTGCTTCAAACGGAGCAGGACTTCACCGACATGACGCGCGCCTACTTGGAACGCGCCGCCGCTGGGGGAGTGCGCCACGCCGAAATCATGATGGATCCCCAGGCCCACGTGTCCAGGGGAGTGGCGCTGGAGACGTGCGTCAACGGGGTGGCCAACGCCTTGGCGACGTCGCAAGAGGACTACGGCGTGTCCACCCTCCTCATCGCCGCGTTCCTGAGGGACATGTCCGAGGATTCTGCCCTCGAGGTGCTGGAACAGCTGCTCGCCATGCACGCTCCCATTGCCGGCATCGGGTTGGACTCCGCAGAGGTAGGTAATCCGCCGTCGAAGTTTGAGCGACTGTACCAACGCGCCGGTGAGGCGGGACTGCGAAGGATCGCGCACGCGGGCGAGGAAGGCCCGGCGTCGTACATCACGGAGGCCTTGGACTTGCTGCATGTTGAGCGCATCGACCACGGCATCCGCTGCATGGAGGACACGGATGTGGTGCAGCGGTTGGTGGCCGAGCAAGTGCCGTTGACCGTTTGTCCGCTGTCCAATGTCCGGTTGCGCGCCGTGGACAAGCTCGCTGACCACCCGCTTCCTGCCATGCTCGCCATCGGCCTCAATGTGTGCGTGAATTCCGACGATCCCGCCTATTTCGGTGGCTACGTTGATGACAACTTTGAACAGTTGGCCGGCGTCCTGGGCTTCTCGGTCCCGGAGCAGGCAACGCTTGCTGCCAACTCGATCCGTTCCTCTTTCGCCAGCGATGCCCGGAAAGCGGAGTTGCTCGATGAAGTCACGGAATGGGTCAAGGCGACGGTGCCTGCCGAGTAGGGTTTTTGCCTCTCAGGCGAGACCCGTCCATCACTTCGCGCGGCGGGAATGTCACACTCGGTCACGACACACGGTGTTAACCAATATCAGTCGCGGAAATTAACAAATCGTTGGCAGACTTCAAGGGAGTATCCACCCCTAGAAGGAGAATCATGGGCGCGAACACCGCCGAGAACACCAACCTTCGTCTGAAGGCCGTACTGGACATCCTCGCCGAAGGCGTGTGGTCCGGAGCATCGCTGAACGCCGGTGAAGTTCTGGCAGAAGCTATTGCACGCGTTCCTTTCAATGATCACGAGGCAGAACTTCTCAGCGGCGGAATTCCCCGTGGCCACAAGAGCCTCACCACGGCGTCCGCCAAGCTGGTCAAGGCTGGTTGGCTGGTCAAGGGGCGCTCGGGTTGGACTATTCCGGAAGACGGCTTGCGTGCGACGGTCGCATTCCCGGATGTTGCCACCTTCGCAGGTGCCCTCGACGCCGGAACCCCGGTCCCGGCCGACGTCCCGGTCCCCACCGCCCCGCCCGCCAAGCCTAAGACGAAGAAGGCGGCCGCACCGAAGAAGGCCACCGCGCCCAAGGTTGCCGCAACCGATGTAGCAGAGCCGAAGGTCGCTGCAGCCAAGGTGTCCGCTCCGAAGGCGACCGCTACCAAGGCCGCTGCGGCGAAGGCAGCTCCTGCAGCGAAGAAGTCCACCCGGAAGGCGCCGGCCAAGGCAGCGGCCGCTTCCGCCGTCGAGACCCTGCCGCAGCCGGACGCCGTCGCGATTGCCGGTGACTTCAACAAGATCCTGGGCGCGCCCGAGGATTGGGCTCCCCAGTACGACGAAGCCCAGATGGAGTTCAACCCGCTGGTCCAGCTGTGGTCACTGACAGCCGAGCTCCCGGCCGGTTTCTACACCTACAAGATCGCGCTGAACCGGTCCTGGGACGAGAACTACGGCGCGTTCGGCACCCGCGACGGTGCGAACCACGAGTTGAACCACGACGGCGGTCCGGTCACCTTCACGTACGACCACGCGACGCGCGACATCGTGGTGGGCTAGCTCCTGCGCTTCCGAACCCCGCCCTTGTTCGTTAAGCCCGGCCTTGAAGGCGGGGAATGCCGAACAAGGGCGGGATTCGTTAAGGTGGGTCCATGGCAGCAGACGGAGTGCGCCTTACCGCGCGGGTTTCCGGGGTAGTCCAGGGCGTTGGTTTTCGCTATTGGACGGCCCGAAAAGCGGACGAGCTCCTGCTGACGGGGACCGTGCGTAACCACGTCGATGGGTCCGTGGAACTCGTGGCCGAGGGACCGGGGCCGGACATTGACCGAATGCTGGCTTGGCTGAACTCGTCCAGAGCCCCCGGACGGGTTGAGAATGTGGAATCGGAGGTAACGGAAGCAACGGGAGAGTTCGGCGAGTTCCGCATTATCGGCTAGCCCAGTGGAGCTACACGCCAGGCGAGGTGGTGCCGAGTCCGCACTCCGTGGCGGCCAGCAGTAACTCTTGGTCGTAGGCAATCACGCTGTCCACTTGCAACCTAATGGCGGTTGCCAAGTGTTTCGCGCCGGCGCTCCGAAGCTGCCTTGGCAAGGCAGAGGCCTACATCAGGTCTGAGCGGGTGACATCCACTAAGTTGATTCCTGCAAGAACGTCGTTGACCTGGTCAAAGGGCAGATTCCGACGGCGCGCTGCACAGTGAAGCTCGGTGTAGAAAAGCATGGACGCAACCAGGTGCCCTCCGGACGCGCTGATACTGGTCAGGTGCGTCGCCAGGGACTCGGACTCGTGCTCGTCCACCACCAGTTTCAGAAGGGCAGAAGTGTCCGCGTATAGGATCACCGATCGCCACGCAGATCAGCAAGTATCTCCTCGGTGGCCATCTCACTCTTGACGCGGGGCAGGAAGCGGAAGTCGACTGGCGTGCCTATGGCTGGTCGGACGCTGCAGGCCTGTAGTAAGCGTTCCAATGGTGATGCCGATGGCGGGATCAACGTAGCGGCAACTTCGCCGTTGTTGGTCACGTCAATGACTTCGCCGTTTTTCACGCGCTCGAGGATCTTGCTGCTGTGATTGCGTAGCTCACGGTGTGGGATGGTTGTCATGATCTGCCTCCGTAGCAATCGGAGCACGCACGCTGCTAGCGGGTCGCTTCAACATAGTGTTCCAGGGGCTTCAGCGCGGGCTGCGATGAAGCATCCCGCACCGCATCCGCACCCACGGCATTCGCTGCGGCCAACGCGTGCGCATAATCGAGCCCGGACTGAAGAGCCAACACCAGGGCGGCGCAGAAGGCGTCGCCTGCGCCGATCGTGTTGGCGATCTCCGTGACGCGCACGGCCGGGGCCTCAGCGATGCGGTCACCGTGCTCGAAGATCGCCGAGCCCTCGCCGCCATAGGTCACTGCGACAAGAGGGGCCTGGCGCAGCTCCGGGATGAGCTCGTACTCTGTTTCATTCACAATCACCAGGTCGCATCGTTCCAGGAGCTCCGGGATGATCGGCAGTGCTGGTGCTGCGTTCAAGGCAAAGAAGCCGCTGGCACGCTGTGCAGCTTCCAAAACTACTTGCTGGTCCACCTCGAGCTGGCACAGGACAGCCCCGCCCTCCGGAAAGGCGGCGTCGGCCACCGCTACATCGGCATTGGCTCCCGGGCACACCACAATCTGGTTCTCGCCCTCACCGTCCACCAGGACCAAGGCGGTGCCTGTGGCCGAGTCAACGCGGGCAACATGACTGATATCGACGCCGGCACTCGCCATAGCGGTCAGCAGGGTGCGGCCCGCTTCGTCCCGGCCGACAGCCCCGACCATTCGGGAGGCCCCGGACAGCCGGGCGGCGGCGACCGCCTGGTTGGCACCTTTACCGCCGGGTTGCTGCCGAAGGACGGCCCCGCCCACGGTCTCACCTGGTGTTGGAAGGCGGCTTGCAGTTGCAGTGATGTCGAGGTTGATGCTGCCCATCACGGTAAGTGGAGCAGGCATGGCGGGATGGACGGAAGAACTCATGATGGGACCTTTGCGGGAATTCAGGAGGATTGGATGACGGAGAGATGCCCGGCCCGTGCGGCCACGAGGCATTTGGCCAGGTAGAACGGCGCATTCTTGCTACGTACGTATTGGGTGAGTACCAACACCGGGTCGGAGGGGCGAAGGTCCAGCAACTTGGCACGGCTCGGACCTACGGTACTCAAGCTGATTTCGCATTCTCCGGGGCCGAGCGACAATCCCGGGAGATCGCTGAGCACCTCCAGAAGTGTTGATGCCGGAAGTGCCGGGGCGTTTGCGGCAGCGGTGACGGCATCTGCTTCGGGGATGCCCGCGGCGATATTCTCCTGCAGGTGCGCCACGGGTTCGCCGTTCCTGATAAGGACGCTTTCCCAGAAGAAGCACTCCTCGTCGGGTTGAATGCCAACGCCGGGAGCCACGAACTCGGAAGCCGGCTGCGTGAGGGTAGCCATCCGTTTGACCTGGATGTCTGCATCCTGGCCGCCCAGCAACTGGTCGAACGGCCGGATGTGTTCGATGCCAATCCTGGGCAGGGTATCCGCCACGAAGCGACCCACTCCGCGACGTGCCCGCGTGAGCCCGTCTTCCTCCAGCAGCATCAGTGCTTCCCGGATCACGGTGCGGCTGACGTCCATCATGGTGCCAAGCTCTGTCTCGGTGGGCAGGAGTGAGCCCGGAGGGAGGAGCTTGGTGCGAATGGCCTCTGCAATCCGCGAGTAGGCCATCACGCGGAGGGGCTGGCCTGGCTGGCTAACGAGAGGTCGGGACAGGAACTGGACAGCATTGTCGGTCAAGGGTGCCTCGCTTGAGATCGGTTACCGACACTGTACCGGAAGACTGTGATAGGTTGCACAAGCTCGTAATACATGCTTGTATAACAACTCACATCTCGCGGCGCCATTCTGCGCCATCGGACAAAGGAGTTTGATGTGAACATCCCCAACACCGCGGTAGAGCCGCAGTCGGAAGCGGCTGAACCCCAAGCCTTGCCCGGCGCGGACGGAGGCCGCTTCCACGGCAAAGCTGCCGCGTTCCTGATCACCACGCTTGTCCTTGCGGTCCTGTCCTTCCAGCTCAACGCGAGCATGATCACCCCGGCACTCCCGCAGATCGGCGCCTTCTTCGGTGAGACTCCGGAGGCGGTGGCACAGGTGCAGTCCATGTTCTTCCTGGCCGGCGCCATTTCCGGTCCCGTCATCGGAAGGTGGAGCGACTTCATCGGCCGCCGCACGGCACTCTTAGTCGTCTTGGCCATCATGAGTGCCGGAACTGTGCTGTGCATCTTCGCCCCGAACCTTCCCTTGCTGGTCACAGGCCGGTTCATGCAGGGTGTTTCGAGTGCCATCTTCGCGCTGTCATACATCGTCCTCAACGAGTACCTGCCTGCCCGGCTTTTTGGCACGTCCATCGGCATCATCGCTGCAATCAATGGCGGAGTCGGAGGCGTGGACGGCTACTTCGGTGGGCTCATGGCTGAGACGCTTGGGTTCCAGTCCATCTTTGTTGCCGTGCTCGCACTGGCCGCGATCGCCGTCGTCTGCGTCCTCAAAGTCGTCCCGAAGGGACGGCCGGCTACCACGGGTCGCATGGACTGGTGGGGTGCCGGCTCGCTGTCGGTGTTCCTGGTGTTCATCACGTACTTCGTGTCCACAGGATCTTCAGCGGGATGGGCATCGCCCGCAGCGCTCGGCTTGCTGGCCGGCAGCATCGCGTCCTTCACGGCTTTCTGGTTGATCGAGAAGAAGCGCGAAACTCCGCTGGTCGCCGTGCACCATCTCCGTTCGCGCCAAGTCTGGCCAGTCATCGCTACCACCGTGCTCACGCTCGCCGGGATCTTCGCGATCATCAACTTCACCGTGGTTCTCCTCAGCCAGGACAAGGAAAACGGCTTCGGATTCTCCGCCTCGCTCGCCGCACTCCTGTTCCTCACGCCGGCAGCGCTGATCGGTGTGTTCGCGGCGCCGCTTGCAGGCTGGATAGCCGACCGCCGCGGCTGGATCAAAACGGTCCGCGTCGGCACAGCAACCAGCCTTGCCTGCGCGATCGTCGCCGCCCTGTTCGCCAACAACCAAGTCGCCGTGCTCATCGCGATCGCCGCGCTCGGCATCTTCTACAACGGCTTCTTCCTCACGGCCATCAACGGGCTGTCGGTCCTTTTGTCGCCCAAGGAAGCGCCTGCTGCCTTGCCGGGGATCAACGGCGCCTCCTTCGGGATCGGGGCGAGCCTCGGCGTCGTGGTCGTAGCGCCGTTTGCCGGCCAAGGCACAGCAGCCGGGTACTCCACCGCGCTCTGGATCTCGGTGTCCATCACGGTCCTGGCCTTCATTGTCAGCCTGTTCATCGCCGCGCCCAAGGGCGAAAAGATCTAAAACACGAAAGACGGCCCTCCCACCGGGCCAGCCAACTCCGCTCAACAAGCAAACCCGAAATGAGAGACCATGAACCAGCCAGCACCTTTTTTCCTTGACTGCGACACCGGCATCGACGACGCCCTCGCACTCGCATACCTTCTTGCATCGCCACGTGCGGACCTGGTGGGGATCGGTACCGTCAGCGGCAATATCGATGCGGCCGGAGGTGCACGGAACACGCTTGACCTGCTGCAACTCGCGGGCTACCCGGACATTCCCGTTGCTATCGGCGCGCACGATCCGCAGGAGGGAACTTTTCACGGCGGCGCCCCGCACGTCCACGGCGACAACGGCATCGGTGGAGTGGAGCTTGCCCCGTCTGACCGCGGACCCGTGGAGGTCTCAGCGGCAGAATTGCTGGTTCAGCTAGCGCACAGGTTCCCCGGCGAACTGCGCGTGGTGGCAATCGGCCCGCTGACTAACATCGCAGAAGCCCTTCGCCTGGAGCCGCAACTCACTGAACTCGTCGCCGAGATCACCATCATGGGTGGCGCGGCGCTGGCTCCGGGGAATATCACTCCCGTCTCCGAGGCCAACATCGCCAACGACCCCGAAGCTGCCGCGGAAGTCCTTGCTGCCGACTGGAACGTGACCCTCGTACCCTTGGACGTCACCATGACCAACGTCCTCGAGGAAAACCACCGCCAGGAACTGTTGGCCTCCGAACATCCGGTTTCGCAAGCGCTTGGCGAGATGCTGGGCTACTACTTCGGCTTCTACATCGACATTTTCGGCCGTGCGTGCTCAGCGATGCACGACCCCCTCGCCGCGGCCATCGCCGTCAGGGGAGTGGAAGTGGCCACAGCGCCCAAGGTTAGGGTGCAGGTTGATACGACCACCGGACCAAGCCGCGGCCAGACCGTGTGCGACCTCCGCGGACAGTACCTCGGCTTCCCCGACCAGCGCGGAGCCCGGTGCCGAGTAGTGCTCGAGATCGGGGAAAAGTTTGCGCCCCACCTGCTCGGTACCCTGCAGGCGGCCTGGCTGTCCGAGGAGCAGGTGGCAGAGCCCGTCACTTAACCCAACTGGGTCGCAGTAGAGCGCGTTTAGACCCGTCATAACGCGCTCTGCTGCGACTTACTTGGGTTTAGGCGTACATGAGCGAGCCTGGCGTGGTGAGTTTCTCGCCGGTCTCGAGCCAGGTCTTGAGGCCGGAGAGAATCATGGGCCAGCCGCCGTAGAGCTGATCGTTAGCGCCTTCGCGGAGTTGGTCGTGCGTGACGGTGAGATGGCACGAATCGCCTACCGGTTCGATTTCCCATGTGATCCGTGAAGTGCCCTCCGCCTTGACGTCCTCGCCCCACAGCGCACGCATGGTCTGGACAAGGCGGCGCGGCGGGTCGACCTCGATGTTCTCGCCCTCGCCCAGGGGTTCGTCGGCCTTCACGTTCCGCATTTCGAAGCGTCCGCCCGGCGTCCAATCCGAGGTGAAGGTGTTACCGAACTGGTAGTTGCTGCGGATCTCGCTGGTGGTGATGGCCTCCCAGAGCCGTTCCGGAGTGGTCTTGATGTAAATCTCGAAGATCTTTTCCATGGGACTTTCCAATCTGGATTTGAGGTCGCTGAGGGCAGCGGCCCATGGTTCTGCGTATTTGCTCACCCAGCGGTCGTGGATGAGCCGGATGGGAACCGGATTCAGGAAGTGCAGCTTTTCACGCCCCCGACGGCGGGTGACCACCAGTCCGGCATCCTCCAGCAGTTTGAGGTGCTTTGCGATGCCGAAACGGGTCATCTCGAACCGGGCTCCGAGAGCTGAGGCGGATTGCCCATCCTCGCGGAACAACTCATCGAGCAGCTCCCGCCGAGTGGGGTCTGCCAGTGCTTTGAACACGGCGTCCATGGATTCAGAATAGGTGACCATTTGGTCACGTGTCAACGGATTTTGGGAAGGCCTAAGGGCTGTGAACCGCCTTACTTAAAGGTTCGTGCGGACCAGCGCACCTTGGGCAATGACCGTACTGACCTTTTCGAGGGCGGACCCATCGGCCAGCGGGTCGGCGTCGATCACCACGACGTCAGCAACGGCGCCGCGCACGAGCCGGCCGACTGTGTCGCCGCGTCCCAGCAGCTTGGCCGCATTCGTGGTCGCGGCCTGCAAGGCTTCCAGCGGGCTGAGGCCGGCTTCCGCCAACAAGCGCGCCTCCGTGCCGATCGGCGTGACATCCGTGCCAAACGAATCGGTTCCGGCAACGATGGTGACGCCGGCTTCTTTGGCAGCCCGGACCGCAGCCTGAAGGATGGGGGTGTACTCTTTCCCTCGGGCAGCCAGGACCGGGTTGGATGAGGCAGCCATGCTGGTAATTGCATCCATGGTGGGCGTGAAGAAAGTTCCTCGACGGGACATCTCGTGGATGGTTGCTTCGCTCATGAACACACCATGCTCAATGCTGCGGACCCCGGCCCGGACAGCGCCGTCGATGCCCTCGGCGCTGTAGGCATGGCAGAGTACTCCGGCACCCTTGGCCGCTTTGACGATCGCTCCGATTTGGTCCACGGTGTAGACCAGTTCGCGAGGGTCTTGCTCGGGGAGGCCTGCGCGAGGATTGGCGCGGGTCTTGATGACCTTGGCGCCACGCTTAAGGTTAACCCGGGTGAGGTACGCGAGGTCTTGTGTTTCCGTGACGCCAGCGCTGAGCGTTGCCAGCGGGGCGAGGTCAGGATCAGCAAGCAACGAATCTCCCAGATCAGGGGAGACAAACAGTCCCGCCGGCGTCATACGCGGTGACACGCCTGGCGCCCAGGAGGGCAGGGCAGCCAAGGCAACATCCTGGTAGAAGCTGCTTGATCCGCTGCGGACGCTCGTGGCGCCGCCCTGCAAGATAGTGCGTGCATCTGCCAGCGCGTTTGCGTGGACGTGGGCGTCCACCAGGCCGGGCAGCACCCAGCGGCCGAACGCGTTCAGTTTCCGCGCGCGCCCCGCGACGGCTGCTACGGCCTTGAGCGTTTCATCGCGGGTGCCAACGGCGGCGACCTTGCCGCCGTCGAGAACTACCACGCCGTCGGCAATGGCATCCCCGGTTGCGGGGTCCACCACCGTTCCGCCTTCAATGATGAGGGCCTGGGTGGTCAGGGGACTGCCGGGATAGTTGGGCCCGGAGTCAGGAGCCTCTGCCCGGGCGGCAGGCGCAGAAGCCAGTTGTGCTGCAATGCCCGCCACTGAAATCCCGGCCAGGGCTGCGGCGCCCGCCAGGATGCCGCGGCGGGGAAGCTCGCCTTGTGGTTTCGGGGCCGAGGTGTGGTCATGCAGGCACATCGTTGTACTCCTGGGTATGGCGGAAAGTGAAAGTGTCACTTTTGGTATTCCAGAATGCCAGAGCGAGCCTCATGAAGCAAGACTTCATCGCCAAAAAGTGCCTTATGGTATCCCAAGGACGCTTTGCCGGCCCCAGCCGCACGGGACGTTAACCGAAAACCACCATGCCGTCGTCGTTAATGCGCCAGCCGGGGTTGTGCGCGATCTCCCAGACGACGCCGTTCGGATCCTTCACGTGCCCGTGGAAGATGCCGCCAAAAGCACCTTCCTGGGCCGGTTTCAGCACGGTGGCACCCGCGGCTTGCAAGCGTTCGATGGTGCTGCTGACCGCGGCCGCGCTGTCCACGTTGTGCGAAAGCGTCACCCCGCTGACGTCGGTGGTGGGAATGGTGCTGTTCAAGTCTTGATCGAACTTCTCGGCATCGAACAGTCCAAGCACCAGCCCGGGCCCCACTTGGAAGAAGATGATTTCTCCGGGCACATCCATGAGTGGATCCCAGCCGAGCCCGTCCTTATAGAAAGCACGGGCCCGGTTGAGGTCCTTGGTGGCGAAAGTGATGAAGTGCAGTCGCTGGTCCATATCGCACATGCTAACGGCAGGGGGCGACGGCGGAACTCAGCTCAGGTGCTGGCGCGCACCGTTCAGATGGGAGGCCGGGGCGTCGAAGAGGGCGGAGATGTGGTCACCCAGCTCGTTCACGTGGGTGTAGCCGGGGAACTTCCGGTGGGGCGCGGCTTCCCGCATGGCGTCATCGAGGAGTGCCTTGACCACGAACACCACGGCGGCCGACGTTTGTTCCTTCGGCTCGGTCTTATGGCCGGACTGCGCCGCTTCGAAGCCTTCGGCGACGCCCAGAACCCATGCCTCGGAAGCGGCTTTGATGGCAGCGTACCCGGCGTTCGATGCCGTTGGTTTGGCCGCGGTTGTCGCCGAGACGATGGCCAGGCGCCCCCGCGGCGAAGCTTCAAGATCGGGGTAGAAGGCCCGCGAGGTGTTCCGGAGCGTCGTCATGATGCTCGTGTGCAGCACGTCCCAGTCTTCGTCGGTTTGGCCGGTGATGCCGTCTCCGCCACGCCATCCGCCCACGAGGTGGACCAGTCCATCGACGCTTCCGAATTCGTCCCGGACCGTGTTTGCCAGTTCGTTGACCGACTCCGCATCAGCCAGGTTGCAGGTGTAGGGCACCACGCCATCGTGTGCGCTGGCCAGGGCATCGAGGCGTGCGGCGTCGAGATCCACGGCAGCGACGCGGGCGCCGGCTGCAACGAGGGACCCGACCACGGCGTGGCCGGCTGCGCTTGTGGATCCTGCAACTACCACGGTGAGAGGAGCGGATGGGTTGGTCGACGATGCCACGTCGTTGTGCGCATTCGTGATCGGCACAGGGCGTCCTTCCGTACGGGAATTGATGTCGCTTGGAGCTTAGCGAATCGGACAGGCCGACTTATCATTGACGGAGCTGAGAGTAAGAAATTCTCACGCTCGGCGGGACCGTGACTCACGGAGGACTCCTATCAGTGGCGCTTACCGTTGAGGCCGTGTCCGCGCCGGTGGGAGGATGAATCTGTGGACTCCTTCTTCGACTTCCTGGGCAGTTACTGGTGGATCGTGTTCCCAATAGCCGGAATGGCTGGAGGGTGGGCCAAATCGTGGTCGCGCGCCAGCGAGCGCAGGCATAGGCGCAAGGTGGAGTTGTACAAGCTGAAGAACCAGCAACTCGTTGCCGAGAAGGCCAGTCAGTCTGAGGTTGCTGCGCTGATGGCGGCGCATGACGCCGTGAACCATAAATGGCTGGACTATGAGTTGGATGTCGGAAAGCTCATCGACTTTCCCCTGATGACCGATGTCCGGGAGCCGCTGACCGTAGCTTTTTTGCGGGCCAAGAAGGAGGCTGACGGTTTGCGGCCCGCTGCTTCGGCGGACATCACGACGGCGGCCCGCCTCGCTGAATACCGGGCCGCAGTCCACGGTTTTGAATTGGCGTTCGATGTGGCAGAAAGGGAGGCCAGGCGCATCAAGGACGGCAATTTCACCGGTCCGGAACGCCAACGGCTCGCGACGGCCAGGAAGTTGCTGCGTATCGCGGAGGACGTCGCCGCAACACCCGCGGAGCGACAAACTGCTTACAAGCGTGCCCGCAAGGAATTGGACGGGCTCATCGTCTTGCCGGAAGCAACTGTTGCCGCGCTGGAAGAAAAGGTTGCAGGGATGATCGACTCCCGCAAAGACCCGGATACGGACGTTCGATTCGCTTGAGGGCGCGTGGGCCGGGCCTTCAGCACCGTGTTTGAAGCCAGAACGGCCGTTCCGCAACCATTAGTGGTTGCGGAACGGCCGCTGTAGGTTCAAAGAAGGTCGTGAAGCGCCACGCCCCGGGGCCCGGTGCTTACCCCCGCCCCATGCTCGTGGAGGGATCTTCCCCGCCTTCCGAGGGGTCGGCGCGCAGTTCGTCCGGATTGCCGCCGGGCAGGCCGGCGGGACCCCGGACATCGCCGGACGCGGCGGGCAAGTCCTCGTCCCCCTCGCGGTCCTGGTTCATGTCGCTGTCAGTTACTCCGGCGTTGTGGGTCGGGTGTTCCTCGCGGGCTTCGCCATCGCGGGCCACAGCGAATGAGCGGCCCTCGGTTTCGTGAGCCTGCTCTTCGGGTGTATCCGAGTCCATCGCATTGGACCCCTCGCTGAGGGAGGAGTGCACGTGGATGTCGTCGGCTTTCTCGTTCGGTTCAGGCACCTGCCCCTTGTCTATGGGATCGGAGGTCCCGGCCAGGTCTTCCATGGCGTTTTCCGTTGCTTTGCGGATGCTGTCTTCTACGCCCATCAGATGACTCCTTCGCAGTGAACGGTCCGGTTCCCGGACCTGCCTTCAAAAGTAAGCCTACTTACTTTTCATTCGATGTAACACCCCGGCGGAGTTGACAGATCGGCCCGGATCAGCTTGTGAAACCGCAGGTCAGAACTCGTCGTGGCACACTTTGTACCGTTGATCGTTGGACGATATGGTGTCATCAGACCGTTTTGCAGAGGGCGGCGATATTCGCTCCTTTGCTGTCTGCTAGGGACGCTTTTCAGTCAGTAGGAACGTGCCATGGTCAACCCCCGCCCCGAGCAGGAAGCTCTCCAGAATGGCTATTTTCTGGACCTCGTCCTGGGTAGCGAAGACGTCGAGGCGTTTCTGAGCGATTTGGCCGAATTCTCGGCGCGGAGCCTCTCCCACGCAAAGGCCCCCGTATTCTGCGGCATCACTGTCCTCCGCCGGAAAAGGTCAGCCACCGCAGCAAGCTCGGACGAGCGTGCCCGCGTGATGGACGAACTACAGAACACTTTTGAAGGTCCGTGTCTCACTGCGATGGACAAGCTCACCTCGGTCTTGGTTCCCGATCTTCTTCGTGAGCATCGTTGGCCGCAATATGTGGAGGCGGCCTCAAACCAGGGATTGCGATCCATCCTGAGTGTCCCCCTGCTGGTGGAGGGAGACACGCGTGCAGCACTGAACCTTTACTCCGAGCGGGCCCACGCTTTCAATGAAGCGGACGTGGAGCGCGCAGAGGTTTTCGCCTCCCACGCCTCCAAGTCGCTGCGCCTGGCGTTGAAGATCGCCCAGCTCAGCGATGCCCGGAACGACCTCGCCGCAGCGATGCAGTCCCGCACTGTCATCGACCTCGCTGTAGGGGCGATCATGGCGCAGAACCATTGCAGCCAGGAGGAGGCCTTCACCATTCTTCGGACTGCATCCAGCAACCGGAACATCAAGCTCCGGCATCTGGCCCAGTCGATCATCGCAGCGGTTTCCTCCGGGAAGGTCACCACGCATTTCGAGGAGTAGCAGAAACCTACCGGCGCAGGGCACCCTCCCACACGAGCTTCACGGCGTTCCTCACACGCTCGCGCGTAGCGTCGGGGGAGGGTTCCGGCTCACGGACCACCATCTGGTAGTAGTAGACGCCGTTGATGAGGTCGATCATCGCCTCAACATCCACATCGGCTGAGAGTTCGCCAACCTGGATGCCGCGCCGGATCTCCGCGGCCACAGGCTCGCGGCGGCGGGAGACATGGCGGTTCCAGGACAAGGCCCTGAGCTTGTCATTTTCCAGGCCAAGGGCAACACGCTTCTTCACCAAGGCACCAACACGGTTGTCCACGTCCTCGGCGGCAGCTTCGTAGGATGCGAGGATCGTCTCCAACGTGGTCGCTCCGCGTTTCAACTCGACATTCGATCGCACACTGTCCAGCGCGGCCGCCAGGAGTTCTTCGCGGCTGCTCCATCTCCGGTAGAGGGCGGCACGGCTGACGCCCGATCGCTCGGTGATGGCCGAGATCGTCACGTCCCGCGTGTCCCGCTCCAGCAGTAGCTCCACGGTGGCGGCCAGGACGGTGGATTCCAGCGCGGTGTCGCGGGGCCGCCCGGGGCGGCGGTCTGCAACGGCAATCGAGTCAGGCACGGGCAACCACCAGCCGTTCCCGCAACCGCTCGATGGTCGCCTCGGACAGGCCCGCCTGGCGAACAGGCTCCAGCACGCTTCCATGCCTCGAGATCAACAACTGCTGCATGGCTTCCATGGACTCGGCGTGCGCGCCCATCATGGCTCCCATGCCCTGCACGGCTTCCTCATCGAGAACGCGCTCCGGCATGAGGCCGCCCATGATGGCGCGGAGCCGCGGGAACAACTGCGGCAGCCGGGTGGCCGTGACGGCGTAGTCTGCGGAGATGGTTTCCGGGGTGGCGCCGAGGGCGGAAAGCACGACGGCGGCGAACACTCCCGTACGATCCTTACCGGCCGCGCAGTGGAAGACTGTGGCGCCGTCGGACATGGCCACGAGCGTGGCGCCCAAAGCGAGTTGCCTGGCCTGCGTTTCGAGGAGGTTCGCATACCAGGCCCCAACCTGTGCAGGAGTAGTCGCCGCGGACATGAGGTCCTCGCTGATGTCCTCGGGCGCGGCAACAGACGCCGTCAGGGCGAGGTGATGGTAGTTCACGCCCGGCACGGTGAGTGGTCCCCTCCCTGTCAGGAGTGCCTCTTCAGGTGAGCGGAGGTCGATCACGGACGTGACGCCGTCGTCGATCATCTGCCGGGCGAAAGCCGCAGGCATCACGGAGACGTCATCGCTGCGCAGCAGCACGCCGGCGCGGGTGGTGCCGCCGTCCACCGGCAGGCCGCCGAGGTCGCGGAGATTTACGGGAGCAAGGTCAAGAATCTGGGTTTCCAAAGAGAGTTCCTAGCTGAGCTTGGCGCGGACGAAGGCGCTGACCCGGTCGATGATGGTCACCAGCACGACGATGCTGATGATGATGGCGCACAGGTGTCCGTAGTCGTACATGCGCATGGCGGTGGTGAGCTCCAGGCCGATGCCGCCGGCGCCCACAAGGCCGAGGATGGTGGCGCCGCGAACGTTGCCTTCGAACAGCAACAGCGTGTAGCTGACCAGCAGCGGTGCGGCTTGGGGGAGCACGGCGTAGCTGATGATCTGCCGCTTGTTCGCCCCGACGGCGGTGAGTGCTTCCACCGGGCCGGGCTGCACGGATTCCATGGCTTCGGCGTACACCTTGCCGATCGAGCCAACGGAACCGAGCACGATCGCCAGGATGCCTGCGAACGGTCCCAGGCCCACGGCAGAGACGAACATCAGCGCGAAGATGAGCTCGGGAATCGACCGCAGCACGTTCAACACGGCACGGCAGGATGTGTAGACCCAGCGCGGTGCGATGTTGCTTGCCGCGCCGAAACTCAGCAGCAGCGAGGCCAGTGCACCCAGGACCGTACCCACCAGCGCCATCTGCAGGGTCTCGACGAGGAGCTTGATGATGACGGGGAACTTATCGAACGTCGGCGGGAAGAGCCGGCTGACGAAGTTGCCCATGTTCGGGATGCCGCTGAGGAGCTTGTCCGGGTTGAAGCCGGCACCCATGCCTGCCCAGACAAGAACGACGGCGATGATCACCCACAGCGCTGCCCCGCGTGGCGTGGGGAGGCCGAAAGGGCGGGAAAGCCGGAGCCGGTCTGCCTCGGGGAGGCTCGTGTCGATCGACTTTCCGGCGCGTGCGGACTCGTTGTTGGTGACGCCCTCAGTTTTCGAGGAGCTCAGTGTCTGTTCCATAAATCTGATGCACCTCCTTTTCGGTGATGTTGGTAGCGGGACCGGCGAACACGAGCTTGCCCGAATGGAGCCCGAGGACGCGATCGGCGTAGCGGCGTGCGAGGCCCACCACGTGGAGGCTGACAATCACCGGAATCTGCTCTTCGCGGGCAATGTCGCGGAGCAGGCCAAGGATATTGCCGGCAAGCCGCGGGTCCAGGGAAGCGACCGGTTCGTCGGCCAGGATGAGCCGCGGCTGCTGCATAAGTGCCCGTGCGATCGCGACACGTTGCTGCTCGCCGCCGCTGAGGCTCCGGCAAGGCTGCTTGGCCTTGTGCGCCAGGCCCACACGGTCCAACAGCTCCAGGGCCCGGGAGCGCTGTGTGCCGCTGAACGTGCCCAGGATGTTGATCGGACCGGCAGAGTGCAGCCCGCCCGTGAGTACGTTGGTGAGGGCAGTCAGCCGCGGCACGAGGTTGAAGTGCTGGAAGACATACCCGACGTCGGAACGCAGCTCCCGCAGGCCGCTTGCGTTCTGCCGGGCTACAGCGCGTCCGGCAACGTCCAGGGTGTCCGCCGTGAAGGGTGCGATGCCCGTGAGGGTCTTCATGAGCGTGGACTTGCCGGAACCGGAGTGTCCCAGCAGCGCCACGACTTCGCCCGGATAGACATCCAGGTCGATGCCGTCCAAAGCCACTTGCTCGCCGTACTGGACCCGAAGCTTGCGCGCGCGGACTGTGGGATCCGCACCCGGGGTGAGTGCCGCCGTCGTGCTTTCACTCAATGTTGCGTCGTTCAAAACCGGGACACTCATCGGAGGTCGTCCAAATCCACGCCGATGGACTCGGCCACGTCAACCAGCGGGGCGTAGGTGCTGAACTCGGGGTCCTTGACGGGTTCTCCGCTGATGCCCAAGGTCTTGGCGATTTCGGCGTTGCCGGCCAGCATGGCCGGGAGCTTGGCCTTGAGCGCTTCCCGGGCTTCGTTGTCCAGGTCCTTGCGCACAACGATCGAGATGCCTACGGGGATGGGATCGGACTTGGCGATGATGGTGACGTCGTCCTCCTTGATGACGCCCTTCTGGATGAACGTGGGGTAGAGCTGGCGCGCGGTGCAGGCTACGTCCACGTTGCCGTTCGCCATGGCGAGGACGGCGGAATCGTGGGAGCCGGCGAAGGTGCTCTTGTAATCGGTGCCGTCCACCAGGCCCGCCTTGGTGAACATCGACTTAGGCATGAAGTAGCCGGTGGTGGAGCCGGGATCGATGAAGGCAACCTGCTTGCCTTTGACGTCGGCGGCGGACTGGATGCCGCTGTCCTTGCGGGCCAGGCAGAAACTGGCCGGCTCAGTGCTGGCTCCCCAGACGAGGAGCGGATCCACGCTGTCGGTCTTGTAAGCGAGGGCTGCGGAGAACTGGCTCAGGACTGCGACGTCCACCGAACCGTTGCGCACGGCCTCCACCACGCCGAGGTAGTCAGCAGGCTGGAGGTTGCTTACGGTGCGGCCGGATGCCTCTCCCACCATGGTGGCGAGGTCCTTGAAGATGGCTTGCTCGTTGGGGTCGTCCGTACCAGGGGGAGTGGCAAAGACGAGCTCGGTTTTGTCCTGGCCGCCGGCCGCGTTGGCGTCGCCGGAGCAACCGGCCAGGGCGCCTGCCAAAGCCACAAGGCCGACGAGCGAGGTTGCGATGATGCCTGCACGAGCGTGCATGGTGGTGCCTTCCGTCATGTTTGTTGGGGTGACGGAATTACGAAACCACCGGTATCTGAATCCGAATTACGAGACTCCCGTACTTGAAATGGCGGGAAGGTTAAGAGTTGGGGAGCGTCCGCACTGCGGCCCTGTTTCGTGACCCGAGGCAACCATGGGCCAGACTGGTCAGGGTGACGAACAAAAGACCCCGGCCCGGCCTGGCTATCGCAGCGCTCAGCATCGGTACGGCGCTGAACCCGCTGAACTCGTCCATGATTGCGGTGGCACTGGTGGTGCTGCGGGAGGACTTTGCGCTCGACGTCGCCACCGTCACTTGGGTGATCACCGCGTTCTACCTTGCGTCCGCCGCCGGCCAACCACTCATGGGCAGGCTGGCCGACCGCTTCGGGCCCCGTCGTCTGTTTGCTTTCGGGATGGTCCTTGTCGCGGTAACGTGCGCGATCGCACCTTTCCTTCCCAACTTTGCGCTGGTTTGCGTGGCCCGGGCGCTCATGGCTGTCGGGACGGCGACAGCCTATCCGTCCGCCGTCGTGATGGTCACGGAACTGAGCCGGCAGGCGAAGATGCCGTCCACGAGGTCGTTGGGCCGAATCCAGATGGCCAACACCTCCGCAGCTGCGGTGGGGCCGGTGGTGGGCGGCTTGCTGGTGAGCTTGTTCGATTGGCAGGCGTTGTTCGTCATCAACGTCCCGCTGGCCTTGCTTGCCCTTGTCGGGGTTCAGCGCGCTGCTCCGGAGGACGCCGGGCGGGAGACAGGGGCGCTGGGGAAGCTGATCCGCGACTCCGATATTCCCGGCATCCTGGCTTTCGTCGTGTCGCTCATGCTCGCGATGATGGCGCTGCTCAACGTCATCCCCGGCTACCGCTGGTACTTGTTGGGCGGCGCGGTGGTGGTTGGCGGGCTCTTTGCGTGGCGTGAGCTCCGGTTCAAACCCCCGTTCCTGGACCTCCGGCTGCTGGGCCGGAACCGCCCGCTCCTCCTGGTCTACCTGTTGTTCGTGGTGTTTAGCGGGGTCTACTACTTTGCGTTCTTCGGACTTCCGCAGTTGCTGCAGGAAGCCGGGCATTACGACGCCGGTCTGGTAGGCCTGCTCATGCTGCCCCTGGCAGCGTTGTCGGTTGTGGTGACACCGGTGACGGTTCGGTGCATTGAGCGCTTCGGAGTGCGTTCGGTGCTGATCACCGGGGTCCTGGTCCTGACTGTTTCAGCCGGCGGGCTCGGCGCGCTCACGTTGTCCCTGTGGCCACCGCTCGTGTTTGTCCTGATGGCCTTGATGGGTGTCCCGTATGGTGCCGTGAGCACAGCATCGAACCAAGGCTTGTATGTCTCGGCCCGTCCGGAAGAGAGGGGAGTCGCCACCGGCATCTTCCAGACCTGCCGGTATCTGGGCGCCATCACCGCCACCGTGCTCATTGGAGTGCTTTACGGATCCGGCGTGAACCAGTCCAATTGGGGCCTGATGGTCTTGGTGATGCTGGGGTTGAGCCTGGTGGTGATTGTCCTGGCAACGATGTGGCGTAAACCTGCAGGGGATGCCCCGTAACGTGCAACAGTGAGAGCAAGTTCCCACTTCCGGGGAAGTTCATGCCACACTGAAACGGATGGACCGTTATGCAGAGGCGGGCAACGTAGCCGCGCCGTCGTTGAATGAGGGTGATGAGCAACTCATCACCAGGGTACGGCTGGGTGATCGCTCCGCCTTTGAGGTGCTCTACGCCAGGCACTATGCCTTGGCGTCGAAGCTCGCTGCCGCGCAAGTGGACAATCCGAGCGATGTGGACGACGTCGTGGCGGACGCGTTCGCTTCCGTGCTGCAGCAGCTGAACTCCGGCAACGGGCCGGATGCGTTCTTCCGTGCCTACCTCATGACGGTGGTCCGGCGGACTGCCCATGACAGGAACCGGGCGGCCACACGGACCAGGGCAACCGCCGACGACTACGTCCTGGACTCCCTCGATTTCGAAGCAGACCACGTCCTGGCTGAGTTCGAATCCACCACGATCGCCAGTGCCTTCAAAACTTTGCCCGAGCGATGGCAGGAAGTCCTCTGGTACGTGGATATCGAAGGCATGAAGCCTGCGGTAGCGTCAACGTACCTGGGCATCAGCGCGAATGCGGTCTCGTCCCTGACGATCCGGGCGAGGGAGGGCCTTCGGCAGGCTTACCTCCAGAACCATGTCACGGTGACGGAGGGCGGCGACTGCGGGGAGTATGCCGGACAACTGGGCTCCTATGCGCGGAACGGCCTCAAGCGAACCTCCAGGGAAAAGGTCCAAGCACACTTGGAGGAATGTTCCAGGTGCACGGCTGCCCTCGCAGACCTCAACGACGTCCAGGGTGCCATGCGGGGTGTCATCTTCCCGCTGGTGGCCGGCGTTTCCTTTACCGCCATGGCGCCGCAACTACTGACGGTAAGCGCGGTGGGGGCGGCTTCGAAGTCCATGGTTGCACTGGGCAAGGTGGGTGCTGCCGTCGTCGCCGGTGTCGTTGTGGTGGCAGCCGCCACGGTTGCCGCAGCCGGTGTACTGCAAAGCAGTCCAACCCCTCCGGCGGCCACGGCAGCCGCGTGGGCGGCTCCTGTTGAACCCCCCGTATCGGCGGCACCGGCTCCGACACAGGGAGCTGCGGACGCCGGGCTGCCGACCCGTAATCCTTCGCCTACGGCGCCACGGCCCCGGGTGACAACAACGCAAGCCGTACTTCCAGTAGCGGCAGCGCCGCGGAGCCTGCCTACGCCCACCAGTGTGCCGGAGCCGGTTTGGGCGCCGGTGCCGTCGCCGCCGTCCAGCCTCGTGCCGCCTGCCTTGCCGGTATTGTCACCTCCACCAAGCCCGACGACGGCGACACCCACCGCCGTGCCGACATCGCCTGGGGTGTCTTCCCCGGTGGTATCGGCTACCTTCCGCGAAGACGTCGGGACTACGGCATCGGAAGTAAACCTGACGATCGGATTCTCATTGGCCGGTGAGACGTCGGCAACCTCGGCGGAAGCGGTGTTCCGCCTCTCCGAGGGTGCCGCCTTGATCCCCGGCAAAACGATCGAACCCGAGGGCTGGAAATGCACCACGTTGGACTGGGATACCCGGCAGGTCACCTGCACCACAGCCGCCCTTGATCCGGGCGCGCTTACTTTCTCGATGGGCATCTCCCGTGGGGCGGGCGCGGCCACCTTGGACTACAGTTTCAGCGCGCCGGGGATGGGGCTTACAACTTTCTCGAGCAGTTTTTAGCCTTTCGCTTGCACAACATAATCTCCTGTGATTACAGTCACTAGTTCCTGTGCCCGTCCTTCGTGAGGGAGAGGTGCAGGTGAAGATCGAGAGGTCCAGTCTGTGCCATTCGGACCTGTCCGTCATTGACGGCTCACGGATCCGCCCACTTCCCATGGCGCTGGGACATGAAGCAGCAGGGACGGTCACCAAGGTGGGAACCGGCGTCAATGACGTCCAGATCGGGGACCACGTAGTCCTCGTCTTTGTCCCAAGCTGCGGGAAATGCCGGGCATGTAACGCCGGTCGTCCCGCCCCTTGCCACAGGGGCGCAGATGCCAACACCAGCGGAGACCTGCTTCACGGGGAAGCGCTGCTCAGGAGCCCCGCCGGGGAGCGCATCAACCACCACCTCGGCGTCTCCGCATTCTCGGAGTATGCCGTGGTGGCGCGCGAGTCCTTGGTAGTCATCGACAAGGACGTCCCTTTCGATATCGCAGCCATGTTCGGGTGTGCTGCCCTCACGGGCATCGGTGCCGTGCTGAACACGGCCCAGGTCTCCGCAGGCGAAACTGTCATCGTCTTCGGCCTCGGGGCTGTGGGCCTCATGGCAGTCATGGCCGCTGCCGGGATAGCGGGAACAACAGTGCTGGCCATTGATCCGTTGGCGGAAAAGCAAGAACTCGCCCTTCGATGCGGGGCCGACCATGCGGCGGGGCCCGCTGACGCCGCGGATTTGGTGGCGGCCCATACCGACGGCGGAGCGGACGTTGCTGTCGAAGCGGTCGGAAGTGGCAAAGTCATGGAGACCTGCCTTGGACTGTTGGCCCGGGGAGGCGCATTGGTCTCGGTGGGTTTGCCGCATCCCGATCAAACGATCACCACGCAGGCCCTGCAGTTCGCCGGACAAGGTAAACGCCTGCTGGGGTCCTACATGGGCGACTCCGTGCCTTCCCGCGATATTCCACTGTAGATGTGGCGGGATGGGCGGCTGCCTGTGGAGTTGCTTCACACCGACACCCGCCCGCTTGCGGAAATCAACGAGGCGTTGGATGCGCTCGCGGACGGAACGATTGTCCGGCGGCTTTTTACGACGGCTGACCGCTCGGAGAGGCCGCAGCGATGCTGCGGCCTCTCCTGGCGGGTTTTACGATTTGAGCCCGGATGCGTCAGGCCACAGTGTCAGGTCCATGGTCAACCACGGTGTGATGGCGGTGGGCCGAGGACGCCATGATGATCGATACGATGAGGCCGATTACGCCCACGACCATCAGGATGTAGCCGATGAGCACTTGATCAACGAACGGGATCAATCCTGGTGCGATGGCGAACGCCAGGATGGCTCCGAGCGCGATCAGAAAAATGGATGCGCCTATTCTCACGACTTCCACTCCTTGCTTGCCGAAGCCCGTGCTGCAAGGTGCGCCGGCCTTCATGTCGGATCGAAACTAAGTACCCTTGCTAATTATCAAAGTACCGCGCCCGTACCGTCCTGCCAATGGTTCGTCCCGTCCTGCCAATGGTTCGACGATGGTTGGCGCCGGCATGGCAGCCGGTTCTGCCCCACCGGCCCAGCCCCGTTTCCCCAACCCCGCTGGCCCTGCCCCCAGCGGCAGGGCCTATGCGGGGAGTTCCAGTTGGAAGCCGCACTCACACCTGATCATCTTGGTGGTGAGGCGGACATCCAATAATTCGTTGCCAGGCTCGCCCGGCAAGCCTCGCTCCCGAATGCTTCTCCGGACCTCGACGGGAACTTCGGCCATGGGTTTGCCGTGGTGAAGGTAGGTGTCCCCGAATGACAGGAGGGCGCCCAAGGGGTAGGTGGTGTTGACCCGCGCTGCAACCGACCGGAATGGCGCGAGGCGGGACTGCAGGGTGTCGCATGCCGTGCAGGTGTAGGTAACCTCAACCAGTAGCTCGCCACCGTGAAATGGTGTGGATTCGATTCCGTGGACCACCAGGTAGGAGTCGGACTGGCAGGTTTCGCATAGCATCAGTTGGCTTGGCGGGGTGGGTATCCCGCCTGGGCCCTTTGCATCTGGGGCACTACTCAATGTCACGACTTCCTTGAAAGTTCCGGTTGGGTACGGCTGGGTACGTCAACTCTTCCAAAATGATAAGCAACCTTATGAATAGTGTACGCCTTGTCGGCGCAAGTTTGTGGGACCGCGTGCTGGGTGCGCGCTTCGCGGGGCGCGGGGATTTGGTGGCCCGGGAACGACTACACGGCGCTTAACACACTGTTGGCTTGCCTGCGATTTAAGTTAGCCTTACCTTCCCAAGTATGATGCGGCTCCAGCGCCGCCTGTGTGAAAAGAGCCCCGGTGTTTCGTCGTCGCTTGCTCGCTGCCGTCGCATGCCTTACAGCCCTGACAGCCGCCCTGACGGGATGTGGAGCTGTCGGCGCAAAGCCCGCCGACCTTCAGATCTACTCGGCCCGCCACTACGACCTGGAAGGCGCCTTCGGCCAATTCACCGAGGAAACAGGCATCACCGTGGAGTTCATCAGCGGGGGCGACGCTGAACTCTTGGAGCGCCTGAAAGCGGAGGGCGAAGACTCGCCCGCAGATGTCTTCATGACCGTGGACGCCGGCAACCTCTGGAACGCCGCCCGCCAAAATGAACTCGCCAAGCTCGATTCGGCCGTCCTCAATGACGCAGTGCCGCAGGACCTCCGCGATCCACAAGGCCGGTGGTACGGCCTCGCCATGAGGGCCCGGACCATCACCTACAACCCCACCAAGGTGGATGTGGCGGAGTTTGACCAGGCCGAGACGTACGCGGGCCTCACGGACCCCAAGTGGAAGGGGCGGCTTTGCATGCGCGATGCCACGTCGTCTTATACACAGTCCCTCGTGGCGAGCTTGATCGACCTGTATGGCAGGGAGAAAGCCTTGGAGATCGCCAAGGGCTGGGTTGCCAATGAGGTACAGATCATGAGCAACGACGTCCTTCTGCTCGACGCACTGGATGCAGGAACCTGCCACGTGGGCATCAACAACCACTATTACCTGGCCCGCAAGATCGCCGAAAAGCCGGAATTCAACGTCAAACTGTTTTGGGCCAGCCAGGCAGGAGCCGGGACGCACGTGAACATTTCCGGCGCCGGACTCGTGGAGGGATCAGACAACGCTGAAGATGCGCAGAAGCTCATCGAGTGGCTTGCCACGAAGGGCCAGAACGCCTTCGTCGACGCCAACCGCGAGTTCCCTGTTAACCCTGCCGCGCAGCCGGAAGCCATCATTGCAGGATTCGGCGAGTTCAAACGCATGCCGCTTAATGCTGACGCCTATGGCGACCTTAACGCCGCCGCTGTCGACCTTCTCGCCGAGGCCGGATACAAGTGACCGAGGCGCCGGTGCTCGCTGCGCCGAGCACGCAGAAGCGCCGCCCAAGACTGGCGGCCGGTGGCGGTCGCCCCACGTGGACCTTACTTGTGGTGCTGGTCGCCGTGGCGGTGGCTACTCCCATTGTCGCGGTGGTCCTTGACGGCATCGGAAGCCTCGGAGCTACCGCACCTCCGCGAGCGCTTCTCGACATGGTGCTCACCACCCTGATGCTGATGGTTGGAGTGGCAGCAGGCTCGCTGCTGATTGGCGGCGGCTTGGCGTGGCTTGTTACGGCCTACCGCTTTCCTTTGCGCAATGTCTTCGTCTGGTTGCTGGTCCTGCCCTTGGCGGTGCCCGCCTATGTGCTCGGCTTCGTTTTCCTGTCGGTGTTCGACGTTGCAGGGCCGGTGCAGGAATTGCTCCGCGCGGTGTTCGGCGTTGATGTCTGGGTACCTGAAGTGCGGTCTCTTCCGGCGGCGGTGCTCGTGATGACGCTGTCTCTCTACCCGTACGTCTACCTTCTTGCGCGGACGGCGCTGGTTGAGCACACAGCCGGTGCCTACGATGCTGCGCGGACGCTGGGTGCAGGGCAGGGGCGGGCGCTCCGACGCGTGCTGCTGCCCCTTGCCAGGCCGTGGCTTGCTGCGGGGATGGCCCTGGTGATGATGGAGACGCTAACGGACTTCGCCACGGTGCAGTACTTCAATGTCCAGACCGTATCGGTTGGCGTGTATCTGGTGTGGAAGGGCACGTTCAACTTCCACGCCGCTACCCAGCTTGCGGTCCTGGTGCTGCTCTTCGCTGTGGCTGTGCTTGCGGGGGAGCGGGCATTGCGTGGTCGTGCCCGGTATCACCGGCAAGGTGGACGGGGACAGGGATTGCAACCGCAGCGCCTTCGCGGAGGGCGCGCTTGGGCAGCGACCGTGACATGCGCGGCTGCTGTCAGTGTCGGTTTCCTGATCCCCGTGCTCCAGCTCCTTGCGTGGGCGGTAGGGGAAGCTGCGAAGAACACAGGATTTCTGGCGGACCCCCGCTTTGGCCAGTACCTGGTGAACACCCTGGTGGTTGCAGCGGTTACGGCGGCGGCTTGCGTGCTGCTGTCCTTGGGCGTTGGGCACGGCGTGCGGATGGGCGGCGGACGTTTTGTCCCTTGGCTGGCCCAGCTGACATCGGTCGGCTACGCGGTCCCGGGTGCAGTTGTAGGCATCGGTGTCCTAATCACGTTCGCGACCCTCGATAATCTCTTGGAGGCGGCCGGCGTCCCTGGCGGCACGGGCCTGCTTGTGACGGGTTCGGTGCTGGGAATTCTTTATGCCTACGTCATCCGCTTCCTCGCGCCGGCCTATCAGGCCATAGACGCGAGCTTCGCGAAGATCTCGCCGACGGTGACCTACTCCGCGCTGAGCTTGGGGGCTGCACCGCAGCGCATTTTGGCCCGCGTGCACGCTCCTTTGGCCAAGTCAGGTATTGCCGTGGCACTCATGCTCGTGGCGATCGATGCCGTCAAGGAATTGCCCATCGTCCTGCTGCTGCGGCCCTTCGGGTTCACCACCGCATCGGTATGGGTTTATGAACTTGCCCGGGAGAACTTCTGGGAGAAAGCATCGCTGCCGGCACTGATCATTGTGGCCGCCGCCATCCTCCCCGTACTCGTCATTGTCAGGCAGGCACGGACGGCTGAAGACCACGGAAAGGCCCGCGCATGAGCAATCGGATGACAGGTGTGAAGCGTCCTGCAGAAGCGGGAACGCCTGACGTCGCGCTGGCCTTCGAAGGTGTCGGCAAGCACTATGGCAACGCAGTGGGCGTGGACATGCTGGATCTGCAGATCCCGGCAGGTGAACTGGTAACCCTGATCGGCCCCTCGGGCTGCGGAAAGTCCACGACGCTACGGCTGGCAGCTGGCTTGGAACGCCCTGACAAGGGCACTCTCCGTGTTGCCGGGGACGTCGTGGCTGATGGGCGCCGCTTTGTGCATCCTGAACACCGGAGGGTGGGGCTGGTCTTCCAGGATTACGCCCTGTTCCCGCACATGACGGTTGCGCAGAATATCGAGTTCGGCCTTGACCGACTGCAGCGCAGTGAGCGCCGGGCAAGGGTGGGCGAGGTCCTGGATCTCGTGCGGCTGGCGCCCTTGGCGGGCAGGTACCCCCACGAACTTTCCGGAGGCGAACAGCAACGGGTCGCCCTGGCGCGCGCATTGGCGCCGCGTCCCGCCGTCGTACTTCTTGACGAACCGTTCTCCAGCCTCGACGAGTCCTTGCGCGCGCAGGTGAGGCGGGACACCGTGGCAACGCTGCGGGAAACCGGCACCACAGGTGTGCTGGTAACGCACGACCAAACCGAGGCGCTCTCCCTGGGGACGCGTGTTGTGGTGATGCGTGGCGGTGCCATTGAGCAGTCGGACACGCCGGAGCGGGTCTTCGAACGTCCAGCTACCAGGTTCGTTGCGTCCTTCATGGGTGACGCGGATTTCCTTCCCGCCACCCTCCACAACACCATCCTGAAGTGCGAGATCGGCGTCGTCTCCACCGATCCGGGCTGGGCAAACAGCGACCTTAAGGTGGACGTCGTTCTCCGACCCCACGAAGTCGCCCTGCACCCCGACCCGCAATCCCTGGCGCAGGTTTCGGCCATCGAATATTACGGTGCGTTCGTGCTCCACCACGTACGGCTTGCTTCCGGGCGGACGCTGCGGTCATGGCAGCCGCACACGGTTCGCTACGCGGTGGGTACAGCCGTGGCCGTGACGGTGGCGGCGGGCACCACGCCCACGCTGTTGCTGGGCGACCACGCAATCACAGCTCCACCCCAGGCCGGTCCTGCGAACGTGCAGGCGCCGTCCTTGCCCCTTCCCTTAAGTTAGGCCAGTTCCATGGTTAGTGATTCCACCCGGGTGGCCTTGTGACCGCGCAGCCAGACCTCGCGCGCGTTGCTTTCGCCGACCTCGCCCGGCACGGTAACCGCCCGGCAATCCTGACGTCGGACGGCGCCCTTTCGTATCTGGAGCTTGCCCGCCTCGTAAGTGACTTGGTGGCGCGGCTGGGGGAGACGCGCAGGCTCGTCGTTCTGGCCGCGGGCAACGACCTCGATTCTCTGGTCGCTTACCTTGCAGCCCTTACCGGAAACCACGCGATCCTGCTCGCCCCGGCGGACAAACCCGATGCCCTGGCGTCCCTCATCTCCGCCTACGATCCGGACGTGCTGCTGGCCAAGGGCGACGGCAAGGGCACACCGTTGCTGGAGGAACCCCGCATCGGCTCCCGGCACAACCTGCATCCCGAGTTGGCGTTGCTGCTCAGCACGTCCGGCTCTACCGGTTCGCCGAAGCTGGTGCGGATCTCGCACAGCAATCTCACCGCCAACGCCGAGTCGATCGCACAGTACCTGCGCATCGGACCGGAGGACCGGGCCGCCACCACGCTGCCCCTGAACTACTGCTACGGCCTCTCCGTGGTCAACAGCCACCTGATCCGTGGCGCAGGGCTCGTGCTCACGGACCTGTCCGTGGTGGACCCCTGCTTTTGGGAGCTCTTCCGGGAGCAGCGGGCGACGTCCTTCGCAGCTGTCCCCTACACGTTTGACCTGCTGGAACGGGTGGGATTCGCGGAGAAGGACTTGCCACACCTGCGATACGTCACACAGGCGGGTGGCCGGCTGGCACCGGAAAAGGTGCGCTCCTGGGCTGCAACAGGTGTACAACGCGGCTGGGACCTCTTCGTCATGTACGGGGCAACCGAAGCGACGGCCCGCATGGCCTACCTGCCCCCGGACCTGGCCATCGCGCACGCGGGAAGTATCGGCGTTCCCGTCCCGGGTGGCACCTTCCGCATAGACCCTGTTGAGGGCCTCCCGGACGGAGAGTTGGTTTACACGGGTCCTAACGTGATGCTCGGTTACGCCGAACGCCCCGAGGACCTTGCCTTGGGACGGGAGATCCACGAACTTCGCACCGGAGACCTCGCCCGTCAACACCCGAACGGGCTCTACGAGGTGGTCGGCCGGCGCAGCCGCTTCGTGAAGATCGTCGGCCTGCGCGTAGACCTTGGACAAGTGGAACAGATCCTCGACCGGATGGGGATCACAGCGGCAGCCGCCGGTTCGGACGAAAGTCTTGTGGTCGCCGTCGAAGGTCAACAAGACCCCGCCATGCTCGCCAAGGTCCTGGCGGGCAGTATTGGACTGCCCCGCGGGGCGGTGGCCGTGCACGCGGTCGAGCGGCTGCCTCGCCTGTCGAGCGGCAAGGTGGACTACCCGGCCGTCCAGCGGCTTGCTGCCGACGCTGCGGTGGTTGGTCAGAGAACGACGGCGGCCGCCGCGCCGGAGCCGGAGGCAGCAGACGACGTCCGCCGCATCTTTGCCGAATCCCTGGAACGCCCCGAGGTCCATGGCGATGACACGTTCGTCTCGCTGGACGGAGACTCCTTGTCCTACGTGGCGGTCTCGGTCCGACTGGAACGCGTACTGGGTCAGCTGCCCCCGGACTGGCACCTGCTTCCCATCAAAGACCTGGAACGACGGCGGCCCGCACGGAAGCGCCGGTTGGTTTCCTTCCTGGAAACCTCCATTGTGGTTCGGGCTTTGGCGATCGTCTGCGTCGTGGCAACGCACGTTGAGATCTTCACCTTCCAAACGGCGCACCTGTTGTTCGCCGTGGCCGGCTTCAACTTCGCGCGGTTCCACTTAATGGGTGACCGGGATTTACCGGGGAAGCGCGCAACGCGGCGGCGTCGGCAACTTCGGGGCGTTGCCCGAATCGCGGTGCCCTCGATGGCTTTCATTGGCGTCGCGTACCTGCTCACTGATGACTACACCGTCGCCAACATCTTCCTGCTCAATGGCATGGTTGGGCCGCAGGAAGTGACCTCGCAGTGGCATTTCTGGTTCGTGGAGATGCTCGTGTACATCCTCCTGGCGGTCACAGCGCTGTTGTCCATTCCGTGGGTGGACCGCTTGGAACGGCGGTGGCCGTTCGGGGTTGCGCTCGTGCTGGTCGCAGTGGCGCTGCTCAGCCGTTACGACATCGTGGACCCCGGGTTGCCCAAACCTGCGCCTGTTTTCTGGCTCTTCGCCCTTGGTTGGGCCTTGGCGCGAGCGCGGACGCATCTGCAACGAGTGATGGTCTCGTTGATCACACTCCTGGTGGTCCCGGGCTACTTCCAAAGCACCCTGCGGGAGGTCACGGTCATCGTCGGAATCCTCCTGCTTGCCTGGGTTCCTGCCTTGCCGGTGCCGGCCATTCTTCGCAGGATCACCGGCTGGCTGGCCGCGGCTTCGCTGTATATCTACCTCACGCATTGGCTGATCTACCCGGTGCTGCAGCCGGTCAATCCCGTCCTCGCCGTGGCTGGTTCGCTGGCCTTTGGAATCGCGTACTGGGGGTTGTGCCGCTGGCTGCCCGCTGCCGCCGTTAGCCGGAATCTGGTGAGAAGGTGCCGCTCACTGGTGCGCCCGCGCCGGGACGGGGTGGCCCAGCGGGCCTGACGATACAAGTTTGTGCGGGCTGCATTTCGTCCGCAAAGGCGCGTCACGTTTTCTCTCCGAGGGCACTTTATCGGTATGAGAAATCCTCTTCTACATTCCGGACCCGAGGGCGGTTATCCCCTGCTCTTGCGCGGCCGGTGGCAACAACGGAGCCAGCAGGCCGGCTGGCGTTTTCCAAGCGATTGGCTCGTCCCTGAGGTTGAAGGGGTCATCCAGGCAAGGATGGCCGGCAACACCCTGGAGACAGCAGCCAAGCAACTAGGTGCGTCCCGCGCTTATCAGGGGGTCGGCGTGCGTGAGACGATGCTGGATCTCAGCGCATTCTTCGCAGCAGCGGAGGCCCCGGTTGATGACGAAACAATGCGGGGACTCGTGGAAGGCTGGACCAGCGAGAACCAACGCTGCGAACCTTTCAGCTGCACAGACTCCCGAACAGGCCTGCCCACGTTGGCACACTTCGAACGGCTGCTCTATGACCTCTCGCTTGGCCCGGAAGAAGATCGTCGAAACCTGACCGTAGCCACCTTGTACTTGGAGTGGGCGGATCGCGGTCGCGCACTGACCTGGGGCCAACTCGCTGAAATCGGCCGCATCATGCTCTGGGAACTGGCGTCCGTTCGCGCCACCGCTACCGTTCACGGGACAAACATCCATGTCCTCATGGGACGGTGTGAGAAGAGCTACTCGGCCCTCAAACGCTGCATTGAACGGCTGGACGGGCTGAAGGAAAGGCCAGCGGGGAGAGCGATCGCAAGTTTTACGTCACTGCCCTACTGGCAAGGCGACGAAGCGTGGGCCACCGGGCAACTCGAACCCCATGGGCGCTCCGAACCCACCGGACACGGTGCCGGGACTGATCTGGAGCAACCCAGCTAGTTTTCCGCAACACGAATCCGCGCCCGCCCTTACTCATTACTGCAATACATCGCCCCGATTGCAGGAGAGACATTGATCGCAGCATCAAACCCGACCCTCAGAATCACCACCGAGGCGGCTGATCCGGCCGCGTGGCAGACGCAGCTGGGCGTTATGGCGGCCGTCGTCGGCGTCACGGGATTGCTCGCCATTGTGGCCGTGATCGTCCTGCTCACGTTGTCGCCAGTCACTGCACTGCTGTTTCGATCCAGGCGCCGTGCCAGGAGAAGGTACCGAGCCGACGAGCAGACTACCGGCGACGTTTCGCAGACAAGCGAAACGTCGCCGGGAACCAGTGCCGGAAAGCAAGCCGGGACCGGTCCGTCGGAGACCGGGCGGGCCGGAATCGGGCACGCCGGGACCGGTCCGTCGGAGACCGTGCGCGCCGGGACCGGGCAGGCTCCGAGACCAGGAGGACCGAGGCACCTCAGCAGCCGGAAGCGTAGGCTTTTCGCGTAGTAGTTACTCGTCCGGGAGGATGCGCACGCAGGTCTCGGCGAGCCGCTCCACTATGCGCCGGGAGTGGACTCCGTTGAAGGCAAGCCAGAGAAGGTCTCCTTTGGGCGTCACCGTATCCACTTTCCCGGCGTCCACCAGCTCGCCATGGTCGTAGACCTCGATCATGCGCCCCTTAAGCCTGGTCCAGTCTTCTGCCAACACCCAACCCACCGCTGGTTCGGCGGCCACAGGCTGTTCCTGTGTTCCGTTCATGAGTCATCCCCCCAAGTGCACCTGAGTCTTTGCCAACTCAGTGCTGCCCTGGACCGGAACGTGACGCTGAACCAAGCGTGTTTTCGTCTGCGCCGGTTCAGGGGGTCAGCGGAACCAGCAGCCCGACGGCGCCCGCAATGGAAAGTGCCGTCCGGATGTGGTTGGCGCGTGTCCACGGCTTGGCGTGGCTCTGCCACGTCATCACCCCTGGAATGCCCGAAGCAGCAAGCCGATTGTTCAGGGGTACGTTGACCGCCATGCTGAGAACCCAACCGGCCAGGCACGCGGCTGCACCTGCCACCCGCAAAGATGGTTGCGCCCGTGGATCAACGACGGCGGTAATCACCACTGCGGCCGAGGCGGCAGCTGAGCCGAAGAACAGGATCATGAACGGCGGCGTGACGGCCTTCTGGTTGATGGAGACCATGGCGGCGGCTGCGTCTTTTCCGGGGCGCCTTCCCAAGGCAGGCATGACGAGGGCGGAGAAGGCGAAGTAGAAGCCTCCAACCGCAGCGGATCCCACACCTGCGGCCATGGGCAGCCACCCGCTCACCGGGACAACTCCAACTTCTGTATTTCTTGAATTTCAGTCATGCCCCCACCTTCCCAGCGCAGGGATGGACGCAGAATGATGCAGACGCCGAAGTGCAGATGAATTTCTTGCAACAGAACCCGGTTGGTCCGTGGACGGCGGCAGAACTCGCTCTAAGGTCACACGTCTCTTGGGCGACCATTGCCGAAGCTCCGCGGCGCCGTCGTGCAGGACTTGTTATACGCGGGCGGCTGCCCGTTTCGATGCTTGGCTGCGTATTAGACGTGCCTAGCGTATAGCCCGCAGCGAGCCATCGAAACGGAGGACCGGCAATCTTGACTTAATTACTGAGTGCGCTCAAAATTGAGTTTACTCAATAATTTACTTTCCAGGAGCGAACCCCGTGCGAGCACTCGTCATCAACCAGTACAAGCAACCCCTGCAGGAGGTCGATGTTCGTGAGCCCGTTGTCGGGGACCACGACGTCCTGGTGCAAGTGAAAGCCGCTGGCCTGAACCAGTTGGATGAGAAGATCCGGCTGGGGGAGTTCAAGCAGATCCTGCCGTACAAGTTGCCGCTGATCCTTGGTAATGAACTGGCCGGCGTAGTGGTGCAGGTCGGCCGGAAAGTGCGCTCGTTCAAAGTTGGTGATGAGGTTTTTGCCCGCCCGGATAAGGACCGCATTGGCACCTTCGCCGAGAGAATCGCCGTGGCTGAGGCAGACCTGGCCATCAAACCGGCGTCGATCAGCATGGAGGAGGCGGGCTCCCTGCCGCTGGTGGCGTTGACTGCCTGGCAGGCGCTCGTCGAAAGCGGCGGGGTCGGTCCAGGCCAGAGGGTCCTTATTCATGCCGGTGCCGGCGGAGTGGGGTCCCTCGCGATCCAGCTCGCCAAATATCTTGGGGCAACAGTTGCCACCACGGTCAGCGCCGGGAACGAAGACTTTGTTCGCGCGCTCGGTGCGGACGTCGTTGTCGACTACAGGGCAGAGGACTTTGCGGAGATCCTCCGTGACTACGATCTGGTGCTCGACAGCCTGGGTGGCGAGAATCTTGAGCGTTCGCTGCGCGTCCTTAAGCCTGGCGGCAAGGCCATCGGCATCTCCGGCCCGCCCGATCCCGGCTTCGCTCGCCAGCTCGGCGGCAACGCGGTGCTGCGAGGGGTCATGACACTCCTCAGTGCCGGTATTCGACGTAAAGCGCGGCGGTTAGGTGTCACGTACGAATTTCTCTTCATGCGCGCCAGCGGAAGCCAGCTTGGGGAGATTGCCGCCCTCATTGACGCCGGGGAAATCCGCCCTGTGGTGGGCCGGGTAGTGCCGTTCGGTCAGACGCCGGACATCCTTGCGGCATTGGACAAGGGCGGCGTTCGAGGCAAAACCGTCGTCAGCCACAGCTAGTCACACAATCACGCACATAGTCAGGAAAAGCATCATGAGCAATGACAAGAAAGTCCAACCCAGCATTATCGCCGCCTACAAAGACGCGCCGACAAGTGCCGTCACCGCTGGCGGGGTCACCTACGCTTACCGGGAGTTGGGACCGAAGGGAGGCGTTCCCGTGATCTTCCTGGTCCACCTCGCGGCGACGATGGATAATTGGGATCCCCGTATCATCGACCCCATCGCGAAGAAACACCATGCAATCACTTTCAGCAATGCGGGCGTGGGTTCGTCCTCCGGCAAAGTTCCCGCAACGGTGGAGGAAATGGCCGATGACGCAGTGACCTTCATCAAGGCACTCGGCTTCGAGAAGGTGGACCTTTTTGGCCTCTCGCTGGGAGGAATGATCGCGCAGGCCATGGTCATCAAACACCCGGGGCTGGTCCGGAAGCTTATTCTTGCCGGCACAGGTCCTGCTGGTGGGAAGGGCATCGACAGGGTGCCTGCCATCACCTACTACGACATTCTTCGAGCTACGTTGACTCGTCAGGATCCCAAGGAATTCCTGTTCTTCAACCGCAACGCGACAGGTAAGCCCGCCGCGAAGGCGTTCATCGAGCGGCTTCAGGAGCGCACCACCAACCGCGAGACGCCGGTCAGGATCAAGGCCTTCCAGACGCAGCTGAAAGCCATCCGGACGTGGGGGCGCTCCCAACCCGTGAACCTGGGAGTGATCACCCAGCCCACGCTCATTGCCAACGGCGACAACGACCGTATGGTCCCTTCCATACTCTCGAACAGCATGCATCAGCGTATTCCGGGCAGTGAACTCATCATCTACCCGGATTCCGGCCACGGTGCCATCTTCCAGTTCCATGACAGGTTTGTTCCCGCTGCTCTCGAATTCCTGGGCCGCTGATACGGTAGCTAGATGCAGGCTGTGCCCCAGACCCTTGGCCGACGTGAACGGAATAAGCAGGAGAAGCTGCATCGCATCACCGCTGCCGCCCGAGAGCTCTTCACCCAGTACGGGGTGGACGAAGTCACCACGCAGCAGGTGGCTGACAAGGCCGACGTCGCTTCGGGAACCTTGTTCCTGTACGCCAAGACCAAGGCCGAGCTTCTCCTACTGGTACACAACGTCAAGTACGCCGAAGCCCTTGATGCCGGGATCGCAGCGGCGGCCCAGGAGGAGACAGTGCTTGACGGGGTGATGGCAATCATCCGCCCCATCGTCGAGTGCAACCGGGTCCAGATCGAGAATGGCAGGAGCTATCTCAAGGAGATCGTCTTCGGCGATCCGGCGGAGCCGCACCACGCGGAGGCGCTGGCGCTCACCGCCCGGACGGAGGCCGCCGTCGTAGATGTCCTTAACCGGGACCAAAAACTGAGGGCGCGTGAACCCGAAAAGATGGCCCGCATCGTTTCCGCGGTCATGTTCGTCAGCATGTCTTCCTCCGCCAACAACAACCTCACGGACGCGCAGGTTGGGGACCAGATCCGTGAGCAGATCAGAGTGGCTTTGGGCGCCGGAAGCTAATGTCTACCGGTTGAGGAATGCCTCGTGCTGCCGGTGTGCCTCGGCCACCTGTTCGCGGATCACGTCGACGTCCTTGGCCTTGTTCCTGTACTTCAAAGGCATCTGCACAATCTGGGCCTCCTCCGCGGTCAGTGCACGGTAGATGCGTTCCCGTTCGGCGGCGTCGGCGGTGTAATCGAGGTCGAGGTAGTTGATGGCATGGCGGCGGGCGTTGTTGATGGCGGTCTGGGCCTTGCCTGCGGGGCTGAGCAGTGAAAGCACCACGGTGATCAGCAGAGTTCCGACGATCACGCTCAGGGAGAGGCCCGTGGAAATTTCGATGACGTTCACGTGCTCGCCGTCGTTGATGAACGGCAGGTTGTTCTCGTGCAGGGCGTGGAGGATCAGCTTCACGCCAATGAACGCCAGGATGGCGGCGAGCCCGTAGGACAGGTAGATGAGGCGGTCGAGCAGGCCGTCGATGAGGAAGTACAGCTGCCGCAGGCCCATGAGGGAGAACGCGGTAGCGGTGAAGACGATGAAGACGTTCTGGGTGAGGCCGAAGATCGCGGGGATGGAGTCCAGTGCAAAGAGGATATCCGTGCCGCCGATCGCGACCATCACCAGGAGCATGGGAGTCAGCGCCCGCTTGCCGTTGACGGTGGTGAAAAGCTTGTCGCCGTCGTACTTGTCCGTGGTGTGGAAGAGCTTCTTGGCCAGCCGGATCATGATGTTATTGGCTTGCTTGTCGTCGTGGCCGTCCGGTTTGAGCAGGTTACCGGCCGTCAGGAGCAGGATCAGCCCGAAGATGTAGAACACCCACGCGAACGAGTTGATCAGCGCAGCTCCAAGGAAAATGAACCCGGTCCGGGCGATCAGCGAGAACACGATACCGAACAGCAGCACCTTCTGCTGGTCCTCACGCGGAACACGGAAGCTCGCCATGATGATCAGGAAGACGAACAGGTTGTCCACGGACAGGGCCTTCTCCGTGATGTACCCGGCGAAGTACTCCGACGCCATGGTGGTATCGCCGAAAATCAGGATGAGCACACCGAACAGCACAGCGAGGCCCACGTAAACCGACGACCAAATAGCCGCTTCCTTCAACGTAGGGACGTGCGCCTTGCGGATGTGGAAGAAGTAATCGAACGCGAGCAGCGCCAGAATGACAACAATGGTGATGCCCCAGATCAGGGGAGAGACAGTCATGTGATCCTGCTTTCGTAAGGTGCGGCATCTTACTTACCGAGGGTCAGAACTCTTGGGTTCCAACTTACCGAAAGTGGCTGGGGGCGGATAACCGCGTGACGCCGGGCGGCGGGGCAGGGGGCGCGGAACGCACGACGGCGGTACGCGGGTTGCGCTGTTAGGTCGGCTGCCGGTGGGGTCGCGTGTAGCTACTGGTGACATGACAGGCCGGTAGATTTGATTGAACAAACCAGTCGGGAAAGGAAGGGCCTCACGTGACCACGCATGCACTCGGGTGCGATGACACAAAGAATGCGTCGTCCATTCCTCCAAAGCGGCTTCAGGCGCGCACCTTCCAAGGGCGACCTGGCGGGTCCTTTTCCGAGTACGTGAACCGTGTTGACTCCGTGTTGGATAGCCCTGAAGTCGCCGCCAAAGTTTCGGCTCTAAAACCTAGTCGCAAGCTACCCCAGCGCTAAGCGCTGAGTTATCTGATTAGTTGACCGTCTCAGCTGGTACTGATATCTGGTCCTCGCGCGTCCAAGGCTTGGTGCGTGACCCACAATCACGCCAGCCACGTCCTTGGATCCTGACGCTCAGGTGGGATGACCGACTCGAGCTGGTTGAGTCAGTGGGCTGCTATCGGACGGTTATAGCTGATTGAAGGCGTGTGCTCAGCTGACGCTCACGAGCACCTGGTCAATGCGGGCCAGGAGGCCGGGCCAGCCGTTGCCCATGCCGTTGAAGGCCTGCTGTCCCATGGGTGTGTCCAGGTTGAAGCCAGCGTGTTCGAAGTGGAGCGTGGTGCCGTTCTCGGTGGCTTCGAGTGTCCATGTGATGGTGGTGTCGAGGGCTCCCTCTGCGAAGAGGAATTTGATGGAGGTGCCGGGCTCGACGGCGAGGACTTCGCACTGCTGCTGGCCCCAACCACCCATGTCCATAGTGAAGCGGTGGCCGACAACAGGTGCGATGTCGCCGGCTGCCCACCATCGTGCGAGGAGGTCGGGCGTGGTCAGGGCAGCCCACACTGCTTCTGGAGAGTGGGGGAAGGTGCGCTCAAGGCGGACGGCATTCTCGGTCATGGGGTTTCCTCATCAAGTAGATCAGCCAGGGCGTCGAGCCGCTGGTTCCAATATTGCTCGTAATGCTTCAGCCAGCCGCTGACTTCCTGCAGGCCCGCGGCTTGGAGGTGGTAGATCCTGCGCCGCCCTTGGCGTTCTTCACGGACTAAGCCCGCTTCACGCAGCACAGCGAGGTGCTCCGAAGCGGAGGAACGGCTGAGATCCAGTCGGCCCGTCAGCTCGCCAGCCGACAACGGCCCCGCAAGGAGGCTGTCGAGGATGGTGCGCCGCGAAGGGTTCGCTAGGGCACCGAAGACGTCTGGAAGCACTCGTTGATGATATGTCGGAAATTTCCGAAATGACAACACTTGAAGCCAACGAAGAAAAGGAGCACACGTGCTGCGCCTTTTTGTTCATCCCTGTGCACTTCGTTGCCCCAGCCTCTCACCGCACAAGAAACTCCTTGAGGACACCACTCAACGAGGAGCCTCACTTGTACCCACAAACCTCGGCCAAACGGGCCGTCCAACGCGCCACCAAAGACCTCGCCAAAACGGCCGCGGCCGCCGCATCCGCAGCACTGATGGCCGCCACGCTGATAGCAGCCGAAACAGCAGCCAGCCCCGCAGCAACCGCAGCCGAACTACCAACCCCGCCCACCGGCGTCGTATATGCCAGCGACGTTCCGTGGGCCAGCATGAGCAACGGTTGGGGTCCGGCTGAACTGGACATGAGCAATGGGGGCCAGGCGCTGGGCGACGCAAACCGTAGGCCGCTGACCATTGATGGGACCGTGTACGCGAAGGGGATCGGGACCCACGCGGCGTCGTCCATCACCTACAACCTTGGTGGGCAGTGCCGGCAGTTCCTCGCGCAGGTGGGTGTGGATGACACCCAGGGTGACCGCGGCCGGGTGGACTTCAAGGTTCTGGTGGATGGCGTGGAGCGTTTCGCGGGGGAGCGGAAGGGGCCGGACGGTGCACTGCCCGTCAACGTGGATCTCAGGGGCGGCACCACGCTGCAGCTCAAGGTGGAGGCCGGCCCGGAAGGGAACGGCAACGACCACGCCGACTGGGCAGACGCCAAGATCAACTGCTCGGATGAATTCCTCGCTGTACCGCTGCGGGTCGAGGGCTCAGTCGGGACGAACCTCAACTCGCTGGTCCCCGGAACGCCCGCGGCCGTCGTCGTGCGTGATCTGCAGCCCTTGGGCGAAGTGGCGGTGACGCTCGGCGGCGAGAACGTGACCACCGGCGTCGCGGATCAGAGTGGCGTGGCGACGCTGACGTTCGTAGTCCCGGTGGGGACCAAGGGCGGCGCCACGGAGCTGGGCGTCAGCGGGCCGGGGCCGTTCGGGACGCCGTCGAGCGGGACAGCAAAAGCCAACATCGTGACGATCAGCAGCACAAAGTACTTCGTGGACTGCTCGGCACCCACGGCCGGGGACGGCACCAGGGAAAGCCCGCTCAACTCGATCGCCCAGGTCAACGCGCATGGCGCTTTCGCCGCGGGCGAGTCCATCCTGTTCCGCGCCGGAACCTCGTGCCACGGTGCGCTGACACCCGGCGGCACCGGCGTTGCCGACCACCCGATCACGCTCGCGAGCTACGGCGACGGCGCCAAGCCAACCATCAACGGTGGCGGGGCTGTCGCAGCCATCCAGATCACCAACGCCAACCACTGGACGGTCACGGGACTGCACGTGGTGAACCCGTCGGATACGCCGATCCGCAGGGTGGGCATCCTCATTGAGAACAGCGGCACGGCACAGACCGCCGGCATCGTGGTCGCCGGAAACCATGTGGAAGACGTGGCGGGCTGGCGCAACAAGGCCACGAACGGCGCGGGCTTCGCCCAGTCTGCCGGCATCATGGTGCGCACGTGGGGCAAGGGGTCGGTGGACGGCATCACCATCACAGACAACGAGGTCAACGACGCAGCCGGCGGTGGCGTGAAGATTTCCGCTCCCGACACCACCGAGCGCTACAACACCAAGGTCTACGTGGCGCGCAACAACATCCACGAGGTGGGTGGCGACGCGATCGTGATCCACAACTCCGACGCGCCGCTCATCGAGCACAACAGCGGACTCAACCTCGGCCAAGGCGCCCACCCCTATGAAGGCGGCAACTTCGCGGGAATGTGGCCGTACAACTCCAAGAACCCTGTCTTCCAGTTCAACGTTGTGGGCAACAGCACCACCTCTGTGTACGACTCCACGGCTTGGGACTGCGACATGAAGATCGTGGGAACCTGCCTGTTCCAGTACAACTACTCGTACGGGAACGCGGGCGGTTTCTACCTGAACTGCGTCTCCAACTGTGGCGGCGGTGCCACCGCGACGAACGTGGTGCTGCGTTACAACATCGCGCAGGACGACTGCCGGTTGGGCGGCAGCAGCAGCGGCACCGGCAAGCACTACATCTACAACAACACGTTCTACTGCCCGTCGCGCGTCTTCCTGGACGACATGACCGGCCCCCGCGAGGTCCGCAACAACATCTTCGTGGCACCGGGCGGTGGGTTGAAAACCGCGTCGGCTGTTTACGCGAGCAACGCGTACTTCGGGGGCATTCTGCCGCCTGCGGGTGAGACTGGTTCGGTGCTGGGCGATCCGCGGTTGGTTGCCGGTGGGAGTGGGCAGTCTTCTTTGTCTGTTCCCGGGTATCGGCTGCTTTCCGGGTCGCCACTGCTTGGTGCCGGTGTGCGGATTAACGACGACGGCGGCAGGGACTTCTTCGGGAACCCCACCTCTGGTGCCTCTTCCGTTGGGGCGCCGAACATCGGCGCTTACCAGGGGCCGGGGGTTGCTGCTGCCGCGTTGCCATTTGGTGCTTTGGTGAACCAGACGTCGGTGGCTAATGCTGCTAATCCGCGAAACGGCGCTGTGACTTCTGATCGGCGGACGTTCTCGGAGGAGGCTCTGGCTGCGGCTGGGCTTGTCTCTGGCGAGGGGTATGCGGCATTTGGGGTGTCCTCCGTTTGGCATCCGACGGCGGTCGGGACACCGGATACTTTGAAGGCTGCCGGGCAGGAAGTTGCTGTTTCGGGCAAGGGGCGGACTTTGCTGGTGACGGGGTTCTCCACGGGGAACGTGTCCTCGGGCGTCGCGACGGTGCACTTCACGAATGGGCAGAAACGTGACGTAGTGCTCTCGTTGCCGAACTGGCTCACGGGCGTGGCTTCGGATACTTCGGTGGTTGTGGCTGAGTCGGCGTACCACCAGCGCCACAGGCAGGCTTACATCGGTGGGCCGTCGACGGTGGTTCGGGTGGATGAACCTGCCCGTGTGTTTGCCACGAAGATCGATATTCCGCCGGCGTTCGAGGTGTCGAGGGTGACGTTGCCGCAGGGGAGTGCGCTGGTGGACGAGGGGTTGAACATCATGGACATTGCGGTGGGGAATTTGCCGGTGGGGTTGGGGTGAGGTTCGTGGAATAGAAAGGTGGGGACCCGCTTGGGGGCGGGTCCCACAGTTCCTCACAATGAAAATCCGGTGGCATCTCTGCAAGGAGTTCCTTACCCCTAGATGCAGTCAGCAACCACTCATTTTTCCCTAACCAGCACCTAGATTTGGCCTGAATCACCACCTAGTTTGAACCTTTGGAATCTGTGCAAGTATTTGCGACTGCAGTCTGAGTGAGTCAACGCAGCTTCTTTTTCACTTGGAGTCGTAATGAGTACAGATCAAGGTAGTCCCGAGAACCGAATTCACGTGATTGGGCCCAAAGGGGGCATTTTCCGCACGGCAGAGGCTCCGAAGAGGAGCTGCAGTTCTGTTGGCAACCGCAACGTTTCTTGCGGCAGTTCCACTAACAGCCAATGCCGCGCCTCGGAGTTCTGAAAAGTCGCATGACAACAAGACTGTGAGCTCTTCCGCGCTAGTTCTCAATCCCGATAAGGCCGCCTCCGAAGTCCTGCAACAAGCCATAGAGAAGGCCAGAGCTCAGGATCCTGCTGGCTTTAAGCTGCGTGTCAGCTTGATCACGTCGTCCAAAGCCGTGACGAAGTATTTGGCCAGTTTTAGAGGACTGGATTGGAGCACCCAGGTCAACGGATTGGCCGCATCGATGCCCACGGATGCTCTGACTGGGATGGTCGATCTGATGGAAAAGAAGATCGTTGAGTACAAGGTCCGGCCGGCGTCGACGTCCAGCAATTGGGTAACGATGACCGTTCACAAGGACCTGATGGCGGCGCAACTGGGCACCTCCGGTGAGTCCACCAATTCCGGAGAGCTTACGACGTTCGGGTGGGGCTCGCTGCCTCAATGTCCGTCCGCTTGGGCTGCGTTCTGGGGCTTGGTTCGCTTTCAACACGGCATTCTGCGGTCCATTTGCTGCATATCCTCCAGCGGCAGTTGCTTGCGCTCTCGGGCTTGGCCTGGCCGGCATGATCGTCGATTTCAACAAGGGATGCTGATGGGCGTTTGGTATGAGTAATGCCAGGCAATATTTTCTTTCGCTGTCCGTGACCCTGGGCGCTGGCGTAGTTGTCTTGGGACTGGTTCCCGAACCCGCGGTGTACATAATTGGCCTCCTGCTTATGGGACTCCTCATAGGGATCACCGTGTACTACAAACAGTGGCAATGGACTCGTATCAAAGCTGGGGAGGCTCGGTCACCAGGTCTTGGGGTGGGGTGTGTAATAGCCATTACGGTTGCGCTTCTTCTTAGAGGCACTGATTGGCGTCCTGTTCTTGTACCTGTCCTCAGCGTTGTCGTCAGTGTTGGTATGTTCCTATGGCTGGAGGCCAAAGGGGGCTATCTGGACCCCGAGCAACAGTGATGGAATACGACCAGTTCTGGGAATGCCGCCTGGTTGCGGTGGTGTTGCTTGGTAGCTGAATTGAGAGGTGGGACCCGCGCGGATCGAGTCCCACCTCCCGTGAAGGTCACCCGGGCGGGGTCAGACTAAAGCGTTCATGACGTTCCAGCCTTCGCCGATCTGTTTCCTCGGCTCCAGATGGCGGCTGCCGATACCCGGGTAGAGCCAGAGAATGCCATTGGTGTCCCGGGCGATGATCTGCGAGTATCCCGCGTAATTGATGTCGAACCTGCCGGTGGCGATGATCGACGTCATCGCGTTCCAGCCTTCGCCCACCTGCATTCGGGGTAGCCATCCACCGGCGCCGTTCCCAGGGTAGAGCCACAGGCGACCGTTGGCATCGCGAGCAAGGAGGTCCGTCTTCCCGTCCTCGTTGAAGTCGCCACGACCGATCAGGGCAGTCATGACGTTCCACCCCTCGCCGACTTGTGAGCGGGGGAGCCAACCGCCGCGGCCGTCGCCCGGATACAACCACAGGCGTCCTTCGCGGTCCCGGGCCATCAGGTCCACCCTGCGGTCGCCGTCGAAGTCACCGGGACCCACCATGGCGGTCATCACATTCCACCCCACTCCTACATGCACCCGCGGCTTGCACTGCCCGCCAGCGGCAAGATAGAGCCACAAGGCGCCGGTTGTGTCACGGGCCAGGAGGTCATCCCAGAACTCACTCTGGAAATGGCCCGGACCAACAATGGCGGTCATCGTGTTCCAGCCCTGGCCCATTTTGAAGCGTGGCTTCTTCTTCCAGCCGCCGCGACCGTCTCCGGGGTACACCCAGAGGTCACCGGCGGCGTCCCGTGCCATGACGTCCTCGTAGTAGCCCGTATTGATGTCGATGTAGTCCCAGTTGTTAAATGCCCTGCTGCCTGACTGGTCGGCGTGGGCGGGGACGCCTATTGGGCCGACGAGCAGCGCTGCGGCTACCGCTATCGCCGCGCCAGGCAACGGCGGGCGCTTCTTCCATTGCTTGTTTGGACGCGTAATCGTCTTGGACCGGATCATCAGGGCTTCCCCCACCAGCAACAAAGCCGTCACACGATGAACCGGAGCTTAGCGGGAATGGACCGGCTTTGTTAGGGGTCCCCGAATGCTCAGGAAGTACGACGCCTGAGGGCGCGTGGGCGGTGGCGGAGCGGCTGGCGCCCCAGACTGATATTGCCGCTAACTATTCTTCCTCCTATTCAGCCATCCAGCACCGAAGGCCGAGAAGATAGGGCCAACCAGAAGACTGAACCACAAGGGCAATAGGGAGTCGCCAGGATCGATCTTCTGCTCGTCGATCACATAGCCAGCGACATTCAAGCCAATTATTGCGCCGACAAAAAGGACGCATCCCACCAGGATCATCACGACAGGGACGACTGTACCTTTGGTTTGTAGTGAAGGCTTTGTTGTCATTTTGATGTCCCAATCAAATCTGTTGATTCCTCTAATTGCATCCTCTACGTAGGCGTATTAGGAGCCGATCCAATGCCATGAATCCAGGTTCCTGTGTCCTTGAACGGAGCAAACTGAGTGTAGCTTGCAAGCGGCCACCACATCTGAGTTGCACGCTCCGATACTTGCCCCGACAGTCTCGAAAAAACAAAACCCCCAACAACCAAGGTGTTGCCCGTGGCGCAAACCAGCTACACGGCCGCAGATATTGTGACCACACAAAGATCGGCATAGGTGGTGAAAATGGGTCTCCCTAGATCGAAACGAGGGAAATTAGGTGGTGGGAACCGAAAACTAGGTGCTAAGAAGGATCATCTAGGTGGTGAAGAAAACGCGCCAAAAAGCGGAGCAACCCACACGGATTGCGCCCCGCGAAAAGGCCGAAGAGTCCAGGCCGGAAGCACCCACGCCGCACACCCGGGCTCCAACCAGCCCGGACGACCACGGGAGCTGAAGACAAAAGAACCTCCCCCGGCGGCAAAGGAACTGCCCCCGCCCCCCACCGCGATCGGGTTTGAGGCCGACCTCGCCCACGAGTACCCGCTGCGGCTCGTACTTCTCCGCGATGCGCCGCCAGCGGCGGTAGACCTCGTGGACTTCGTCCTGGTCGGACACGAGGGGGTTGGAGCGGAGTCCATCGACGACGGCGAAGGCGCTGGGCGCGTCCGGCAAGCCTTCCGCTTGGAACAGGGCATTCGCGACGTCGATGCGGAGCCCGTCCTGCCGCCAAAGCGGCATGGAACAGCGGGTGCTCGGAGGAGCAGTGGTTCGGCACAATATGGAGCAGCACCCGCAGCCCAATGTCATGCACCCGCGCCAAGAACGCATCAAAGTCAGCCATGGTTCCAAACAAGGGATCGACGCCGCGGCAGTCGCTCACGTCGTACCCCTAGTCCGCGGCTGGCGAGGGGTTGGACGGGGTCATCCAGATCCCGTCTGCCCGGAAGCGAGCATTTGCCGAATTTCCGGGGGTGATGAACGCGGAGATGCGGATGACGCCCGCGGCCTGGTAGGTAGGGAGTGTGCGCATGTAGCCGGAGGTGAACGCCGACTGACGCCCGTGCGGCCGAGCATCACGGCGTAACCCCGTTCCTGCGCATCCAGCATCGGCAGGGGTTTGCGGGAGGGCCGCTGTTTCGTCAACGGGGTAGGTGGGGTCGCAGGGGAAGACAACCACTCCGTCAGGCGTAGGCACTGTGCAGCGACATTTGGGCGGGAAGCCTATATGACAGACGGCAATGGGTTGTAGTGTCGTCGCAAAGGTCACGGAGGCAAAGGGGTCACGGATGGTCCATGCGGAGAATGGAACGCTCGCCGGCGTTCTAGAAGGCAAGAAGCAATATCAAGTTCCACTCTACCAGCGCGTTTACTCTTGGGGGAAAAAGCAACTGGAGCAGTTGTGGGCGGACGTTATCGAGCTGGAACGTTCGATTGCACGTGATCCCAAGTCGTCTCATTTCATAGGCTCATTGGTACTTGCCAGCAGCCCTGATTTTGGCGCAATCGGCGTCAACAAATTCTTGGTCGTGGATGGCCAACAACGCTTGACCACCTTGACGCTCCTGCTCGCGGCACTTAGGGATCATCTTGTGGAGATGGGTGACCACGAACGGGCGCACGGGATCGATGCACAGTACCTGATCAACATTTTCGACAAGGGCAAGCCTTTCAAGGTCCTGCCGACGCAGGCTGACCGAGAGTCGTATATGGCCGTGTTGAACCGTGCACCTCAGGCTGGGGGTGAGGATGCGATCGGTGAAGCATATCGGTTCTTCCGTGCAAGGATTGCCGCCGCAGACGACCCGGATGATCCTCACGACTTGGAGTTGCTTGAAGCTGCCGTTGTAGGCGGCCTGGCACTTGTCGTCGTTACCGCTGAGCCTTCAGATAATGCCCATCGGATCTTTGAATCTCTAAACAACACCGGGTTGCGTCTGACTCAGAGCGACTTACTCAAAAACTACCTATTCATGAGGCTTGGTGACCGAGCCGAGGCGGTCTACGACAACATCTGGCTGCCTTTAGAGCGGAGGCTGGACTCTGAGAGCCTTGAGCTGCTGTTTTGGCTCGACCTTGCACAGCGCGACGAGCGCGTAAAGCAGTCAGATACGTATATCGGTCAACAGAAACGACTAGAGGCTCTCGACACGGTCGAGGACATAGAAGCAGAAGTAATCCGGTTCGCTGAACTCGGCGAAGTGCTCGCGACTATTCTTGATCCCAAGAGAGAAAGCCATTCAGAGATACGCCGCCGCTTGACGAGAATCAGGGCCTGGGGATCGACCACTGCGTATCCGATAGTCATGCAGATATTGTCCCGTCGGGCATCCGGTTTGGTGCGAGATGACGAGGCTGTTCGTGCGCTCATATACCTGGAGTCTTATTTCGTTCGGCGTGTAGTCATAGGGAGAGCAACCGCAAACCTGAATCGGACGCTTCTTCAGGCCGTAGGAGCTATCAGCGGATCCGAACGGGTCGATCTAGCTTTGCGAGAGTTTCTCTCGAAGGGCCGGAAGTACTTCGCGACCGACCAGCAGATCCGTGAAGCTGCTCAAACGGTTCCCTTCTACTGGCAGGGGAGAGGTCCACAGAAGAAGCTCATTTTGCAGTGGTTGGAGGAGGCCTATCGACCGAAGGAAGTTATCGAACTCGATCCGGCGCGCCTAACAATCGAGCACGTCTTGCCACAAACCCTTTCAGAGCCTGTTCGAGAGGCGTTTGTTTTGGGGTTGGACCCGGATGCCAATGTTGACTATGAACATGAGCGCATTGTGCACACGATTGGCAACCTCACCTTGAGTGGATATAACAGTGAACTGAGCAATAGGCCCTTCACAGACAAGCGAAGAATGCTTGAGGCAAGTGGTTTGGCCATGAACCGAAAGATCGCTTCTGAAGCCGTGTGGGGTGTCCAGCAGATAGATCAGCGCGGCTCGGAACTGGCCGAAAAGATAATCGAGCTGTGGCCTGGTCCGGATGAAAGCGTCACACAGAGTGAAACTGAACCTTCACAGCTTCGAAGCCAGATCGCAGCCATACTCGCCGAGATTCCAGCGGGGCGTTGGACTTCTTATGGTGACGTGGCAATCGTGGCGGGCACTTGGGCTCAGCCGCTCGCCGCAATCATCGCACGATACCCACTCGTGAATGCATGGCGTGTCCTTCAGGCTGGTGGAACCATTTCCTCAGGATTCAGATGGAGCGAACCTAATCGCGCCGACAATCCTCGTATGGTCCTTGAGGAGGAGGGCGTTCGTTTTGATTCAGAGGGTCATGCAGATCCTGAACAGTTCATGAGCGCAGAGGAGCTCGCCGAGGCTGCTGGACTCGATGTAGACCAGGAGGTCCTCGCCGTCCGTCGCGCAACGAGGAAGGGCAGCGGGAGAAACGGAAACGCTGGCTCCCTAAGTGAGGCCAAGCTTGCATTCTTCGAAAGAGTGCGTGATTACGGCGTAGCCCACGCGGGGAACATTGGATCGTGGCGCCAGCCTCGGGCGCATTACGAGTATGAAATTGCTGTCGGAGATTCTCGGGGGGTTATATCGCTTCAGGTCCAAACTCAGAAAAGAGCCGTGACTGCGCTTTTCTGGATCCATGATGACAAGGACCTCTATGCAAAGCTACTCGAAAGGCGGGCGGACATAGAATCCGAGCTTGGTTTCGCCTTGGATTGGGACGAAAACCCCGGACGTAAGGCAACCAAACTCGTTGCGAGTCGCCCCGGGAACATTCTCGATGAAGAGGAAGTCCCGGACCTCGTTGAGTGGCTCGTGAGAACCGGAGACGCATTTGCCGGAGTCCTTCCTAGGTACTTTTAGGCTAGCGCCTCATACACACCCGCACTGGAGCAATGGTCGAGAGGCCGTCCAAGCCGGGCGCGCCGCTTACGGAGAAGAAGCTGCCCGATGCAGTGACGGGTGCGCATTTCGCTTGCGCCATGGCGGAGAGGTAACCGCGTTGGCTGGCGTGGGCGACGCGGATGGAGCTTGGGGCTCCGGCGGGGAGCCGTGATGCGGCGGTGGCCGAGCACGAGGAGGTTACGGGTGGGAGTCGCAGCCGAAGTCGTCGACCATCGTTTGAGGCTCAGCCGTCCTGTAGCTTGGGCCAGTAGGTGAAGGCGCTGATGTCCCCACGCTTCTTGGGAGACGTTCGATGGCCATACCGTCCGACGACCTTGTCGTGCAGGTGCCCGCTCAGCACTGGATCCACGCTGAATCCGCGTCGACCTGTATGAGCATCCAACTCCCTCTCCGGAGGCTGAAATGACAATGCAACGGAGCTAAAGAGCCACACTGCGGCCGACGCCACCAGCCAGCGTAGCCCGTGGCGCGTCCAATAGATGCGTCGCAACGTCGATCTAAAGGGTGATTGATCCGTCATGAGGTGACGCTAGCAGCAGGCGCGGCACAACGCGGGAGATTTGCCAGAAGTTGGCTACTGGCAGTCCCTGGCGAACGCAAATCATTGACGGACTTAAAACGGGCAGCACAGTAATATCTCAAGATTGGATCAAGGTTTCTCCGCACTTTTCAGTTGACGGGAGGGCCGCGTCTTCCGGATGCTGCATGCTTCGGTGTTAGATCGGGTTGCTCGCAGTAGGGCCAGCTCTACTGACTTGCCTCTGTAAGTGATCGGGCATGGGCGGAGTTTCCCGGAGAAACCGCCATTCTTGGCGGAATCCGTTGTGGACAGCAATAGCCGCTCATCCGCGCTGAGGCAGCCAGATGCTAGTTGCACGTCGGCGTAAATCAGATCAAACTATCAAGTTGCTCGGGCGTAACTCCCGGATTCTGTCAGATCGTAAAACTCGCATCTCGCTTGCGTACATATACACTCATCTCCGGCCGCCATCGCAGTTGTCCATTCTGCGAGCGGCAGAGGCAGGGGGAGAAGATTTGAAGATGTGCGTGATGAGTTCCTGTAGACCTTCGCTGTGTTCATTTTCATTAGGTCTTCCGAGAAACCAAACGGCGAAGAGCTCGTTCTCTTAGATTTGATCGACCTTCATAGAGATGCGTCTATAGATCATTCCCCGTTGGCTAATATCCAGCGAGCTATGGAATCTCTGGCACTCAAACCTTGGGTCGCCGCAGGCGCCCTCGTCCCAACTCTGAACTCGCACCCAAGGAGAAGAATGACCATCCCCGAAGTACCCCAACATCAGCCTGGCGCATTTCCCCCTGTCGGGGAGGGAATGCACCCGACATCGCATTTGAGCCAGCCCCGCCCCTTTGGTCCGCCCAGCGCGGCGCCGCAGCGGCCGAGTAACGCGAAGGCCTATATTTTCGGCGGGGTTGGCCTGTTTCTGGGGATTGTGCTTGGCGTCATTGCGTCCGTGACGGTGAACAACGTCGTACAGGCCGCGAACGCGGCAGCTGCGGCGGAAGCGGAAGCCAAGAAGCCCAGGCCGCTGCCGGCCGCCGTCAATAAGTGCAAACTCTCTGGAAAGTCCAGTTACGCCAAGCTGGGTGACGACGGCAAGACGCTTTCGCTGGACGGAAAAGGTGAAGACGACTATGACGGTCTGGCATGGGCAGACATCGAGTGCGTGCTTGATGCCGTCAACGTACCTGATTACATTCGCGAGGAAATGGATTCAACACGCGCTTTGGATGGGACGCAGCGTGAATCTTGGGACAACTTTGCTGCCTCTTGGAGCTACCACCCCGACTCTGGCTTCAACATGGTTCTGCGTATGTCGGGCGGGAGCTAAGAGAGCCTTCCGCAAATCCCTTCGTTCAGTCTTGAACGCATAATCCAGAATTTCCATTAGTCGTTTTCACAAGAACAGGTATAAATGTCGGACTCTGACGCCGAGAAAAGCTCGCCAGTCACTCGTTCCCAGCCGTCAACGGACCACGAAAATTTCGCCGCCGGCGTCGAAGCCCCGGGCACGGAAACCGCAACCTTCCCACAGACTGAACCAGCACAACCGAGGGGTAAGTGGCGTCCTTGGAAGCGGCGACCAGCAGAGGTTGAAACAAGCATCCCGACTGCCGGGCCTGACCCCGAAGACAGCGAGCCTTCCAGCACAGAAAAATCGTCCAGGCCAGCACGCAAACAGCGGTGGATCTGGGTGGCCGCACTTTTGGTCGTTCTTCTTGGCGGTACAACCTTCCTGGGCTACACCCTCCCGGACCCGAAGGCGAGCGACGAATACAAGAGCTTGCAAGCGGAGAACGCTCGTATGTCCGGCGACCTAGGCAAAGCCAAGGCGGACCTCAAAACGCATGAGGACGGCATCAAGGTGAGGGAAACAAAGCTTACTACTGACGGCTTGGCGCTTCAGAAGCGTGAGGATGCGGTCAAATCCGCCGAGGCAGCGGTCAAGAAGCGCGAAGATGCCGTGACGGTGACTGAGAAGCAAAAGGCTGCCAACACGGTGCGGGAGGGCACATGGACGGTAGGTGTTGACATCGAACCGGGCACCTACAGAGCAGATGCCGAGGTTTCTTCAAGGTGCTACTGGGGTATCTATCGAAGCGGCTCCAATGGCTCGGACATTATTGACAACGACATCGTCAGTGGTGGGCGTCCTTCCGTCACGCTTTCTGCAGGTCAGGACTTTACGACTACGCGCTGCGGAACGTGGTCAAAACAGTAATGAGTAGTTCGTGAATGGAAAGCCCACTCCCGCAGTGCATACTCGTACGTCGGCAAGAGACAAACATTCAATCTCGCTGGAACTGGCCACTAGTTCGAAGGACTTCCAAATGCTTAAACGGCTGAGCCAAACCATCATCATCTGTTCACTCCTGGCGGGGTGCGCGGCCGGAGGAGAAGCATCTTCCTCCGTCTCACCTTCGCCAGCGGTCTCTACGCCGCCGGCTGACGGGGGAACGTTTGCAACCGTCCTGGATCTCAAGAAGGCATATGTTGACGCGGGAGGACCGTGCCCTTCATTTAATCAAGGGAACAGGGTCACACTCGCCGCTGAATCGGCAGACTGCGACACGGAGACAGTACTCTCGACGTATGTTTCTCCGGAGGACATAAGTTCGGTTATCCAGAATCTGAAAAAGCTCGATACCTCAAGCGGTTATAAGAGCAGCACCACGCTGCTCGTTGGCAAGAACTGGATAATCAATAACAAGCAGATTGCAAAGTATAGGGAGAAGCTCGGCGGGACTGTAGTAAGTTTTTGATCAAAGAAGCTGAGTAGGAACCGGAGCTCTTCCGATTCCCAAGAGCCAAATGCGGCGATGCGCATTGGGTTAATGATTATAGCTACGCAATACTCATTAAGGTTGAGCCACGCTCTCCGCAACCAACCTTGCGTCCAGCCCCACCCCGCCCAGGATCGACGAGTAGTGCCGTGTCAGCCAAGGAAGTCCCACGGCCTACAGCCGGCGTGCTCCGTGACTCCGCCGGTGTGTCGCGGATACCCCCATTCGTCGAGCACGGGGATGTCGATGAACGACAGGTCCAGCCCGTACCCGGTCGCCCACAGCACGGATGTGATCCCGGCGTCGGCCAGGTTCAAGGAAGCAGGCTCTGAAGGTAGCCAGTCGTCGTCGGGCACGGGCGGCTGGTCCGGCGCAACCAGGCCGGCCGCTGCGATGTACGCGTCGATGGCTTTGCGCATGCGTTGGTTGAAGCCTTGCTCGACTGTTGTGAGGCGTTCGGGGAGGTCGTCGGTGAAGGTGATGTCGCCGTCGTCGATTGTTTCCAGGCGGCCGTGCAGGTGCATGCCGCTGCGGCCGAGTTCGCGGAGGTGGATGTCGTGGCCGCCGTCGGTGCCGGAGAGCAGCGGGTTGCACGCCATGCGGGCGGCGGGGGAGGGGAGCGCCTCGCGGGTGAGGGCGTTGACGCCGTAGTCGGGGCCGTGTTTTGCCGGTTTCGAGTACTTAGTAAAGGATGTGCTGGCCGCGGTATCGACGGGGCGCTTCGGGACAGGTGGAGACGTCCAGGTGGACTTCACGGCCGGCGTCGCGCAGTTCCTCGTCGATCTGCCCACCCGCCTGTGCCGACAATCAGGACGGCGCCCTCGGGCAGTTGCTGCGGATTGTGGTAGTCGTGGGTGTGGAGCTGGGTGACTTCCGTGGGAAGCTTGGCTGCCATGGCCGGCAGGTTGCCGCCGATCAGCCGCGAACGGCAGCGATGAAGTGCACCGTTTGGCGGTGAATTCGTCTCAACGTTCCATCCAGGACTAGATCCATCGCCTGTGTCCTGGCTTACTGCGAACCAGTCACACGCCCCGAAGAAGCCCTCGAAAACTGCTCTTGATAAGCCAGATGTTCGTAATTGAGCCTGTGGGCGTCCGCCACCCTGAGCCTTCCTGTTGGCTTCCCTAGATTCATGACTGTGCCGTCGGGCCGAACCGTCAGGGCATGCCCGTCAAAGAGGGCATGGCAGTTCGGGCAGAGGCAGAGGATGTTTTCCAGAGTGTCCGGCCCATTGTGAGGGATACCCAGCGGACGGATGTGTGCGCCTTCCGAATATGGCCCTGCAGCCGTGACGAGCCTGGTTCTGCAGATCTGGCAGGTGTTGTCGTATAAGCGTTTTACGGAAGCTGCGACGCCGTAGTCCCGGACGATCTGATTGACGTGCACGCTGCGGCGAGCTGTCGCTACGTCCTCTCCTCGGGTCAATGATGTGGCAACCTCGGAGGGGATAAGACTGTCTCCAGCAACTGCTCGTAGCTGGTAGATGAGGACTTTCCATCCGTCCCGTGTACCCCAGCCCCAACCGGTCACTGTGAAAAGCCCGAGATAAATGTAATCATTGGAAGCCTTTCGGCCGGTTAGTACCGACTCTTTAACGAGTACGCGAACTGGCCTGCCAAGCTTGTAGTTTTCGATTAGGCCAAGATTGCCCTTTTCCAGCTTTTGATCGGCGACGTGCCGGCCCGTGTTGGCGTCGCGGCCGCCAAAGCCCGTGTAGGTGATCAGGTCACCCTGAATTTCGTCGTCGGAGTATCCATCTGAAAGGCAAATGGACTGGGTGCCATCCGACTGTCCAGCGATTCCTGCCTGTGTCGTGCGGTGAACACCTGCCTCATAGGCCTCCCGTCGATCCTTGAAAACGGTGCCTGGCGGGCAATCCGGGACTTCTCCGTACATCACCGGCTGCGTCTTGCTGTCGCTCGAGACTAGCTCAATGCCGAAGCGCTTGAGTGCCCTTCGAGTTTCGGCTCCGCCCGCGAAAAGCCGGATTGAAAGTGGGCCCCTCTCAGGATGCTGTCTGCCATAGGCAACTGCTAGGAGCGGTTTGGAGTCGATAAGCATGCCGTCGACTTCCGCGAAGTAGCGCACGGACGGCTGTTGTCCATACCTGGCTAGGAAAGCATCCCGTCCCAAGTTCCTGAACTCATCGACAGTTCTTGATATTGCTGACGGATCCGTCAGCTCCGACAAAGCGCCCACAGAGGTACCCCCGGTCTTGCCCTTTTGGTGCCGGCTACGTCCTGAGGGGACGTAGCGGCGGATCGTCTGAGTCTTGGCATCGCAGCCAACGATCTTTGTCCAAAATATATGAAAAACCGCGTCACGTTCGATGTCCAACTGACACTTATGTTGGGGGGATCTTTGTTTCGTTGTCGATTTCGACGGTCCGTCGCCCGCGGTGACCGCGATGAGGGGCTTTCAAGACTAAGCCTTCTCATGGGCTGAGGTCGTCGTTGTGAGAGCAGCGACTCGTGGCCTTCAGGAGAACGCGGCCGCGGCCATGGCCTTCGAGATCTTGTGTGCCCGGCGCCGCGATAGGGACTGTTGCAAAAGCTGTCGGGGCCGTCACTTCTTCACATCTTGACTGTGACTCGGCTCACCCGGCACAATAAATGAACGCTATTCATTTGACGATCATGGCCTGGGACACACGACCAGGACACGACGACCCAACCCGGCTCTTCAGGATCTCGGTAACCCCGCAGACCCAGCCGCAGCTACGAAGTTCTGCAGAGCCGCAGCTTCCAAGCACATACCAGCATGACGACTTAGGATCCACATGACCCCGACATTCAATACAGATACACCGGCAGGCGAGAAGCCTGTGGGGCCAACATCTCAGGCGCCTGCCCAAGGCTGGCGTCGCGTCCTGGGAGTTCCTTCGCTGGTCCTGCTCGGCTTGGTTTACATGGTGCCGCTGACCATCTTCAGCACCTACGGCATCGTGGTGGAACTGACGGGTGGGCGCCTGTCGGCGGCGTACGCAGTGACGCTCGTTGTCATGCTGTTCACCGCCCGCTCATACGGCCGGATGTCGCAGGCGTTCCCGTTCGGAGGCTCTGCTTACACGTACGCGACGCGGTCGTTCGGTGCAGGCCTGGGCTTCATGGCTGGCTGGTCGCTCCTGCTCGACTACCTGCTGTTGCCGATGATCAACTACCTGCTCATCGGCATCTATATGGAGGCTGCCTTCCCGGCTGTCCCTGCGTGGGTGTTCATGATCGTCTCCATCGCCGCGGTGACGTTGCTGAACATTCTCGGAATCACGGCGATCGCGAAGGCGAATTTCGTGGTGGTCGGGCTGCAGGCTCTCTTCATCGTTCTGTTCGTCGCGCTGGGGCTGTCATCCATCACGGGTGCAGGCAACCTGGACTTGATGGCTCCCTTCACCGGAGCCGAGGGCGCCGAAGGTCTCTCACCGATCTTCGCCGGCTCGGCCATCCTGTGCCTTTCCTACCTTGGCTTCGACGCCGTTTCGACGTTCGCCGAGGAGACCAAGGACCCGAAGCGCAACCTGCCGAAGGCCATCATGCTGACCACGATCCTGGCCGGCGTCATCTTCCTCGGTCTCGCTTACATCAGCCACCTGGTTCTTCCGGTCAGCACCTTCATCGACGTGGACTCCGCCGCCATCGAGGTCATTGGCAAAGCGGGCGGAGAGCTGCTCGTCGCCTTCTTCACCGCCGCCTACATCGCAGGCAGCCTCGGCTCGGCCCTGACCTCGCAGGCTTCTGTTTCACGCATCATCCACTCGATGGGCCGGAGCGGCGTGTTTCCGGCTGCTCTGGGTAGGCTTCACGCTCGATTCAAGACGCCAGTTCTTCCGATCTTGATCACATCGGGCGTCTCACTGCTGGCCTTCGTGCTCGACCTCTTGACGATCTCATCGCTGATCAGCTTCGGCGCTTTGGTTGCTTTCTCCATCGTCAACCTGTCAGTCATCAAGCACTACTACTTTGACCGGAAGGACCGCGGAACCAAGGGCCTGATCCACAACCTGCTTCTGCCGGGAATCGGCTTCGCACTGACCATCTGGTTGTGGACGAGCCTAAGCGGATTGTCCTTCACGTTCGGGCTCGCTTGGGCCGGTGTTGGCCTCGTCTACCTCGCCATCCTCACGCGCGGATTCCGGCGGCCAGCACCTCAGCTGGATTTGAAGGAAGCGTAGCGGCGTCCAGCAACTCAATCCCTTCGTCGGCGACGGTGACAGCGCAAGGTGCTTCGCCGTCGTCGTTCTTCTTCTCCGGTGACCATTGCCTCGCGAGGGTTCGTGTGGAAGCCTCGACATGATCCTGTCGCCGGGGTGACGACGGGCAGCAGGGAAGGAACCCGACATGGGACTGATCCATATTGACCTGTTCACCACGCTCGACGGCGTCGCGCAGGCGCCCGGCGGACCTGAAGAAGACCCGGAGAGCGGTTTCGAGTTCGGCGGCTGGCAGGCGCCGCTATTCGACGATGTGGTGGGCCAGCAGATCGATTCCGGGATGGAGGGAATGGACGCGCTGCTGCTGGGGCGCCGGACCTACGACATCTTCTCCTCGTTCTGGCCTCACCAGGACGGGGGAATCGCGCAGCTGTTCAACCGGATTCCGAAGTACGTGGTGTCGCGTCAGTCGCTGAACCCTGAGTGGGAAGGTACCTCGCAACTCGGTCCGGACGTGGTGGCTTCCCTTCGCGAGCTCCGCAACAAGCACGAGAACATCCACGTGATCGGCAGCCTGGACTTCGTGCAGACCCTGTTCGCCGAGCGGCTCTTCGATCAGCTCAATCTGTGGGTGTACCCGATCCTGTTGGGCCGCGGGAAGAAGGTGTTCGCCGGCGGAGTGGTGCCGAGCAACCTGCGACTGATCGAGCCGGTGGTTGCCTCACCCAAGGGTGCCGTGATGCAGCGGTACGCACTGGTTGAGGGGACGCCTGGGGTGGGGGATATGTCGGCGGGGGACTAGGGCTGTGCCCGGATGCCAATGTCTGAGGCGTCACCCAGTGACAAGGCTAAGACCCAGGCTGTTGGCGATGGTACGTGTCGATGTGAACCAAACATAACGGCTGCAGTAATTAGGACCGGCGTCCCGAACGCTTCCACATGCGGCACCTTGTAACAGTGGGCCGGCGATTGCTTGGATCATACCTACAGCTCCGACAGTGCCGTTCCCATAGGGGAGGAGTACAGGGCCGCCACTGTCGCCTTGTATGGCAGAAATTTGACCATTCGTCATTTGGTAGCCCTCGATTTGTGAGGCATAACCATATCCGTCGTTCCACATGAAACCCATATAGCCAACCTTGATATTGCAGTGGACCCCCGAGTTTCCTCCGCTTGTGCAGACATAATCATTGATCGAAGCATCATGGTATCCAGAAAATGACTTGGAATATCCGGCGGTATTGTTCCACGCACCGTCATACATCCACTGGCTGCCCGGCTCGGAGAGTAATGATGCTTGCCGGTCAGGCGAGTCGCTCCATTGCATGCCAAACACCGAGTTTGAATTGTCGCGAGCGTAATACCAGCCATTGCCGGGACAGTGCCGAGCGGTACTTGTCCAGCGCCCATTAAATGACTTCAGGGCGAACCCGTGCTGCAGGCGATGCCGTTGGCGTTGATCATGTAGGCGCCAGAGTTGAAGGGGCTCCAATCATTTTGTCTGGTCGCAGCCTTCGCTTGAAAGCCATCGATGACTTCAATAGGTACCTTGGCGATGTCCTGCGCGGCCGCTTCAACTGCGGCCCGTTCACCAGGCAGGAGTTTTAGGTCTTGATTCTTCAGGGCGTAGCCGCGGATAGCGATTTGCCCTGCGTCGTCCCCGATGCCTCCGATGGATACGACTTTGAATCCCAGCGGTTCGAATGCTGCTTCGCGTTCCATGAGAGCTTCGGTGGCGGCATTGATTTCCGGCAGGGAGTACGGGCGTTCAGAGGCAAGATTTTCCGTATCACTTATTTCCCCCCATGAGTAATCAGAATTGATATTTGCGTAGAACTACGAAGCTGATCGCTCTTGGTAGAAGCGCAGCTTAGGTTTGTTCAAACAGCTTGTGATGCTAAGGAGATGCGAAGCTTAGCGATTTCTGCCCGCTTGTCCAGGTCAAAGAGCCGTCGCTATATGCAATCTTCACTCCTCCTTCGAGGAGCTTGAGTGTCCACATCTGCCGCTCAGAAATGGATTCCGTGCAGCCGGACGCACCGAGAGCGGGTCGATCGGCTAAGAGCATCGTATTGTCCTCGATTGTAACGGGGGCATTGATGGGTCCACAGGGCAAGCGGGCGGTTAGGTATAGTTCCTTGCCCGCTCTAGATAACTCCGCTGTTATCTCACCAGAAGTTACCCACGGAATTGAATTACCGTTATCCATTCCAGCAGAACTCGTATACTGCCCACACGGCGCATCGGGCAGAAAGCGGGCGCACTCAATTGATGTGGACGGTGATGTCCTGCTTGGGCTTGGCATACCCGACTCGGAGCCGCAAGCGGACACACTTATCCCCGCCAGAGCAAGAACGAGTAAGGTGCCTGTAGTTCGTCGAATATCCATGTCGCCTACTCAAGTTACTATCGAAGCAAATAGCATCAGAAACTTCATCAGGTGAGGAATGAAGATGTATGTATTCATCCCTCAAGTCTGGCAAGCTTTATTCGATTCGAAAATAGCAGAGTGAATACCTGTGTCAAGTGATTGGCGCTAAATTCGTGCACCCATCTTGTTTGACAGGTAATCTAGCACTTTTTCCAAGAAATATTTAATTTTTCTCGTCACGTTTCAGGAACCAGCAATACAGAATGTTGGGGTCTCTAGTGTGCTTGCGTCCGATCCTTCGTCATGACACCCAGCGCTGTAAGGTCCTGCCGTCGATCGGTATTGTCGCCGCCCTTCTTTGGCGGCCATTGGTTGTCCGCGCTTGCTCCCTCATGGCATGAATTTGTCCAGTGACTTGCACATGACCCGTTGGTCGCCCTGCCCCTTGGCACTCTGGGCTTACGGACGGCCTGAAGACGAACGGGCCGGGCGACGTCCAGCTCTCATCGCCATGTGTGAAGACCGCTCAAGGGAACGGTTCATGCCCAAAGCGCCCCTGAATGAGGCCGTTATCGGAGTTAGGGTCTGTGTTCGAAGCTCACAGAACCTTCGCCAACCGCATGCACTCTTCCCACAGCCGCTTCCGCGCGGCCGTGTCCGACCCCATGCCTGGAGTTGGCAGCTCCTTGCGTTTCGCCCACAGCTTGCCCGACACCGCAGCGGTCTCCGGCGACGTCGCCAGCCACACGGGGGTATCGGCAGCTTGCTCAGCGGGCTTGCCGAAAGTGTTCGTGAGCCAGCGGAACGGTCCGCCGACGTCCATCAGTAGCCCCGTATTCTTGACCAGGCCCGGGTGCACGGCATTCACCACCACATTGGACCCGCGAAGTCGCTCCGCGAACTCCTGCGTCAACAGAACCCGGCCGAGCATCGTCGGCGGAGTGGCGCGGGCGTAGCTGTACTTGCCCTTGGCGCTTTGCAGGTCCTCGAAGTCGATCTTGGTGACTTGCGGACCACCCGAATACTTCGACGCAATGTTGACGACCCGCGAAGTCCACGCGTCCTCGGCACCCGCGCGCTTGAGCGCATCTGTGAGGAGATTCGTCAGCAGGAAATAGCCCATCACGTTGGTGGCGAACGTGACTTCAAGGCCGTCCGACGTCACCTGGCGCTCCTTGCGGAACACTCCGGCAGCGTTGACCAGCACGTGGAGCTTCTGGTGGCGGGAATGGAAATCGTCCACCGCCTGCCGGATTGAGGCCTGACTTGAGAGGTCACAGGCCAGTGATTCCAGCGCCGCGTTCGGCACTTTGGCACGGATGTCGCGGATCGCGCCTTCTGCCCGGGCTTCTGAACGCCCAACCACGACGACGGTACCTCCTTCGCGGGCCAGCGCAGTTGCGATGGCCTTGCCAAGGCCGCCGGTCGAACCGGTCACGAGTGCTATTCGTCCATTCATGGAGGGCATAGCTCGATCACAGCACTTCCGAGGCCGTTTGGCGAGAGCCTTTAAAGCGGTTTGCGAGGCTGTGGTGTTTGAGGTTCGGGGCCCGTCTCGGGCTAATCCGGGTTCATTTACCGAGTGGATCTTGTGTTGAGAGGAAGGCCGCCAGCTCAAGGTCTGTTGGCTCCCTGAGCTCGACCGGAATTATTGCCGGCGTGGCTGGGAGAAAGTCGTTGATGGAGGTCTGTCCTTCGAGTTCCTGGGGCAACTCGAACTCAACGCTGTCGGTCATGCTTGTACTCCTCGTGTCATTCTCAGAAGTACAGTAGTCGGCCAGCGCCTCCGGGCACGGGAGGCACAGGTGCGGCCGTCTACTTTTTGGCTTTGGGTGCCTTGGGCGGAAGCTCCGCCACATGGGCGAAGGCCCGTTCCACCCAGGGCTCGGCCTGCGAGGGATCGTCGTTCCATGCTTCGGGCAAGCCGACATAGCCGCCCATCGGTCGTTCTTCGGGGCCGAAGGGTTGGGTTACTTCTTCGGCTTCCAGCGCCGCCTTGTCGGCGTCGGACAGGCGGACGCCGATGGTGGGACCGAACAGGCCGGCGAACATGTTGCCGTTCACGAACGCACCCAGGTTGCCGAACATTGGTTTGACCACGACATCCGGATGATCAGGCAGCACAGCACGGAAGCGCTCCTTGTCTTCCTCCGAGGGCTTGGGCATCTGCATCGATTGTCCTCCTGTGTCATGGGTGGGGAACTATGGGTGCAGCATACGGCGGGTTTGGGTGCCTGGTCATCAGTGGTGGCTCGTCTGATGAGGTGCGGTTACAGCAGGCTGCCTTCTCTGGCTTTCCAGTCGGCGGACTCGAAGAAGTCCTTGAGTACGCTCTCGCCGCCATCCGAGACGCGGACATCCTTGCCCGAGAAAACGAAGAGCGGCAAGTAGCCCTTCTGCTTGGCCACGTGGTTCGCGATGTTCAGTGGGGCGCGCTTGCTGGGGGAGATCCGTTCGCCTCGCAGAACCCGGGCCGCAATGTGCTCGCAGCCGGACACCTGGATGATGACCATGAGGTCGAAGTTCCTCAGGATGTGGCTGACCCAGATGCTCGTCAGATGTACCGAGCCGGCATGGGTCTCGCCGACTCGGTAGTCGCTGGTGGTCATCGTGGCCTGCCTTCAATGGGTGTCTTCTTCCTCCTTGGTCTAAGTAGCCGTGAGGACCGCAACGTGATGCGGTAACGATCGGAAACTCGCACGAGCTCGCAATCCATTGGATTAATCCGCCCCACTACTAGCCATACGGCCGAATCCCTGTAGACTTGACGGTGTTGTTGTGTTTGGCATTTGGTAGTTCAGGCAGTCCCCGTGGTCCTCATTTGGCCCGCGACCTTCTGAAGTAACGGTGGAGAACACCCCACACCCGGAGGCCCGAAAGTCGGGAGCACCTCCACCTTCAGTAAGGACTGAAAAAATGGCTACAGGTACCGTCAAGTGGTTTAACGCTGAAAAGGGCTTCGGCTTCATCTCCCCGGAAGATGGCAGCCAGGACGTTTTCGCTCACTACTCCGCAATCAACTCCTCGGGCTACCGCTCCCTCGAAGAGAACCAGAAGGTTTCCTTCGACGTCGAGCAGGGCCCCAAGGGTCCCCAGGCTGTAAACATCCAGGCTATCTAGTCTTCGGATAACCAAGAGCAGGGCCGGTCACCGACCGGCCCTGCTTTTTGTCGTACCAAGCGTATATATGTTCTACGAGCTCGGAAGTGAATCGAATACATATCCACATACCGAATTACACCGGTGTAATTCGCTGCAGGACCTCCGTAGCGTGAAGGGCAAGAAGTCACCGCGCCAAGGGATCCTGATGAACAAGCTGAAAGTACGAGCTCTTCCGACACTGCGTCGTCACCACCTAGACGACTCCCGCGACCACTCATTTTCGTCCGAATTACCACCTAGACGAGACCAAATCGGCCTGTGCAAGGCCGTTTTGCCACCTAGACCCGTTTTCAAGCCCTAGCCTGCGAAGTGGGCCGCAACGTGGGCACTAAGGCAAATAGAAGGTTGGGGCGGGTGTTCGATTCCGAGGTTCAGCGGATACTGGACTTTATTGCTCGCGGAACAGGCGTGAGGGTAATCGGTGCCCCGGGGAGTGGTAAGTCCACGGTGCTTCGCGGAGTGATGGCCAACCTGGAAAAGTCTGGTGCAACGGTCCACGCCATCAACGGCTTGCGAACGCACCGAACCATTCCCTACTCCGCCATCAAAAGTCTCGGCCTGGTACTGAAACCCGGGCGCTCCGGTGTCCTGGACATCGCGGACGCGTTCGCCGGTCAGTTATCCAAAGCAGGGAAACACGTCCTGTTGGTGGACGACCTTCACTTGGTGGACAACGAGTCGCTCGCGGTCCTGGAAGCAGTCCGGCAAAGGTCGGACTCGCCGCTGATCGCCACGGCGCCTGAGACCTACTCCTTCACCAGAGGCCAACTGGCAGTGATGAACAACGGTCGTGAAGCCCTGCTGCAACTTGACCCGCTCCATTTTGAACAAGTGCACACGCTTGTAGCTCAAGTGCTGGGTGCGCCAGCAGATGCCAATACAACAGCGCGCATCCTCACGAAGTCTGCGGGCAATCCCGGGCTCATTGTCCGCATTACAGAGACTGCCTCGCTCAGCAATTTGCTGGTGATGCGAGACGGACTATGGCACATGACCAGCGACACTCTGTGGAACGACCACCTCAGGGGGACACTCGAAGCTCTCCTGGCCGAATTGGCGCCCGAGGAGGTCACCGCGCTGCACACCATGGCGATCCTGGGAACGGCGCGGATCGACGTCCTCGAAAAAGTGGTCCATCCAGACGTTCTTGAACGACTCGAGCGGCGTGGATTCCTGTCCGTCATCGATGATCACCACAACGGGGCAATTGCTGCCATAAGCCCACCGGTGATCACGGACTACTTCCGCGGGGAGAAGATGCTGAAGGACCTGCATCTTTTGCGGAACAAGATCGCCGGCATCCTCGAAGCCCCGCCGCAAAGGGCACAGGAAACCTCGAGCACTGCAGAATGTCTGCCGCGCGTACTCTCTGCTCTTCGCGGGGAGAAGGGCAACGACGACGCCGTAACCGCCCGGCATTTCCATGAACACAGCGCCGCCCGCGAACGCACACGATTTGAACGATGGGAGGCAAACAAAACGGCGGCAAACGCTGCCGCACTCCTCAGGATTTACTGGGGTGCACCGCTGGATGTTCAGCGAGCCATGCGCGTTTGTCGGGAAACGCCAATGCTCGACGCCGACCCGGGCGACGCCTTGTTCGTCACCATTACCAAAGCGTTCCTGGCCATATATTCCGGAGAGGGCGTCAGCACCGCCGTCGAGATCCTTAAACATTTCGCGAACCAAGCCCCCGGGCAATCTGCAGAAGCGGACGCGGCCATCCTCTTTATCACCGCATCCTTCGGACGGGTTCCGTCGGCGGTGGCTTCGTCCGCGGAGTCCACCACGGAACCTGCGGGTATCACGGGGTTGGTTGACGCTTTGCTTGAGCTGTATCGCTTCCGTCCCGTGGAGGCACTGGCTACATGCGAGGCAGCCCGGGATGACGACGCCTTTCCACACCTTCGGCCCTTCATTCACGGATTCGGCCTCTTCGCGGCCGGCAAAATCGAGGAGTCGTTGGTATTCGCATTGGATTGGCGGGCGGAGGCCCGCAGGAACCTGGACCAGTTCGGCGTGGTCACGAGCAGCTACGTGGCTGTGCATGGCCTGCTCTACCGCGGACATTTTGAAGAAGCCGAGTACCTCATGAGCAGCGTGTTTGCGATGGGTCGCCCCGGCTTCGTTGTCGACACTCTTTACGACGCCATGCTTCGCCTAGCGGGGCTTCGCCACGCGGCAACGGCTCTTTCGCCCACACTCTCCATTGCGGCCCAAGCGCCAACAGAAGTGCCCGACGTCGGCCCTCTTCCGGGTATCGGCAAAGGAGCACATCAACTCATCGCCGGCGAAAACGTTCAGCCCTCGACCTTTGACAGACGCGCCGCCGAACTCATCAAGCGCCAGCTGAGGAGTGGCTACACCCTCGAAGCGATGCTGACGGCGTTGCTCTGCACCTGTCTCTGTCCGGGAGGTCCGGTTCTGGACATCCTGCGCCAAATACTCAGGGACAACGGGACCACCTCCCACGATCAGTTGGTCGCTATTGCCACGGCTGTTGTAGACGGTGACCACACGTTGCTCGGTCTCCTTCTGAAGCACTACGAGGCCGACGCGGACACCTACCAAGTGGGAATGCTCCTGCGCGGTGCCCTGCGCCGGCACGTTCTGGAAGGGAACACCGCCGCCGCCGAAGTCATGGCGAAGGCGTCCTCTGTCTTTGCCGACAGGTTCCCATCCGCCAACGAGCAACTCTCAGTCAACACTTTCCGGGCTACGCCGCTCACTGAAAGGGAAATCGAAGTTGCTGTGCTGGCTGGGGCCCGTTCCAACGTGGAGATTGCTGAACACCTGGGAATCAGCACACGAACAGTCGAAAACCACATCTCCAATGCACTGCGGAAGACCGGTGCTACATCCCGAAACAGCCTCTTCATTTTGGTGGGGAACGCGATGTCGCAACGGTGAGGTGATAGGGGGGCTGCTGGTGTGTGCCGCTAGCTTGGGCTCCGTTCAAGATCGGCCAGCTCAGACTCAAGTTGCCGGGTCAGGGTCCGGAGGCGTCGGATGTGTTCTTGGGATACGCCTCCAGGCTGTGATGTCACCTGAGCGTCAACGTCGAAAACGGTGTTGGGACTGTGCCAGACATTGAACCATTCGAGGCCATGGCCGAGGGCATCGCGGGTTACGCCCTGCAGCAGGAGAAGGGGTTCACGGACGTTTGTGTTCAGTTTTTGTGCCAGATCGGCATCTGCTGTCACCGCTTGAACCTGCCTGGGGCCGCCGGCCGGGTGGTATCCGTGCTCTCGCATCAGTCCGAGCAATGAAGCGTTTTCAAGCAGTTCTGCGGTGAAGTGTGGAAAAAGGTCGCGGGGCACCCAGGTTCGCATGAAGGCGACCGGGATCTTCTCCAAGTAGCGGATCCGTTCGATTTTCCAAGTATTGCTGGTATTCAGGGCCTCAATCGCAGCCTCAGGCGGGGTAGCTTCTTCGACGGACAGTACATGGGTGCGCAGGCGCTGACCATGCGCGGCAACTTGTTCGTCCAGCCCACCGGCGCGCTGGAGGTGCCGACGAAGCACGGGAGTGGCGGCGACGACGCTGCCGCGGCCGCGCTGGCGGCGGATCAGCCCTAAGTCTGACAGTCCGGACAATGCCTGGCGCACGACACTGCGGGAAACTCCGAACTGCTTCTGGAGTTCCTCTTCGGTGGGCAAGGAGGAACCGGGGTGAAGGGGGAGTTCCAGGATCTGCCGGTGCAGAATGTCCCGGATCTGGGCATGAAGGGGGCGCCCCTCCTCCCGACTTACTCGGGGCGTCCGCTCCGGGGGGTCGACTGCAGCTGGCTGCATACTCACGCTGTCTCCTTTGCCACTAGTGCACATCATAGCCCGCAGGCTCGGCGCTTCCTGCTTGACGGGTGATCCATGCCACATGTAATGTACGTACTAATTGTACGGACTTGATCCGACGACTGGCACATACAATGACGTAGAGAGGTCGAAAATGACGCAGATGCATCTGAGGACCGGACGCTCACGCGTACCGATGTTTGCTTTCCTCCAAAAGGTGCCCGCGGGGATGATGCTCATCCCACTGATGCTGGGCGTGCTGATGAATACTTTCGCGCCTGAAGCGCTAAAAATCGGCGGTTTCACCACGGCGCTCTTCAAGGAGGGTGCCCTGACGTTGATCGCCGTGCTGATCCTCGCCACCGGCGCCCAGATCACAGGAAGCCACAGCGGCAAAGCTGCCGCCTCCACCACCACCGTTGTGCTGGTCTGCAAGACTCTCATCCCCGCCACGATTGCGGTGATTTTGGGCCTGGTGGTCGGCATCGACGGCATCGCCGGTGTATCAATCCTGGCGATGCTTGCGATCTTCGGGAACAGTAACGGAGCCCTGTGGCTTGCGTTCGCCGGCCAGTATGGTGACCAACGGGATACAGGTGCCTACGTAGCCAGCGCTTTCGATGACGGACCGTTCTTGGCACTGATCTTTTTGGGCGCATCAGGGTTGGGTGACATCCCGGTTCTGGCCTTCGCTGCGGCGCTTATCCCGTTCATCATCGGCCTCATCATCGGCGCGGTCGATCGCGAATGGACCAAGGCGCTGGACCACGTGCCCAACATCGTTATCCCCTTCATGTCCTTCGCTGTTGGTACAGGCATCAATTTGAACACGGTGCTCACCGGTGGAACCGCTGGGATCTTCCTCGGCCTGATAGTAGTCGTGTTCACCGGAGGCCTGACCTACCTGGGGTACCGGTTCATCCTCAAGCGCGGATACCAAAGCGGCATTGGGTTCGCAGCCGGCACCACAGCCGGGAACGCCGTCGCCGTCCCCGCGGTAGTCGCCGTCGCCGACCCGCGCTTCGAACCCTTTGTTGCTTCCGCTTCAGCCCAAGCCGCTACGGCAGTCCTGGTGACAGCGATACTCGCCCCAATCGTCGCATCCTGGGCACTGAAACGGGCCGGAGGTCTCCGGCCCGCCGATCCGGTAACAACCTCAATCTGAACCCCTCATACATCCCCTTGAAGGACGGAGAACTCATGCGCGACCCGCGCTCGGTGCGATGCACTTACTACCTAGAGTCCGAGATTGACCCGGAGAAGGCCGCAGCCATCATGGCGGGCGAACAATCCAGCGGTACGTTCCTGCCAGTACCCGGCGAGTCCGCACGCATTCGCGAGCGGCACGCCGCGCGCATCACGGACGTCCAGGAGCTTGGTTTTTGCCCGCCCTCCCTGCCGTCAAGGACAACTCCGGAAAAGGTCCGGGCCGCCCTTGTCACCGTCGCTTTCCCGATGGAGAACGTCGGCACGGACCTGGCCACCCTACAGACCGCCATCGCCGGCAACCTCTTTGAACTGGGCGACCTTTTTGCCTGCCGCCTCCAGGACATCGTCCTGCCCGAAGACTTCATCGCCGCCCACCCCGGCCCCGCATTCGGCATCGAGGGGACGCGCAAACTGATCAGCGACGTCCAAGGCGTCATGGTCGGCACCATTGTGAAGCCCAACGTCGGGCTCTCGGAAGAGGAGTTCCGCCTTGTGGTGCGGGACCTGGCGAGGGCCTCCATCGACCTGATCAAAGACGACGAACTGATGACCGACCCAGCGTACCTGCCGCTGGAGCGCAGGGTCGCGGTCGCCACCGAGGAAATCCGTGCCGCTGAGCAGGCTACCGGCCACTCCACCATGTACGCCTTCAACATCACCGGTGACCTCGCCGGCTTGCAGAAACGCCACGACCTGGTCGTCGAAGCGGGCGGTACTTGCGTGATGCTGAACATCCCCGTGATGGGCTTGCCTGCCCTTGCCTTATTGCGCAGCTTCGCCGAGGTACCGATCCACGGTCACCGGGCAGGCCTCGCAGCCACGATGCGGTCCAAAGCCCTGGGCATGGACTACCGGGTCTGGCAGCAAATGGCCCGACTTGCAGGCGCCGATCACCTTCACGCCAGCGGGCTGGGCAGCAAGTTCTACGAACTGGACGAAGAGGTGGCCGCGAATATCCGCAGCCTCCTTGAACCGCTCGGCCAAACCACCGCACCACTGCCGGTCCTGTCCTCCGGGCAGAACGTCACCACCCCTGGGCCCACTTTCGATGCCGTCGGATCCACCGATCTGATGATGCTGGCCGGTGGCGGCGTGGCAGCGCATCCGGACGGCCCCGCCGCCGGAGTGCGAAGCTTGCGCCAGGCGTGGGAAGCGGCCGTAGCCGGCGTACCCCTCCAAACCGCGGCGGAAGAGCGGTCCCAAAGCGGGGACGATGTACTCCTTCACGCAGTCCAAACCTTCAGAAAAGGTGCCTGACATGCCTGCATTCGGTTTCGTGGCAGACGACCTCACCGGAGCCGCCGACGTTCTGGCCCAGTCCCACCGCTACGGCTTGGAAGCAGTCCTCGTCATCGGCGACGCACCGCTGCCCGCAGATGCTGACGTCGTCGGAATCGCCGGACCCTCCAGGTCCTTGGCCGGGACGGCATTCGACACCCTGGTACGCAGGGACCTTGCCGGGATTGCCGCCGTGAACCTTGAGGTGCTGCTCTACAAGGTCTGCTCCACGTTCGACAGCTCCACCACGGTCGGCAGCATCGGCCGCGGAATCCAGCTTCTCCATGAGCAGTTCCCCCTGCACGGCCCAATCCCCGTGGCGCCCGCCCAGCCAGGTTTCGGGCGCTACACAGCCTTCAGCAATCACTACGCCACCCATGCCGGGAAGATCTACCGGCTGGACCGCCACCCCGTCATGTCCCGGCATCCTTCCACTCCGATGGCCGAGGCAGACCTGCGCCAGGTCTTGGCTGAACAGCTCGGCACCGAAGAAGTGCCCGGTGCCATCCACCTGCCCGCCTACGAGGACGGCACCTTCAAAGACGTCTGGGCCGAGCGTCGACGGGAGCCCGGAGCACAAGCCTTTGTGGTGGACGCCGTAGACGAACGGCATGTGGACGCCGTTGCTGAAGCATTGACACGGGAGGAACACGGACACGGGCCCTCCATCGTTGTGGGATCCGGCGGGATCATGGCAGCACTTGCACGGTCCATTTCCGACCAGCCTGCCCGCACCCCCGGGCCGCAGCAGCCATCCGGACCCGTGCTGGCCGTAAGCGCCTCGGCGTCCAGCACCACAGCAGAACAGATCTCCGACGCAGTCTCAAATGGATGGGAGGAGGTACCCGTGCCTGTCGAACTGCTGCAGGGCCATGCCGGGGTGTCCGTCACTGCTCTAGATGAGCGCGTCTTGGCGGCCCTTCGATCCGGCCGCAACGTCATCGTTCACACCACCCGCGGGGCGGCGGACCCCCGCTACGGGGCCAGCATACCGGTGGATGCCGGCTACGTGGGGTCGTTGATAGGCGGGATCGCAGCCCGGATGGCTCAGTCCGGGGCCACCAAAGACATCGCCGTCTTCGGCGGCGACACCTCCAGCCACGCACTCATTGCCATGGGTGTGCGCGAGCTGCGGGTCTCGGATCAGTTCGTCACCGCAGGCCCAATCTTGCGCTCAGACAGCGCTTCGGCCGTCGCGGGCTGCCGCCTGCTCCTTAAGGGCGGACAGGTCGGCCCCACCAATATCCTGCGCCGCTTCGCCGGCCAACTCACCGGCTAACGCCTTACACGACAATCTCCAAGCATCTTCAAAACCCAGAAAGGCGGCTCCCATGCGGGCAGTAGTAAAGAACGCGGCAGAAAAGGGCGTCACATATGTCACCGACGCCGGAGACCCCAAAGCAACAGAAGGGACAGTGGTCATTGAAGTCGGCGCAGCTTCCCTATGCGGCACCGACCGCGAACTGTACGAATGGACTCCATCCGCCCAGGCGTTCAACCTCAACCTCCCCGTAATACTCGGCCATGAAGGCGCAGGCACGATCGTCGAGGTTGGAGCCGGTGTGACCGGACTCAAGATCGGTGATCAGGTTGCCCTTGAAAGCCACCTGACCTGCGGACAATGCTTCCCCTGCCGCACGGGAGACGCACATACCTGCGAACGCACCGGAATCCTCGGCATGCACATTGACGGCGTCTTCGCCGAATACGCCGCCGTCCCGCAGGAAATCTGCGTCAAGCTCCCCACCGGACTGTCCCTTGAGTCCGGTGCCCTGCTCGAAGCAGCCGGCGTCGCTGTCCACGCCATCCAGCGTGCAGACTACTCCGTCGCCGGACGGGCCGTGCTCGTCAGCGGCGCAGGGCCGGTTGGCCTGGTTGTCGTGAACCTCGCACTGCTCATGGGCGCCTCGCATGTCATCGCCGTCGACCCGAACCCATACCGACGCGCCCAAGCCGAAAAACTCGGTGCTACCGCCCTGCACCCGAACGACGGCATCGTTGAACGCTGCCGCGAACTGACCGGCCGACGCGGCGGCTTCGACGTCGCCTTCGAATGCTCCGGAGCACCCGGCACCCTCACCACTCTTTTCGAAGCCGTCCGCCGAGAGGCTACCGTCATAACGGTCGGACACCCCAGCCGCCCGGCTGAGGTCGACATTGCTGCCTACATCAACAAAAAGGGCGTCACCCTCCGGGGAATCTTCGGACGCAAGCTCTGGGAAACCTGGGAGCAGAGCCTACTGTTGCTGGACTCCGGGAAGCTGGAACTCGACTGGCTTATCACCCACCGCAAGAAGCTCAGCGACATCGACGAAGCGGTAGACCTGCTCACCGGAGACGCGTGCAAAGTCTTGTTGATCCCGGGCCTCGGCTGAACAGGGGCTCAACGAGCACTTAACAGTCACAGGGCCGGGATAGGCTAAAAGCACCTCCCAAATTCCGAAACCTCGGACCACATTGCGCGAAGGGTGCTCGTGAGTAACTCCCCGGCCTTGGCCCGCCGTCTTGGCACGTTTGATGCTTCCCTGATCGGACTGGGCTCGATGATCGGCGCTGGCGTGTTCGCAGCGTTTACCCCTGCCGCTGCGGCGGCGGGTTCCGGGTTGCTCATCGGGTTGATCGTCGCCGCGTTCGTGGCCTTCTGCAATGCCACGTCCTCCGCCCAGCTAGCCGCCGCATACCCCACGTCCGGTGGCACTTACGTCTATGGTCGTGAGCGGCTTGGTCCGTGGTCCGGGTTCCTCGCCGGATGGGGATTCGTCATCGGCAAGACTGCCAGTGCCGCCGCAATGGCGATGACTTTCGCCGCCTATGCCGCACCGGCAGGTTGGGAACGCCCGGTGGCGATTGCCGCCGTCGTGATTCTGACTGCCGTGAACTATCACGGGGTGACCCGAACTGCTGGGCTGACCCGCATCCTTGTGATTGCTGTTCTGGTTGCTTTGGCGATTGCTGTCACGGCAGTGTGGGGCGGTTCCGGTCCCGACTTCAGCAACGTCGCGGGGGAGGGGCTGCTGGCACACGGCTGGTACGGGATTCTTCAGTCCGGCGGGCTGCTGTTCTTCGCGTTCGCGGGCTACGCCAGGATCGCAACCATGGGAGAGGAAGTCCGCGAGCCCAGGCGGACCATTCCGCGCGCCATCAGCATCGCGCTGGGTATCACGATCATTCTTTACGCCGTCATCGCCGTCACGGTGCTTGCGGCTCTTGGGCCTGACGGAGTGGCTGGGACGCCAACACCGTTGGCAGACGCTGTGAATGCGGGTGCGCTGTCCTGGGCTGCGCCCGTGGTCCGAGTTGGCGCCGCCGTTGCCTCCCTGGGTGCGTTGCTGGCGCTGGTCGCCGGTCTTGGGCGGACGAGCCTGGCCATGGCCCGCGAGCATGACCTCCCGCATTGGCTCGCTGCCGTCCATCCGCGCTACAAGGTTCCGCATCGGGCTGAAACTACCCTGGCCATCGTGATCTGCCTGATCATCGCCGTGGCGGATCTCCGCGATGCTATCGGGTTCTCGTCATTCGGCGTGCTGCTCTACTACCTGGTGGCCAACATCGCTGCGTTTACACAACCGGCTGAGGACCGCCGATACCCGAAGGCGCTGCAGGTTGCGGGTGCTGTGGCCTGCGTGGCGTTGGTTGCTACTTTGCCGCCGTTGTCGGTAGGGCTCGGGGTTCTGATGTTTGCTGTGGGAATTGTCTTTCGGCTGCTGCGGTTGCGGCGAATCGCGAAGGGCTGATCACTGCGGCGGCTATCGTTAGCGTCAATGCCAGTGCACTAATGATGGAGAGGGAGCCAAATGGCTGGACTTCTTTTGATAGTGACACTGGTCGTGATTGCGACGTCGGTGGCAGTTGCCGGTCGTTTTAGGTATCCGTTGGAGCCCAGGTCTTCGTTGGACCGGTTCTTTGTTGGGATGCAACTGGTAGGCAACGGGCTTGCCCTCCTGGCCGCGGTTCTGTTGCCGACTGTGACGGGCTTTCACGGTTTCTGGGGTCTTGCTTACCTTGCGGCAGCACTCCTTGTTGCCGCTTTCGCGCTTTACCCGGTGCAGCATTCGGCGAGGGGGCCGGCTAGGCCCGACACGAGTGGCCGACACTCGGTAGCTGCGGGGGATTTGAATCGGACACGATGGCCATATCAAACAGCATTTGCTTCGGCGTATCTTTCATTGCTGTTCTACGTGATGTCCATTTTCGGACTCTACTTTTAGTGGCCGTCTCGTTGCCGCATTGAGGCGGCCAGAAAATGCGATGGCCCCGCCCGGCTGGGCACGGCCCCACCGGGGGGTTTCAGTGGTGGAGCCGCGCCGTTGTGCTCCCTACGCCTAGGACGGGTGGGGTTCCCGCCGGACACCGGGATCCCGTCCCGGAAGCACAAGAGCAGAATATGGCCGCGAATCGGCGTCTAGGTGTTCAATCGGTTCAAGTAGGTGTTCGAAAGTGGCCTATTCGGGGGTTTTGACCGTCCAAAACCCGAAAAATGAGTGGTGCGGCTGGCCGCCTAGGTGCTGGTTCGCGGCCGCGGGAACCGCACTGGCAGAATGGCTCCATGGAGTCACCCACCCAAGTTCCCGCTCTTGAGTTGCGCATTTCCATCAGCGAGACTGAGCCGCTCATCTGGCGGTAGCTTGTCCTACCGCAGAGTGCCACGGTCGCTGATCTGCACGCAGCGATCCAGTGCGCCTTCGGCTGGAAAGACTGCCACCTCTACGACCTCACGGGACAGGATCGCACCGGGAAAAAGCGAATCATCACACTGCTCGACGGCGATGCCCCCGAAGATGCCGAGGCAGCACGTGACGTCCGGCTGCTGGCGCTGTTTGATCCGTCCTCTCGGGGCAAGTCGGAACTGGAGTACGAGTACGACTTCGGCGACCGCTGGACGCATGAGATCGACGTCGTGGGACCCGCCGTTCTTCCCGACAACACCTTTGCGTGTACGGGCGGTGCCATGCGTGGACCCCATTGAAGACTCGGGCGGTGTTCATGGGTACGCAAACGTGGTTCGCGTTGTGGGGAATCCAAAGCACCCCGAACATCGCGAAGCCGTAGAGTGGCTTGAGTTCGTGACGCAGGAAAAGTTATCCGAGTTTGATCCGTCCTCTTTCGACCTGGCCGAGGTGAACGGGCAACTGCGACGATTGGCCAAACGGTTTTGGTCGGGCGCGGTGACAGCCGAGGACCGGCAGACCGTCCTGGGTCCAATCCTGTGGTTCCTCAAAGCAGCGGACCCCGATGGTCTTCCGCTGACCTCGGCCGGCTATCTCAAGCCGGCCTTCGTGAAGCGGGCGATGACTGAACTCGGCTGGGACGACGAATGGATCTCGTCCGGCCGGGTAGAAGTGAGCACGTCACCCATCCGGAACCTTCGCGAGCAGATCCAAGTTGGAGCTGCTGCGAAAGTACAAGGACAAGCTGCTGTTGACCCCGCGGGGACGCGCATTGGCAGATGACCCGGAGGGCCTGTGGAACTTCCTTGTGGAGCTTCTGGCAGATCCTGCCACCGCTGCGGAGAAGGTAGGTACGCCGCTGGTGGTCCACTGGACGTTGACCGGAGACGAGCCGCCTTACGGCCTCCTGGGCCAAGCTTTCCAGGCAGCGCTTCACCACGGTGGACTGAGGACAAAAGAGGGCAACGGGGAGATCCCGGTGGAATGGGCCCTGGAGCTGTACCACGACATCCGGCGGAGCCTGCACCTGTTGGAACTATGGGATGGCATCAGTTGGGACGTCTTTGATGAGAAGCTGTCCGACGCCGGAATTAAGTTCCTGCTCGACGTCCAGAGCCGCCGGGCTTAGCCCGCGACTCCGGACGCCCAGCCGCGCTGTGCGGAGACTTTACTCGCAGCCAATCCCATCGTGATCACTGTCGAGCTTGTAGATATCACTGCCCACTACGGTGACAGGACCTCGCACGTATGCTGGCCCGTTGCCACTACCTCCCGCGCAGTCGACGTCCGAAGCAACGGGGACACACCCTGAATAGTTCGGATCGCAATTGCTCTGGACAAGAGGTGCGGGCTTCGGGGCCGCCGCCGCTGCGGCCGCAGCCGGGTCAGCCGCGGCTTTCTCAGCAGCCGCCTTCTCTGCTGCCGCCTTCTCCGCAGCGGCTTTGTCCGCTGCAGCTTTCTCTGCTGCCGCCTTTTCAGCCGCCGCTTGGTCCGCTGCGGCTTTGGCAGCGGCGTCGGCTGCCGCTTTCTCCGCTGCAGCCTTGGCTGCAACTTCCGCGGCTCGCTTATCGGCCAGCTTCCCGGCGGTGGCCGAGTCAAGCCACAGCAGTTTTCCGGACTCGTCCACCGAGCAGACGTAATTCTCTCCAGCGCTGACCTGGCTTGCCTTCTCGGTGGTGCACGCGGTGCCGGCGACCTTGCTGGGTGTAGGAGTAGAAGACGGACTTGACGTCGTTTTGGTGGCGCCTACCGAACTCAAGTTTCCGGTTCCCGATGCGCAGGAGGTAAGCAAAAGCAGCAAGGACGCGGCCGCCACCAACCCACGTGTGTTTCCGAACTGAGCAAGAGTCTTGCTTGGGAAATACCGATTTTTCCCGGTGCTAAACATAAATCTTTTCACTGAGAGCCCCCTTTAGATGCGCCGATGCGATGGCGCGTGGTGCGACCGTAGCACCGGGCCTAGGGGGACAAACAGGAGAAGTTGTCTATGACTTTAGCGCAGCCCCAATCACGCCCGCGCGTGCCGCTTCGCTTCGTTGCGTTCCTCGGCCGCGACCGCAGCACCCGTGCCGAGGCCGCGCACGGTCCAGCCGGCGCTCCGCCAGGCCTCAGCGTCCAGGACGTTCCGAGCGTCCAGCACCATCCGCCGTCGTACCAGCTGCCCGGCCTCCACAGGAGAAAGCTGCACGTATTCGTTCCATTCCGTGAGGAGCAGCACCAGTTCGGCGCCTTCCAGGGCGCGTTTGGTGGAGGCTTCGAAGCGGATCTGCGGGTAGCGGATCCAGGCGTTGTTGATGGCCTTGGGATCGGTGACGGTGACGTGTGCGCCGGCGGATGCGAGCTGCTGGGCGACGTCAAGGGCGGGGGAGTCGCGGATGTCGTCGGTGTCGGGCTTGAAGGACGCGCCGAGGATCGTGACCGTGCGCCCGGACAGGAATCCGCGGCACATCTCGCGGGCCACTTCAACGGTCCGGGAACGCTGGTTCAGGTTCACCGAGTCAACCAAGGCCATCCAAGCATCCACGGACGGCACATCCAGTTCGCGCGATTGTGCACGGAACGAGCGGATGTCCTTGGGCAGGCAGCCGCCGCCGAAGCCGAGCCCGGCGTGCAGGTACCGGTTGCCGATGCGGGGATCCAGGCCCATGGCCTCGCTGAGTTCGCTGACGTCGGCGCCCGACGCGTCGCAGAGCTCAGCCATCGCGTTGATGAAGCTGACCTTGGTGGCCAGGAACGCGTTCGACGCCGACTTGATCAGCTCAGCCGTCGCGAAGTTGCACACCAGCCGCGGGATGCCCGCACTGATCAGCGGCTCGTACACGGCATCCAGTACGGCGGTGATCGGCGCACCGGCAGCGGCGCCCTTGCCGCCCGGGACGCCGTAGACCAAGCGGTCCGGCACCAGCGAATCCTTCACGGCTGTGCCCTGCCGCAGGAACTCGGGGTTCCAGCCGAGGAGCACGTCCGAACGCCGCGCCAGGAGGTCGCGGAGCGTCTCCACCGTGCCTACCGGCACGGTGGATTTACCCACGACGGCGGCACCCTTGGCCAGGTGGGGGAGCAGGCTCCGGGTGGCGCCCATCAGGTAGGAGAGGTCCGCGGTGTCGGAGGTCTTGGACTGCGGAGTGCCCACGCAGAGGAAGTGAACTTGCGCGTCCGCCGCCGAAGAGAAGTCCATGGTGAACGTGAGCCTGCCCGTGGCGCGGCCATCGCCAAGGAGCTCGTCCAGGCCGGGTTCGTGGAAGGGAGCCAGCGCCTTATTGAGCTGCTCAACCTTGTGGGAGTCGACGTCGATGCCCACCACGGTGTGGCCCATCGATGCGAGGGTGGCGGCGTGGACGGCGCCGAGGTAGCCGCAGCCGATCACGGAGATCTTCATGAAAAGGGTCCTTTGCTGGAGGTAAGTTCGGGGTCTGCTTCACCGGCAGGCACGCCGGCGATGACTTCGTTGTAGTGCCGCACCAGGTCTGCGCTGAGCACCGGCCACGTCCGCCCTTGGACCGAAGCGGTTGCTGCCGTTGCGAATGCACGGCGCTTGGCGTCGTCGCCCATCAGGTCCTGCACGTAGCCACGCAACTGGGCAAGGTTTCCGGGTTCATACAGCCAGCCCGTGCGGGAGTTTTCGACGAGGTCCAAGGGGCCGCCACGGCCGGTCGCCACCACGGGAACGCCCGAGGCCATGGCTTCCTGGATGGTCTGGCAGAACGTCTCGAACTCACCGGGATGGACGAAAAGGTCAAAGGAAGCCACCGCTTGTGCCAAGTCATCACCGCCGAGGAAACCCACAAACACGGCGTCAGGCAACGCCGCCTGAAGAGTCTCCCGCTGCGGGCCGTCGCCAACAACCACGAGCTTCGTGTTGGGAATATCCGCCAGCACGGCGAGGTCCTCGACCTGCTTTTCGATGGCGAGGCGGCCGACGTAGCCGATGATCCGGTGACCGTCGGGCGCTACTTTGCTGCGCCACGCCGTCGAGCGTTTTGCCGGGTTGAAGCGCGCGGTCTCCACACCGCGACGCCACATGTCCACGCGCATGATGCCGCGGCCGCGCAACTGGTTCAGCGCGAACGTGGACGGCACCAGGGTTCGGCTGGCCATGAGGTGGATGTTGTCCACACGGTTCCAGGCCCAGTTCTCCAGAAACGGCACGCCATAGCGCGCGGCGTAGCTGGGAACCTCGGTTTGGTAGATCGCGACCGTCGGGAGGCCGAGTTGGTCGGCGGCCTGCACGGCGCGCCAGCCGAGCACGAACGGGGAGGCGAGGTGAACGACGTCGGGGGCGAAATCGGCAAGGATTCTCTTGACCCGATTCACACCACCCAACGCAACCCGCACATTCGTGTAACCGGCCAGCGGCACAGAGGGAAGCCGGTGCACGTACGCACCTTTGACGACGCTCGAAACATCAGTGTCCGACGTCGACGGCGCAATCACCATCACCTCATCACCCCGCTCCTGCAGATGCTCCAGCACCCGCAGTATCGAGTGGGTTACCCCGTTCATCAGCGGCAGGAATGATTCAGCGACGATTGCGATCCTCACGCCTTCAACGGTGGTCGCGGCGGTTGGCTTGCGGGGTGCGACGGGGTGGCCTGTGGGGGAAGAGTTGGTTAACAGGTGGTTTGTACCTTTTGTCTGTGGGCGGCGGTAGGCTGGCGTTCTACGACGCGCTGGGCGTTCTTGATTTTGGGGGTCTTTTCCATGGGTACTGCTGGGGCTGAATCGCGCGCGCTCCGTGCTGTTTCGGATGACGGACGACGGCGGCGCCTGGGGGCGGCTCGGTCTCTTGCGGCCGGTTTGGGGCTGGGATTGTTGTTGGGCGCCGTTGGTTCACCCGGCTCACCCGCGGTTGCCGACGCTGTGACGAACGTTGTATCCACGGGGGATCAACCCGGGGACATTGCCGTAAACCCGGTGACGAACAAAGCGTATGTTGCAACGTTTGAGGGCGTTTACGTCATTGACGGAATCAGTGGCTCGCGGATTCTCTACTCGGGTGACATGCCTGTGGATGTTGCTGTTAATTCGGCAACGAACAAGATTTACGTCAGCGAGATTAACGGCTCCGTTGCCGTCGTTGACGGTGTGACCGGCGCCGTGACGTCTGTACCAGCGGTATCCGGGGCGGGTGTCGTGGCGGTGAACGAGACGAACAACAAGATTTACGTCGGCGTCGCTTCCGGTGTTGCCGTGATCGACGGTGCAACGAACGCCGTGACCACCGTTCCGCTTTCAGGGGGCGCGAAGGACATTGTGGTTAACCCTGTCACTGACAAGGTTTACGTAAACTCCAGCGGAACCATCAAGGTCATCAACGCTGCCGGGAGCGTCACCGGCGAGACCATCATTGGCGCTGGAGGCATTCTCGGCATAGCGGTCAATGAGACAACCAACAAGATCTACTTCACCACGCTTGGCAGGTACGGCGCCGGCGTGAGCGTGATTGACGGCGCGACAGACAAAACCACGGGAAAGCTCGAGTCGTCCAGCGCGGTGGGGAAGTTGGCCGTCAACCCGGCCACCAACCGGATTTATGTGGCAGCGGACAGCACTTCCACGGAAGGCTACGTCAAGGTCATTGATGGGGCCACCCTGACTGAGGTTGCCCGGATCGTCACGCCTTCCCTTATCAGCGACATTGCGGTGAATCAGGAGAGCAACAAGATCTACGTCCCTCTGTCCGGACGGGGTACCACCATCATTGACGGCGCCGACAATAGCGTCTCAGCAGTCTTCACAGGACAGGACCCGGTTGCGGCAGCCGTGAACCCCTCAACCGGCGTGGCGTACGTGGCCAACAACGGCAGCGACTCCGTGTCGGTGATCGATGGGACCGTCCCGGCGCCTGTTAAGAATGACTTCAACGGCGATGGTTTTACCGACATCCTGGCTCGGGAAGCGTCCGGTGCGCTGTGGTTGTACCCGGGCAACGGTTCAGGCGGCTGGCTGGCGCGTGTCCAGGTCGGGCAGGGCTGGAACGTCATGACCGCACTGGTTGCTCCAGGCGACTTCAACGGGGATTCTCATTCTGATGTCTTTGCCCGTGACGGTGCCGGCGTCCTGTGGCTTTACCCGGGCAACGGTTCCGCAGGCTGGAAGCCGCGCGTGCAGGTCGGCAGCGGATGGGAAGGCATGAGCGCAATCGAGGGGATCGACTTCCACGGGGAAGGATTCGTCGATGTAGCCGCACGCGACCGGATCGGCACACTGTGGGTGTACCGAGGCGATGGAAACGGCGGCTGGTTGCCGCGCATGTGGGCGGGCTCAGGCTGGTCCGACATGTCCGAAATCACCGGTGTTGGCGACTTCAACGGCGACGGCCTGTCCGACATCGCTGCCCGCGATGGTGCCGGCACGCTGTGGCTCTACCCCCCGAATGGTGCCGGCAGCTGGCAGGCTCGCCAAGCCATCGGGCAGGGCTGGAACGTCATGAATTCCCTGGTAGGCCCGGGTGACTTCGACGGCGACGGCCGGGCCGACATCCTGGCGCGAAATTCTGCCGGAGAGCTTTGGCTGTACTCGGGGCAGGGTGGGTCTTGGTGGCCTACGGCTACGCGTGTGGGGACCGGGTGGAATGGAATGACGGCGATTCTTTAACCTAACCCGCTACTTTGGCAAGACCGTCGCAGGGTACGGTCCAAGTCATTCGTGGAGCCAGCTCGTCGGCATCTTGTGTTGGCTTCTACTCATCAGACATCGCCCCCTCTGAGCTTCGGCTCAAGGGGCGATTTTCATTCCACCCCGGTATTGCGGGCAGTAGTGGGTCGGCACCGCCACGTTTGATGAAGTTCAACCGGGCCGGAAGGCAGACGCAGATTCCTGATTCTCGGGCCCAAGTATCCACCTGCAAGGCCTGAACGGTTCCTCTGGAGCCTCCAGGGGCCGATCCACTTAAGGAGAGCGGTGGCAGCACCGCGGGCAATCTCTGGCAGACTCCCCAAGAGCCGTTGGTTTATGTGAACTTCAAGGTGTCCCCAATCTACACATAATGCTGGGGACAACGGGCGAGGGCGGCCGGTCTCAGCTGGGCTAAGGCCGGCCGCTCCACCTTCGATCTAGGTGGTGTAGCTAACTGATTGTGTACTCAAAGAACGGACCCGCGTAAGATCCGCCGGTGTAGACCAGGACACCCGGGCCTGGCGGTAGATCGAGAATGACACTGCCTGAGACTTTCTCGGCGGGACCCATGCCCGCGCTGGGGAACTGCAGAGCGTCGTCAATACAGCCGTAGGTGGCAATACCGCCTAGGCTGCCGTTGAACGTCGTACCGTTCGACGCGATGAACTTAAAGTCGTGGCTGCTGATCGTGTACTTGGGGTAGGAATCTTCTGCCAGTTCGGGCGTCGTCTCGACGGTGAGTTTGACGGCGATGATCCGGCCATTTTGTGCTGGCTGGTTATAGGGCTCAGTACATACGGTGTCCAGGATGCTATCCACAGTGAATTTGGTCGTCACCTTCTTTGTGTTGGCATCGCTGAATGTCCCCACATCGCCGAGACCAGCGATGAAGTTGCCTCGCACAGACTTGGCGTTTCCTGTTGGCGAGGGCGTGGACTTGGGAGTGGCTACAGGTGTGGCAGTTGGAGCGGTGACCGGCTCGTCGGACGCTTTGGCCGATTCTGACGGGGTGTTTTTTGGAATGGCACCACCGCACGCGGTGAGTGCCATCGTGACCCCGAGAATAAGGGAAGCCCCCATGAGTGCTTTACGCATTGCTCTTCCTTCTATAGATGCGAGTTGGAGTGATCTCCGCACTCTGTCCTGGTCTTGAACCAACACCGTCTGCCGACGACAGAGCCAAAGCGAATCAGTCATATCGTTGGCAACTTTTCCGCTGGACATCACCATATCCGCGGTCCTCCTTGGTTGCGGGCAACCCGCGCCTAGTCACGCATTGTTACGTAAGCCAGTGGTCGGGCTCCCGAATCCTATTGATTGCGTACGGAGCTAGCAGACCCTTTTGACCCTCCGTCAGGACGTACCGCATCTGCCCGAGGTCAGTCAGGAGAGTCACCCCGCGCCCGCTTCAGATCCTTCCGCAACCCGCGATTGTCTTCCCTGAGCCCGCGGTTGTCTTCGGTAAGTCCTCGGTTGTCTTCCACCAACCCCCGGTTCTCAGCCTCCAGCTCCAGCACCAGCTTTACGCCCGCCAGGTTCAGCCCTTCGTCCAGGAGGACGCCGATCCTTCGCAGCGTCTCGAGGTTCCGTTCGCTGTATCGGCGGGTGCCGCCGTCGGTCCTCTCGGGGGTGAGCAGGCCTTTGCGCTCGTACAGTCGGAGGTTCTGCTGGCCCGTGCCCACCAGTTCCGCCGCTACGGAAATGGCATAGACGCCCACGCCGTCCCGGTCCCCGCCATCCGCAGAACCGCCGTGGGGCACCCCGGCAACCGAACCGCCGTCGTGATCCTCAGCGGCGCTACTGCCATCCAAGCCAGCCATCTGAACCTCTCAAACTTCTTCAAAAAAACCTCTTGCACCACTCTCTCACCAGTGCTATAAAAAATCTATACCAGCCAATACAGATCGGGAAGGCTGGCAGAACAACAAAACCGCATCAAGATTTGAAGGAGTGAGAACCACCATGCTGATGCGCACTGACCCGTTCCGCGAATTCGACAGGCTCGCCCAACAGGTTTTTGGCACAACAGCACGCCCTGCCGGCATGCCGATGGATGCTTGGCAGGAGGGCGAGGAATTCATCGTTGCTCTCGACCTGCCCGGGGTCGACCCTGGTTCAGTTGACCTGGACGTCGAACGCAATGTTCTGACGGTGAAGGCCGAGCGGAAGTCGCCGGCAGGCGAAAATACTGAAATGATCGCCGCCGAACGTCCGCAAGGCGTCTTCAGCCGGCAACTGATCCTGGGCGACACCTTGGATACTGATGGCGTCAAGGCCAGCTACGACGCGGGTGTGCTGACACTCCGCATCCCCGTTGCCGAGAAGGCCAAGCCGCGGCGCATCGAGATCACATCCAACGAGCAACGGCAGGAGATCAACGCCTAGTTTCAGCTGCTCCGCTGGAGCTCCACCCGGGGGTGGCTGACCAGCGGAGCGTCAGACGGGAGCTTCAGACCGACCGCATCGGAATAGATGGGCGCAGGCTTCGCGCCACGCCACAGCGCTTGTTGCGCAGATGAAACGCGGTCCCCGACGTTGTCTCCCGAATGGTGGCCCCTGGCTCACGCCGGGGGCCATCGCCCAATCCCGGCATCATGTGGAACCAGCATCGTCATCCGGAATCCAGCCTTGAACAACCAACCCGACTACTACGCGATCCTCAATGTGGCGCCCACGGCGACCACCCGTGAGATCGCCCGCGCCTACCGCAGGCTCCTGCGCATCCACCACCCGGATACAAGGTTGCCCACCGACGGCGAAGATTCCATCAAAGCCGCGCAGAAACTGCACGACATCATGGAGGCGTACGTGGTCTTGGCTGATCCTGTGAAGAGGGCCGCCTTCGACCGCGGGCGCTCAGGCAGGAGCAGCGGCACCGGCATGAAGCAGGGAACGCCTGTCAAAGTCCGTTTTCATCAGGCGCCGGCCCCCGCCGCGGACCAGGGCACCGCCCAGAAGCCGCTGGTCTTCGGGCCCACGCGCTGGTCACCCTCACGTGGAACCGCGCAGGGAACCAGTCCGGGAACTACCAAGGGAACCAGCCCGCGAACCGGGCCCGGGTTCCCGCCGAAATTTCCAAGGAGAAGCACATGAGCTCTTGGCGCTCGTACGATGGCCAGCTGATGCCGGCGTTCTACGAACGGTTCGAACAACGGTGGGGCAAGGGAACCGCGCCGTTCCTGGACCCCGAGGAACACGAACAACCCCTGCCCCGCGCCCAATGGATCAACCCGGACACGGGCGCGGCCGTCGCCGTCGTACCCATCTGGACAGACGACCCCGAACACAGGTCATTCGGCGTCTTCTACCTTCCCCCTGCAGGCGACATCTGGATCCTCCGGCCGGGTCCGACGACGTTCGTCGAGCCGCGCAAGGGTGGCACCAAGGAACAGGTGTCTCTCCGTAACGACGCCTTCAAGAAAGCCGTCAACCACGCCAAGGAGTTCATCTACGGTCCGCAGCCGTAGTCATCGTGGATTTCCGAGAGAACCCATGTCATCCCGCAAGGACGCGGCCATATCCTGAAACCCTGGAACCCCGAGCGACAGGACTCAGTCATGACCGCGGCAAACCCCAGCATCAGCACCGTCCCCACCGGCTACTCGAGCGTCAGCCCATGGCTCATCACCCGGGACACCAACGCCCTCTTCGAATTCCTGACCGCCGCTTTCGGTGCGCAGGAAATCGATCGTGTTGTCGGCGAGGACGGCACCATCGGGCACGCGGAGGCCCGGATCGGCGATTCAGTAGTCCTGGCTTTCGATAGCCGGCCGCATTGGCCTGCCACGCCGTCGTACCTTCGCGTTTACGTCGACGACGCCGATGCCGCCTTCCACGCGGCCCTCGCCGCGGGTGCCACTACGATTTCGGTCCTCGACAACAGCGCGTGGGGCGACCGGGGCGCCCGGATCCAGGACCCGCTAGGGAACCTCTGGTGGATCATGTCGCACATGGAAGATGTCACGGACGAGGAAGCCGGACGTCGCTGGCAGGCACCCGAGTACGCCGCCGGCATGGAGTACGCCATCGAGTCCCTCAAACGGCACATGACCGGTCAAACCCCGGCGGAAGTGCCGGAAGCCGTCAGTTCCATGGTCCCGGTACCACGCGCTCCCGGCGTTGCCTCGGTCCCGGAAGGCTACCGCTCCGTCGAACCGTGGGTCATCTCCCGCAGCACACCGCAGCTTCTCGACTTCATCACCGCCGCGTTTGGTGCCCAGGAAGCTTTCCGTGTCCCCATGGAGGACGGCTCGATCGGGCACGCCGAGGCCAGGATCGGCGATTCAAACATTCTCGCCTTTGATTCGCGGCCGGATTGGCCGCCGACTCACGCTTTCCTCCGCGTCTACGTCGACGACGGCGATGCCACCTTCGCTGCCGCCCTCGCCGCGGGTGCCACGGCAGTCACCGACATGACGGAGATGTTCTGGGGAGAACAGGTCGGCAGGGTTCGTGATCCGCTGGGCAATCTCTGGTGGATACACTGCCGGGTCGCGGAGTTGAGCGAGGAGGAGGCCTACGCCCGCGCGGGGGATCCGAAGTTCGTCAAAGCCATGGAATACGTGACGAGTGCGGAGATCGTCGGGCCTGGGTGGTAGCGCCGTCGCGCTCAACGCGGCCGGCCGCCGTCGAGGGTTACCCGGCCAGTCGCCGTCGGGCGTTTCCCGGCCAGTCGCCGTCGGGCGTTTCCGGAGGGCAAAAGAAGGCTGGTGCAACCTATGGAGAGTATCCGAAGGCGGCTGCACCAGCTGCTAGTACGACTTTCTGTTATTAGTTGTGACACCTATTCATTGGCCGCTCCTAGTTCCCGGCTTCGATTATTTCCGGGCCTTTTTATCGTCTATGTAGTACTGGGCGAACATCCAGCCTGCCGTGATCATGAGGATGCCCAGCACCATGTGAGTCCAGTTGTCCACGGTGTTGAGGGATAGGAAGTTCGCCGCGGAATCGACGCCCACGCTCAGGCCGTAAATGCTGAGCAGGATGTACAGGCTGCCGAAGCCCATCAGGTAGTTGCGGGCTCCGTGGGCTGTGCGGGACATGACCAAGCCGAGCGCGCCGACGGCCAGCTGCACGATGTTGAGCAGCATGGATACCTGGAACACGCCGAAGAGCAAAGCCTGCGATTCCGGGCCGAGGAACCGTAGCTCGGAATACTGGGCGGTGATGCCGGGAATGAACCCCAAGACACCCACCAGCATCAAGAGGCCACCCACACCCAGGCCGATTACCTGGATGTCCTGCCTGCCAAAGTGGAAGCCGCGCGCATGCGAAGCAGAGGTGCTCATGCCGTTCTCCATTCACCCCTTTGCGAACACCTCCAATTTTACGGCCGGTTCGCGGAAAAAGCGCTCCAGTTCGCGGTACCGCAGGGCGCCTGCCGGGGGAGCGCCGCCCACCGTGGCACCATAGAACACGATGAAACTGCGCGCTGATCAGACCGGAAACCGTGGCCTCCCAATGCCCCTTTGGCTGCAGGGTGGTCTGGAAGCGGCGCAGGCAGCGTTCATTTCAGCGATTGTGGTGGTGCTGCCGCTCGTCGGGGTGTGGGCGACGGACGGGTTCCAGAACAGGAACGTCGACGCCTTGGCACGGTTGGCCGGGCAGGCCTGGCTGTTGATCCACGGTGTTCCGCTCAACGTTTCCGCCGTTAACGTGGGAACGGCAGGGCAACCCGGTTCCGGACTCCTGTCCTTGATTCCCCTCGGCCTGACGCTCATTCCCTTCCTGCTCGCTTGGCGGGCAGGGCGCCGACTCGCCCGCGCCTCATATACAGACCAGTTGTGGCAGGCGTTCCTTGGCGCGTGGATGGTTTATGCCGCATTCGGAGCAGCCACGGGTTTCGTGTGCCGCACCAACGAGGTAGTCATCAACCTGTGGCTGGCCATGAGCATCCCGTTGATTTCGTTCAGCCTGGGCATGATCGTCGGTGCCCGACGTGAGGCCGGTTCATGGAGCAGGCTCATCGGCGTGGACGCTGTTGCCTGGATAGCGAAGACCAGCCAGCATTCACGCTGGGCCGGTTCCTACGTTGGCTCGGCGTTGAAGGCCGGATTCGTCGCGACCATGGCCGCCGTTGCGCTCGCGGCCCTGTTGCTGGCGGTGGACATCGTGTGGCACTGGACAGACATCATCGCTGTGTACGAAGGTCTGCAAGCGGGTGCCTTGGGTGGGGCTGTCCTCACGATCGCGCAACTTGGCTTCCTGCCCAACCTCGTCATCTTCACGCTTGCCTGGGCCTCGGGCGCGGGCTTCTCTCTCGGCGTTGGCTCGACTGCGGGGCCGCTGGGCACCGCCGTTGGGCCCCTGCCTGCCGTGCCGATCTTCGGTGGGCTTCCCGCGGGGCAGCTCGAATTCGGTGCCATGGCCCTCGCCTTGCCTGTAGTGGCCGGAATCATGGCAGGCTGGTGGTTCCTCCGCGAAGGCGAGAACCACTTCGACGAATGGCTCTCCATCAAGATCAAGGCCCGCTGGTTCACGGCCACCCTCTCCACGCTGTTCCTTGGCGCACTCATCGGTGCCGTCGCGGGGTTGTTGAGCGGGGCATTGGCATGGATCGCCCGCGGCTCGGCGGGCATTGGCCGGCTCACGGAAATCGGTCCCCACCCGCTGTGGACGGCAGTCTGGCTGGCCGCGGAAGTGGGTATCGGCGTCGTCATTGGCTACGCGGTGGGCCCGTGGCTGGAACGCAGCCAGAAGCTGCGCGAGGCGAACCTGGATGAAAACGCGTACGACGACGAACACGCCTGAGCGGGTCTGCGCAGCTTCTTTTTGGGGGCCTAGCGCAACGGCCCGGGCATCGAGTTCTCAAGCTGGGAGAGGCACTGCGTCTTGGCGGACTCCGTCAACGCCGAGCGTGCGCAATCCTGATACGTGCTCACCTGCCGGAAGAAAAGCACCGACGTCAGAATCAGCAGGCACATGACCGCCGAGACAACCAACCCCGAGATCGTCCCGAACAAGATCAGCCGGGGATGCTTGTACTTCACGGTCCGCACCAGCACGACGATGCCCAGCACCAAACCGGCGAGCGTCAGGATTGCGCTCAACCACACGTAGTTCACGTTCAGGGAGAACACGAAGAACGACCCCAGAGCCGTCAAAAGGAAGGCACGGAAAAGGATCTGTGTCACGCCGAGCGCGGACTTTTCCGCCTCAGTGCGGGGCTGCTGGCTCGGGCGCGGGCCGACGACGGGATTCATGTTTTCCAGCCTACGCGAGCCGCCCATAAGCTAGTGCAATGCGCATTGTTGTCCTCGTGTCCGGTACAGGTTCCAATCTTCAGGCTGTCATCGACGCCGTGAAGTCGGGTGAACTGGATGTCGAGATCGCCGCTGTTGGCGCAGACCGTCCCGACACCTACGGCGTAGAGCGTTCAGACGAAGCCGGCATCGAGACGTTCGTGGTCAACTTCAACTCATTTGAGACCCGGGCCGAATGGGACGAGGCCCTGCGCGACAAGGTGCTCTCCTACAAGCCGGACGTGGTGGTTTCCTCCGGGTTCATGCGGATCGTCAGTGCGGACTTCATCGACGCTTTCGGCGGGAAGTACGTCAACACACACCCTGCACTGCTGCCGTCGTTCCCGGGCGCGCACGGTGTCCGCGACGCCATGGCCTACGGCGTAAAAGTCACCGGCTGCACCGTGCACTGGGCCGACGCCGGCGTGGACACCGGGCCCATCATCGCGCAGGAAGCCGTGGTGATCGAGCCCGGCGACACCGAGGAAACCCTGCACGAGCGCATCAAGGTCGTGGAGCGCCGCCTCTTGGTCCAGACGCTCGCGGACCTCGCCGCCTCACCCAACTAGGTCGCATTTGTGCGCGTTTTGACGGCTCAAAACGCGCTGTACTGCTACTTACATTTCGATTCATGGTTTGTGCCTGTGGATAACGACGCACGCACACCCTGATCTTTGTCAGCATGGGGCATGAAGACACCACGACCCCTGCCTGAGCCCTTGTCCTCGTTACCGTTTACGTGGCAGGAAGCCGCTCGGGCTGGAGTATCACGACGGCGGCTCAGTCACCACAGTCTGGACTCACCCAGCAGGGCGATTCGAGTGCCCGCATCAGAGGACGGGCACACCCTGGCCGACAACGTCCGTCCGGTCACGCTTGTCACGGAGTTCTCGGCAGCATCGCACGCCATGGCTTTCCTGCTGTGGGAGTTTCCGGGGTTCTTGCCTGGCAGCCACGAACCCGTAATCCATATATCGCGTCCAGAGGGGTTTGCCATCCCGCGACGACGAGGAGTGAAAGGACATCGAGGGCAGTTCTTCGAGGATGAGATCACCACGCTGAACGGCCTGTATATCACCACGCGAGCCAGGACGTGGTTGGACTGCACGCGAAAGATGGACATCGACGAGATCACCGTGGTGGCTGATCACCTGCTGCGCATTCCGAGACCCGAATTCGAGGGGCGCAGCTTGCCCTACTGCACACTGAATGACCTCGAGGAGATGCTTGACCGGCACTGGGGGACACCGGGAATCCGGAAGGCACGTCTCGCTTTGGAACAGACATGCGTGGGTGCCGACTCAGCGCAGGAAACCCGACTGAGGCTGGCACTCGCGCGGGCTGGCTTGCCCACAGCGGAAGTCAACGTACGCACGGAGTTGAGTCCCGGCGTCGTGCGCCAACCCGACCTGGGGTATCGCGAGTGGCGGGTTGCGGTGGAATACGAAGGTGAGGGGCATTCGGAGGCCGAGCAGATTGTGAGGGACATCGCCCGGGAGGAAGACTACAGCCGGGCCGGATGGATCCTTGTCCGCATCTCAAAACGGCACCTGTCCACCGGCGCGACCACTGCCGTGGCCAAGGTCAGGCGGGCGCTTGAGCAACACGGGTGGACACCCAAGTAGGTCGCATTTGTGCGCGTTTTGAAGCGTCATAACGCGCACAAATGCGACCCACTTGGGTAGAGAGGGGGGCGGAGGGTGGGGGTCAGTCCAGGATGCGCTGCTTGGTTTCCGGCGCGAAGAACGCCATCCACAGCACCGACAGGAGCACCAGAGCGCCGGCCAGGGCAAAGGACGTCGCCAGCCCGAACTCCGGCCAGAAGAACGAGGCGAACACGAGGGGTCCAAAACCTGCCCCGATGCGGGAGAACGTCGAAGCCCAACCGAACCCGGAACCGCGAAGCTCCGTGGGATACAGCTCGGAAACATAGGCGTAAAGCACAGGGATGGCCACCTGGACAACGAACCCGAACACCAACAACCACGCGACTGCTGCAGTAGGGATGTCCACCACAAAGGACACGATCACCAGAGTCACCGCGGACAACGGCCCCGTAATGGCCAGGATCCACTTACGGCCCACACGCTCCACCAGCAGAGCCGCAACCACCACGCCCAAAAGCCCGACGGCGGCCATCCCCGCTGTAGTGACAAAAGCCTTGTACTCCTCGAACCCGGCACCGATGAGAATGCGCGGCATCCACGTCAGGGACAAGTAGTAGACCAGCAGCACAGAGAAGAACAAGGCCCAGGCCGCGGTCGTGATCTTCCAATTGAACGCCCAGACGTTGCGCAGCTGGGTCCAAGCACTGCCGGGGGAGAGCCGGGGAGCAGCTTGGGGTTCGGGCAAGCTGTAAGCGCGGGGTTCGGCACCCGTAGCCTGTACCAATCCATCAATCACAGCAGCCGCCTCGGCACGCCGGCCCTTGCGGATCAGGAACAACGGCGACTCGGGGACCGAACGCCGCACCCAGAAAACCAGGAGCGCCGGGAGCACCATGATCAGCATGGTGAGCCGCCAGTCCGCAAACGCAGCCACGAGCCCGGCAGACACAAAACCACAGAGCGCCGCGCCCACGGGCCACCAACCGTCCATCGCAGTGAGGACCTTGCCGCGTTGCTTGCGCGGGGTGAATTCGCCCACCAGCGCGTAGTCCACCGGGATGCAACCACCCAGGCCGAAGCCCGCCATGAACCGGAAGATGCAGAACCACACGATGTCCGGAGCGAAGGCGCCAAGGACCGTGAAGATGCTGAAAATCAGGAGGGTCGCAGTGAAAGCCTTCTTCCGGCCAATCGTGTCCGCGATAGTTCCCCACGCGAAGGCTCCCACAGCCATGCCGATCAGGTTGGCCGTCCCGATCCACGCGGCATCAGCAGGCTGCAAAGACCAATGCTTGGACAACAACGGGATGAGAATGCCGTTGAGCGTGACATCCCAGGCGTCGAACATGAACCCGAGCCCACCGATCAGGAAAATCTTGCCCTGTACCTTCCACCGCCAAGGCAGTTCCTGCACAACTTGTTCGCCGCTGGGCACGGCTGTGTATGTATTCACTTTGTCCTCCTGCATGACACCTTATGCGTTGGGACCGACACCGAGCGTCCGCATTACTTTTGGTTGGCGATCGCCCTCCGAAGGAACCCGCCCGCATCCTCCAGGGCACTCTTCGCCCGCGAGGGTTCAATGCCCGTCAGGAGCACCAGGATCGCCGCCTTCACCGAGCCACCAACAGAATCCAACGCGGCAGCCGCCTCCGCCGCGTCGACTCCCGTGGCGTGCTGCACGGTCCGCTGCGAACGGGCAAGGAGCTTCTCGTTGGTTGCGCGCAGGTCCACCATCAGGTTTCCGTACGTCTTACCGAGCTTCACCATCACCAGCGTGCTGATCATGTTCAGGACAAGCTTCTGCGCCGTGCCCGAATTCAGGCGCGTGGACCCCGCAATGAACTCCGGACCCACCACCACTTCAATAGCGACGTCGGCCAGATGACTCACAGCCGAGCCCTTATTGCACGCCAGCGACGCCGTGAACGCCCCCTTCTTCCGTGCCTCCTCTAGCGCGCCGATCACGTAAGGCGTCCTACCGGACGCTGTGATACCCACGACGGCGTCCGCTTCCGTCACGTTGATATCGTGCAGGTCGCGTGCGCCCGCCGTTGCGTTGTCCTCGGCGTACTCCACCGGCTTCTGGATCGCCTGCGTGCCGCCCGCGATGAGCCCGACGACGAGTCCCGGCGGGGTGCCGAACGTCGGCGGACACTCGCTCGCGTCGAGCACACCCAGCCGCCCGGCCGTCCCGGCTCCCACATACAAAAGGCGGCCACCGCGCTGAAGTCGCTCCGCAACGGCGTCGACGGTTTGCACGATAGCCGCACTCGCAGCCTCAACCGCGGCGTGCACTCCCGAGCTGTGCGCGAGCATCGCGGAGACGAGTTCGTCCGTGCCCAGGATGTCCAGCTCGCTCAGGTTCTCCGCAGCGGCCTCGGTCTGGAGTCCAGCGAGTTCCGTGCGCAGGCCCGCAAGTTTGTCAGGGTCAGTCGGGCCAGTTTGTTCCGTCACGGTGGATGTACCTTTCCTGGATGAGCCCGCGGCGCGTCGCAGCGAGGGCGGCGCCGTCCAAGCCATCCCCGAGCGGGGCCACCACCTCAATCCCAGCCGAAGCAAGGGACTTCCGCAAGAGCTCCGCGAAGAACTCCGAACTCACCACTCCACCCAGCATCGCCACCCGCTGCGAGCCGCCCGACTCGCCGCCCGACGCCAGTTTTACGGTCTCCGTCAGGATGCTGCACGCCTCGCCAATGATGTTAAGTGCGACGGCGTCACCCGCCTCCGCTGCGTGGAGAACCAGCGGTGCGAAACGGGCCATCGCACGGTAGGGGTTGTCCGTTCCGGCGAGCCAAGCCGGCAAGTGTTCCGGCGACTCGACCAGAGCTCCGGCCGCAGCGGACAAGGACGTGGCCGGGCCGCCGTCGAGCGCTCGCAGGACTGCCTGTAATCCTTGCTGGCCGATCCAGCGTCCGCTGCCACGGTCCCCGAGGTACGGACCCCAGCCGTCGGCACGATGGAGGACGCCGCTGTCGTCGAACCGGAACGCGACTGCGCCGGTGCCGACAATCAGCGTGGTTCCCGGTGCGCCTTGAAGAGCGCCGAGCTGGGCCGCGGTGGCGTCGGAGAGGACGGCCGCGGGAACGCCGAACCTTTGGGACAACATGGTGGCCAGTTCACGGGATTTTTCCTCGGACGCCTCGACTCCGGCAACGGCAGCGCCGACGCCCGTGAGGGTGCTGATGGGGAGGGCCGGCGGCAGCAGCGCGGTTGTTTCGAGGAGGAGTTCGAACGCGAGGGTGGGCCCGTTGTCCACGTGCACTCCGGGAAAGCCGTGCTGATCCGCCGCGCCAAGCAACTCCGTGCCGCTGCGCAGTTCCACACGGCAGCGGCTCTTTCCTATATCGGCGGCGAGAACGACCTCGGTGGCTTCCATGGATCAACCCTATGTTGCAGGTGGTGTGTTGTGGGACGCAAAACAAGGCCCGTCAAGGAAACACGATAAACTTCCCTTATCCCCACCGACCCGCGATATCTACGCGAACTAAGACGGAGACTTTTGTGAGCTTGACGCAGCTTGACCGTGTTCCCATCCGCCGTGCACTGATCTCGGTTTACGACAAGACGGGACTGGAGGAGCTCGCTAAGGGCCTGCATGCAGCCGGCGTCGCGATCGTGTCCACCGGCTCCACCGCCAAGAAGATCGCCGCCGCAGGCATCCCGGTCAAGGAAGTCGAAGAAGTCACCGGCTCCCCGGAAATGCTCGATGGCCGCGTCAAGACCCTGCACCCGCGCGTGCATGGCGGCATCCTGGCCGACCGCCGCGTCCCCGCCCACATGGAGACGCTCGCCAAGATGGAGATCGAGCCTTTCGACCTCGTCGTGGTGAACCTGTACCCGTTCGTCGAGACGGTCAAGTCCGGCGCTGCGCAGGACGACGTTGTGGAGCAGATCGACATCGGGGGCCCCGCCATGGTGCGCTCGGCCGCGAAGAACCACGCCGCCGTCGCGATCGTCACGGACCCCACCTTCTACGGCGCCGTGGTGACCGCCGCCGCCGAGGGCGGTTTCGACTTGAAGACCCGCCGTCGCCTGGCTGCCAAGGCCTTCGCTCACACGGCGAGCTACGACAATGCCGTCGCCACCTGGACCGCGAGCCAGTTCCTCGATGAAGACGGCGACGGCGTCATCGACTGGCCGGCCTACGCAGGCTTTGCTCTGGAGCGTTCCGAGGTCCTCCGTTACGGCGAGAACCCGCACCAGCAGGCTGCGCTCTACGTGGACAAGGCCGCTCCGGCCGGTATCGCCCAGGCCGACCAGCTCCACGGCAAGGCCATGAGCTACAACAACTTCGTTGACGCCGACGCCGCCCTCCGCGCAGCCTTCGACTTCGCCGAGCCTGCCGTCGCGATCATCAAGCACGCCAACCCCTGTGGTGTAGCAGTCGGTTCCGCCGATGCCGCAGACCCGATCGCCGACGCCCACGCCAAGGCCCACGCTTGCGACCCCGTCTCGGCCTTCGGTGGCGTCATCGCTGCGAACCGCACCGTCACTGCAGGCATGGCCCGCACGGTGGCCGACATCTTCACCGAGGTTGTCATCGCCCCGGACTTCGAGCCTGAGGCTGTAGAGATCCTCTCCAAGAAGAAGAACATCCGCCTCCTCGCACTGCCCGAGGGCTACGACCGCTACCCGGCCGAGATGCGCCAGGTATCCGGCGGCGTGCTGGTCCAGGTCACGGACAAGGTGGACGCCGACGGCGACAACCCCGCCAACTGGACGCTGGCAGCCGGCGAAGCCGCCGACGAGAAGACCCTCGCAGACCTCGCCTTCGCGTGGACCGCATGCCGTGCAGCCAAGTCCAACGCCATCCTCCTCGCCGACAACGGTGCCGCAGTTGGCATCGGCATGGGCCAAGTCAACCGCTTGGACTCGTGCAAGCTGGCCGTGGAACGCGCCAACACGCTGGGCGTCCAAGTGGAGTCCGACGTCGAAGGTGCCGGCGGCGCGTCCAACGCCAGCGGTGCCAACGCACCTGAGCGGGCCCGTGGCGCCGTTGCAGCTTCCGATGCGTTCTTCCCGTTCGCTGACGGCCTGCAGATCCTCATCGACGCCGGTGTCCGCGCCGTGGTTCAGCCCGGTGGATCCGTCCGCGATGAGGAAGTCATTGCCGCAGCCAACGCTGCCGGTATCAGCATGTACTTCACGGGTGCACGCCACTTCTTCCACTGATCCCCAAAGCTAGGCCCAGCCGGTCAAGCCGGTAAGCAGCACAGCGAAACGGCGGCCGCCCCCTGTAGGGGACGGCCGCCGTCGTACTTAACAGGGGCACGCAGCGGGGGTGACCGTTACGAAGCCGCGGCCGTCGTGTAGGTCGACTGGATGACACTGCCCCAGTACGGGCCGTACATCTTGGTGGAGTTGCTGCCGTATCCGTAGCTGTTCACGGAGTTCTGGTAGCCGCTGGAGCTGTTGCCGATGAACCACGGACCGCCGGACGAGCCACCGGTCATGTTGCAGGGGATGCCCTGGGTGTTGAACTGCGGGTTGTAGGGATCGTTGCTGGCGGTGCCGGAGCAGCTCTTGAGGGATTCACCGTTGAACGGAGCTGCTGCGGGGTAGCCGAAGGCCTTGTAGCTCAGGCCGCGGGCGGCGTTGAACTGGACTCCGGAGGACCCGACGACGTCGGCGAGCCGCTGGCCGTTGAGGGTGTTCAGGACGGCGAAGCCGGTGTCGTACTGCATGCTGCCGCTGGAGGACCACTGGGTGGGAGCGTACAGCGCCCTTGCCGTCCACTTGCCATAGGGTGCCGAACCGTTGAGGTACGCCGGGACGAAGACGAAGTTGGTGGCGAACGCCCCCGGACCTTCATTGAGGCAGTGTCCGGCGGTGGACACAGTGCTCTTGTTGGTGGAGGTCACGGAGTTGGCGGAGCACACGTAGTTGGCACCGCCGAGGGTGAAGAAGACTTTGCCGATGTGCTTGACGGGCGTTTCGCTCTGGTTGACCTTCAGGTTGATGGCCTTGGAATCCGGGGCTGCCTGCTGGCCGGGGATGCTGCTGAGGGCGCCCGGGGCTTCGGTGACCAGGGACTTGCCGAGGCTCAACAGCTTGCCGCGTTCCAGTGCCTTGGCGGCGAGGATGTCACCGGACTTGGCCGACTTCATGCGTTCGGGCGTCCAGTAATCCGCGGTGCCGGCGTCCGACACTGCATGGCTGCTGGCCACAGAACCTTGCGAGTCTGCGTTGTTCACCGGGGCGGCGTTTGCGCCGCTGGTGCCAACGAAAGCCAGGAGTGCGGCAGCAGACAGACTCAGCAGGCTTGTGGCCAGGGTCTTTGTTTTTGTCACGTTGTTCCTACCTATCGAGGGGGAGTGAGGCGGCCAGTGATGGCGACCGCCGACTGACGGAATTGAACGTACCGGCCGTATGACAAGTTTGTAAAGAGATGTTTCAGAGTTTGTGATATTTTGGTGTCACTTCCGGATGAGTCGGCAGCCGGTAACGCAAGCGTGATCCCGGCCACACGAAGGGATGCCAATCCGGCCTACTCGGGTAAGTTGGAGATGTTGAAATCTGCAGACTTTCAGGGAGAACCCCGCCAATGGCCAAGATTATCTATACCCACACAGACGAAGCGCCGATGCTGGCTACCTACTCGTTCCTGCCGATTGTGGAAGCGTACGCCTCGACCGCAGGTGTGGAGGTCGAAACCCGCGACATTTCGCTGGCCGGCCGTATCATCGCCGTTTTCGGCGATTTCCTGACTGAAGAGCAGCGCACGGGCAACGCCCTGGCTGAACTTGGCGAACTGGCAAAGCAGCCGGAAGCCAACATCATCAAGCTGCCCAACATCAGCGCCTCCGTTCCGCAGCTCAAGGCTGCCATCGCCGAACTCCAGGCCCAGGGCTACGCCCTCCCGGACTACCCGGACAACCCCTCCTCGGACACCGAGACGGACATCCGCTCCCGCTACGACAAGATCAAGGGTTCCGCTGTGAACCCGGTCCTGCGTGAAGGCAACTCCGATCGCCGCGCACCCCTGTCCGTGAAGAACTACGCACGCCAGAACCCGCACTCCATGGGCGCTTGGACTCCTGAGTCCAAGACCAACGTTGCCACCATGGGCCAGAACGACTTCCGCTCCAACGAGAAGTCCGTGGTCATCGAAGCCGATGATGCCCTCACCATCCAGCTTGTCCGTGAAGACGGCACCACCAAGGTCCTCAAGAAGGATTTCCCGGTCTTGGCAGGCGAGGTCGTGGACGGCACCGTCCTGCGAGCCGACGCCCTCGACGAATTCCTCAAGGCACAGGTTGCCCGCGCCAAGGAAGAGGGCATCCTCTTCTCCGCACACCTGAAGGCCACCATGATGAAGGTTTCAGACCCCATCATCTTCGGCCACGTGGTCAAGGCCTACTTCTCCGAGCTCTTCGACACCTACGGCAAGCAGCTCGCCGCGGCAGGCATCAGCCCCAACAACGGCCTCGCGGCAATCCTCAGCGGACTCGAGGACCTGCCGGAGGATGTCCGTGAAGGCGTCAAGGCAGCCATCACCAAGGGCCTCGAAGACGGCCCCGCCCTGGCAATGGTGGACTCTGACAAGGGCATCACCAGCCTGCACGTCCCGTCGGACATCATCGTGGACGCTTCCATGCCGGCCATGATCCGTTCCTCCGGCCACATGTGGGGCCCGGACGGCAAGGAAGCCGACACCCTGGCGGTCCTCCCGGACAGCTCCTACGCCGGCATTTACCAGGTAGTGATCGATGATTGCCGTGCCAACGGCGCCTACGATCCCACCACCATGGGCACTGTCCCCAACGTGGGCCTCATGGCGCAGGCAGCCGAGGAATACGGCAGCCACGACAAGACGTTCGAAATCGAAGCTGCCGGCACTGTCCAGCTTGTGAACCGCGCCGGTACCGTGCTGATCGAGCACCAGGTCTCCCCGGGCGACATCTGGCGCGCATGCCAGACCAAGGACGTGCCGATCCGCGACTGGGTCAAGCTCGCCGTCACGCGCGCCCGCGCCTCCCAGACCCCTGCTGTGTTCTGGCTGGACAAGAGCCGTGCGCACGACGCCAACCTGATCGTCAAGGTCAACGAGTACCTGAAGGACCACGACACCGAGGGCCTGCAGATCGAGATCCTGTCCCCGGTTGAGGCTACGGCCTTCACGCTGGAGCGCATCCGCAAGGGTGAGGACACCATTTCCGTTACCGGCAACGTGCTCCGCGACTACCTCACGGACCTCTTCCCGATCCTCGAGCTCGGTACCAGCGCCAAGATGCTGTCCATCGTGCCGTTGATCAACGGCGGCGGCCTGTTCGAGACCGGTGCAGGCGGCTCCGCTCCCAAGCACGTCCAGCAGCTCGTCAAGGAGAACCACCTCCGGTGGGACAGCCTGGGTGAATTCCTTGCCCTCGCGGTCAGCTTCGAGCACCTGGCCGTGACCACGGGCAACGCCCGCGCACAGGTCCTTGCTGACACGCTGGACCGCGCCACGGGTACGTTCCTGCTGGAAAACAAGTCCCCGCGCCGCAGCGTCGGCGAGCTGGACAACCGCGGAAGCCACTTCTACCTTGCCCTCTACTGGGCCCAGGAACTGGCTAAGCAGACCTCCGATGCTGAGCTCGCAGCTGCTTTCGCGCCGCTTGCGGAATCCTTGACCTCCAGCGAGGAAACCATCGTCGGCGAGCTGAACGCTGTCCAGGGTTCCGGCGTCGAACTTGGCGGTTACTACCGTCCGGACGCTGCCAAGGCCGCTGAAATCATGCGCCCGTCGGCGACGTTCAACAAGGTCCTCGCGACCCTTCGCTAGTCACTACGCAGGAAGGCCCTCCGAGCATTCGCTTGGAGGGCCTTCCGTGTTTTCGGAGGGGCTAGCGGGAGGCTGAGAACCGCTCCGGTGCCGTGCCGCCGTCGACGATGTCCTTCAGGATCCGGCCAATGGCCGGGGTGAACTTGAAACCGTGTCCGGAGAAGCCCGCGCCCACCACCAGGGGACCAAAATGGTCCAGCACGAAGTCCTCGTTGGGCGTGGTGGTGTAGGTGCAGCTGATGGGAACCGCTGTGGAAGGGTCGACGCCGGGAAGCCACTCTTCGGCGTACCTCACCAAGGCTTCAAGCTGCTGGGGGATGGGCTGGAACGTGCGCTCATCCGGGTCCATGACGGGCCCGACCCCGTGCCAGCCCGCCTTGACGCCTTCGCCCGGAGTGAGCATCCCGTAAACAGGGCTGTACCAGTACTCGTAGGCTTCGTTGTTGGGGTCGGGATCCGGGTTGTGGTTGAAGCTCGGCCAGACCAACGTGTTGTCCAGCGGCGTAAAGTGGGCCGGCTGCTCCTGCGTGACCACCAACGCCGGGAGTTTGACCAGGCCGTCCAGGATTTTGTTGGTCCAGGCACCGGCTGTGACCACCACACGTCGCGCGGCGTATTCGACGTCTTCCGTCACCACAACCACAGACTCTCCGCCGGTGACGCGGATGGCCTGGACCGGCGTCGAGTACTTGAAGATGGCACCGCGGGCCTCGGCTGCAGTCCGAAGCGCAACCAGCGCATCGGCTGAACGGACGCGGCCGGAACCGGGCACGAAGAGCACATCGGTGCTGAAGTTCATGCCCTGCCAGCGGTCGGCGGCCTCGTTGGCCGAGATGAAGTAGCTTTCGACGCCGCGTTCTTGATGGGCTGCGTGGATCTGTTCCAGCTTGGGGAGGTTGCCGTGGTTTGCGAGCCCCACGAGGTCCAAGAGGGGAGCACCGTGCTCGGCGGCCAGTTCGTCCCAGAGGATTTTGGACTCGGCGAGCAGATCCAGGTAGTCGGCCTCCGGGTAGGCGGTGTTGAAGTTGCGGGTTGCGCCGTGGGAGGCGCCCATGTGGTGGCCTGCCTCGAAGCGCTCCAGGAGCACTACGGACTTGCCGCTGCGGGCCAGCTGCCAAGCGGCCGCCGACCCCATGGCTCCTCCGCCGACAACTACGACGTCAACCTGCATCCCTGCTCCATCCTTCGCTCGACTCGCTGCACAACCTCAGCCTCCATTCTGCCCCCACTCACCCAAGTAGGTCGCAATTGTGCGCGTTTAGACGGGGCTAAACGCGCACAATTGCGACCTAGTTGGGTGCGGGCAGGCGGGGCGGGACAGCCCTACGCAGCCAACCGCCGACGGATCCACGCCGAGAACTGGTCCACCACAATGATCAGCACCAGCACGATCAGGATGTGCGTCAGCATGGAGTCGAATTGGAATGACTTGATGGACTGGTTGATCAGGAGCCCGATGCCACCCGCGCCCACCAAGCCAAGGACCAGCGAGGACCGGACGTTCACGTCGAAGCGGTAAAGCAGCAGGCCCACAAATTGGGGGACCACCATGGGCAGCGTGGCATTGGCTACCTGCTGGATTCGGTTGGCGCCGGCAGTGCGGAGTGCTTCCTGCGGTCCGGCGTCGATCTCCTCCATGGACTCCGCCCACAGCTTCCCCATCACACCTGTGTTGTGGCAGATCAGCGCGAGCACGCCCGCGAACGGACCCAGACCGACGGCGGTAACGAAGATGAGCGCAAACACGATGTCGGGCACAGCCCTGAAGAAGGACAGCACAGCCCGGGCCGCTTGGTAGACCAACCGGTGCGGACTCGTGTTCTCGGCTGCCAGCGCGGCGAGGAGCAACGCGAACGGCACGGACAACGTGGTGCCCAGCAGGCCGATCCATAGCGTGACAAGCGTCGCTTCAAGGCCCGGCTTGAGCGTCTTTTCCCAGCTGAGGTCCGGCGGGAACGCATCGGCCACGAACGCGGCCATACCTTTCCAGCCATCCACCAGCAGCTCCGGTTTGAACTCCGTCCCTTCGATGGCCACAGCGTGAAGTCCGACGACGGCGGCCGCCACTGCCGCCGTCGTAATCCACCGCAGCGGCTTCTTCGGGCGGACAAGTGCCACGCGGGTTTTGCTGGACGGGTCCCGCCGTACGACGGCGGGGTTCAGGGTTTGGGGTGTCATGCTGCAACAGTCCTGTCTGAAACGTCCCGGTCCGGGGCGTAGAGGGTATCAAGGTGCTCGGCCGTGACCTCCGCGGACGGAAGATCAAACGTCATGGAGCCTTGGAGGAGGCCGATGGACCTGTCGGCGTAGCGCAGCGCGAGGTTGGGCTGGTGCAGGACGGCGGCAACTGCCAAGCCTTCGGAGTGCGCGAGCTCGCGCAGTAGCGCCATGACCTGCTCGGCAGCGTGCGGATCGAGCGCGGACACCGGCTCGTCAGCGAGTACGACGTCGGCCCGCTGACAGAGTGCCCGGGCTACGGCCACGCGCTGCTGCTGTCCGCCGGAAAGGCGCCCGACCCGCTCGAAGGCACGGTCCGCCAGGCCGACGCGGTCCAGGCAGTCGAGGGCTTCCTGCTGGATGTCCGCCGGGAACAGCAGGGGTGTCAGGGAACGGACGGTCGGAATCCGGGCAAGTGCCCCGGCACAAACGTTGTCCAGGGCGGTGCGCCGGGGGACGAGGTGGATTTTCTGGAAGATCATGGCCATGCGTTGGCGCAACTGCTGAAGTTCCCGTCCCTGCAAACCTTCCAAGGGAGAGCCGCCGATGCTGATGCTGCCCGCGTCAGGTTCAGTGATGCCCATGACACAGCGCAGGGTGGTGGATTTGCCGGAGCCGTTGGCGCCGAGGAACGCGACCAGTTCCCCGGCGCCTACGGAGAAGTCCACGCCGTCCAGCACGGTCCGGCCGTTGAAGGACTTACGCAAGCCCTCCACTGATAAGAGCGCCGACACTATAGATCCTTCTCTGTAAGGCTCATGGTTTCCGCCAGTTCGAACAGCGGCGTGTAGTTGTCCTTGGTGACCTCGAGCAGCGGACCGGGAGGGGTGACGTCCAGGAACTCGCCAACCTTGGCCACATCCGTGGGCTCAAGCGAAAGGAAGGCATCCTTGACGGCTTTCTTGAAGGCAGGATCGGCGTCGCCGCGGACGGTGATGGGGTCGTTCGGGATGGGGTTGGAGGTCCAGACCTGGCGGAAGTCGTCTTTCTTGAAGGTACCTTCGGCGATTGCTGTGGCCAGCGTCTGGGAGTTGATCTGGGCAGCGTCCACCTTGCCGTTGGTCAGTGCCAGCAGGGCTTCGGGGTGGCCGCCGGTGTAGTCCATTTTGAGGTCGGCATCGGCGATCCCGGCTTCCCGGAGGCCGAAGCGGGGGAGCACGTCGCCGGACGTGGAGCCGACGCTGCCGAGCGCGAGCGACTTGCCTTTGAGGTCGCCGATGGCCTGGATAGGGCTGTCTTTCGGGACCCAGATGCCTGCCGTGTATGTGCTGAGCTGCTTGTCCGCGGTGCCGAAGGACACGAGCGGTTCGGCGCCGGCCTGGGCGTCCGCGAACACGTAACCGAGGGGGCCGAACTGGCCGAGATCGAGCTTGCCGTTGCGCATGGCCAGGACCTCTGCGGCGTAGTCCTCCACCACTTGGACGCTCACAGGGCATTCGAGCTTCTTGGACAGGGCTGCTGCCAGGACATCGTAGGCGGGCTTGAGCTTGGCAGGGTCCTCGTAGGGCTCGATGCCGAACTTGATTTCACCGTTGGGGCAGGTGGCTGAGGCAGCTTCGGAGTTGGCCGACTGTGCGGAGCCGCCGCAGGCAGTCAACGCCAAAACCGAGGCGAGGGCGAGGGCGGAACCGGCGAAGAGCGTGGTTTTCATGGATTTCCTCAAGATGCGAAGGGAAGGGGATGAACGGGCTAGAACAAACGTGAGATATTGCGGTGTGCCAGGCCGAAGGACAGGGTCATGCCAACGCCGGACGTCACGGAAACCACGGTGACGCGGGGGTGGACATCGCGGACCAGGATCGGCGCGACATCGGAGGATGCATAAATGCCCTGCCACCGCTGGATGATCTCCAGCGGTTCACCGATCCTGGCGGCGATCTCGGTGTTGAGGGCGGTAGAGACCGCCTCGTCCAGGAATGGATCGGCGGTGTGGTGGTAGTGGTGCGAGTCGCCCAGGATCACGGTGCCATCCGGGCGTTGGGTAAACATGACGTTGGCGCCTATCTCCAGGAGGTCGGGACGCGTCTGCCTGACCTCGTCCCGCAAGGAAGCCGCTGCGGGCATCTCGGTGAACGCCGGGTACCGGAGCATGGACGTTGCGGTCAGGACGGCCGGAGCGAATTCGACACCGCCCGGTTTGGCCGCGAGCGACATCTGCAGGGCGCAACGCTGGATTTCATGCTCAGCCGCAAGCTCCGGGAAGAGGTAGTCCACGTCGTGGCCGACACACACAAAAACCCGCTTTGCAGTGAAGTCACCACGGGAAGTCTGCACCGTGGCCAGGTCACCGTCCCGGCTGAAGCCCAGCGCGGATGTGTTCCAGTGAAGTTCGACGCCGGGCTGCCGGCTAAGCCATTCGGCCAACTTTGCCACCGTGGTGCGGGGGTCGACGCGAAGGTCGTCCCGGAGGAAAGCGCCGCCAAGGAGATCGGGCCATGCGCTGGAAGTATCCGCGGCGGAAGCACCCGTGCCGGAGCCCAGGCGGGCGCGCGTTTCGTCGGGGGAGAGCAGTTCGACCTGTCCAGGTTCGCGCACTGCGACAAGTTCCCGGAGTACAGCAAGCTCCGCGTCAGTGCGGGCGAGGACTACGGCGCCGGCTTCTGAGGCCCAGAATCCGGCGCGCTCGGCGAACTCGAGCCAATACTTACGTGAGGTCTGGGCGAGTTCGTATAGTTCGCCCGATTGTGCGGTGATGCAGCAGTGGCCGAAGTTCCGGACGGAGGCGCCGGCCGCGTGGTGATCGCGCTCAATGATGGTGACCGTCAGGCCGTTGGCAACAGCGTGGGCGGCATGCGCCAGACCAACGATCCCGGCGCCAACAATGACGACGTCGATCGGCCGGACGGACACGCTGCCGGTGGCTGTGGAGGAGGTGCTTGGGTTGTTCACACCAATGAGACTCGCGGCTGGACGGGGCCGAATCAAGCCGGATTGGCACTTGTATATACAAGTTAATCTGAATTTAACGTCTGTTCATTTGAGTTCATTTCAAATTCATCGTGCAGCGCGGAAAACCGCCGTTTCGAACAAAACCGACTTGTATTATCAACTTGTGACTACGCAACAAAACGCTCCCCTCCACGTCCGGCTCAGCGAGGAATTCATGCGCCGGATCGCGGACGGCGACTGGCCTCCGGGTTTCCAGTTGCCCAGCGAGGCGGAGCTGTGCCGGGAATTCGGAACGTCGCGCGGACCCATCCGGCAGGCGCTCGCCTTCCTGCGCGCCGAAGGGGCCGTTACCGGTGGTCGGGGGCGTCCTCCCATGGTCCGGGCATCCGTGCCGTCGCAGTCGTTCTCCACGTTCAACTCATTTACGGAATGGGCCACCGGGATCGGCAAGAAGCCCGGCCAGCGGACCTTGGAAGTTGCGCGCCGTGAGGCCAGCCCCGAGGCTGCCGAGGCGTTGGGCCTCGAGCCTGGAACTACGGTCGTGGAGGTCCTGCGGCTCCGTTACCTGGACGACGTCCCGGCCATGATCGAGCGGACCACGTTCATCCTGGATGTGGGCCGGAAGCTGTTCGATTTCGATACCGACTCCGGTTCCATCTTCGCGTTCCTCAAGGAACAGGGAGTGGACCTGCACAGCGCCAGGCACACCATTGACGCCGTGGCCGCCAGCGACGAGGACGCCGAACTGCTCGAACAGCCCGAAGGAATCCCACTCCTGCGCGAACGCCGCGTCACCCGTTCAGCCGACGGGCAGCCCCTCGAATACTCCGAGGACCGCTACCTGCCGGCGCTGACGAACTTCACCATCGACAACACCGTGGAACGCCGGGCCGCCTTGGTCCGCATCCACACGGATTCGCATCCTCAGTGATGCTGATCCCCATAGAAGGAGCTACCCATGATCCAACTCGTTGCCTGCGACATGGCCGGAACCACCATCGACGAACACGGGGACGTCTACGTCGCCCTTGCCCGCTGCGTTGAGGAAACCGGCGCAATCACCACCCCGGAGGCCGTTCAGGAATGGATGGGCGCAGACAAGGTGGAAGCCATCACCGCACTCATCACAGCCGGCGGCGGCTCGGCGACTCCCGGCGTTGTGGACGCTGCGTTCGTGCGTTTCAAGGAATTGCTCGCCGAGTTCTACGACGCCAACCCGCCTGTTGCCCTCGCTGGCGTGGAGGATGCGTTCCGCGAACTTCGCCGCCGCGGCGTCAAGGTGGCGCTGACCACCGGCTTCTCGCGCGACGTCGCGGAACCGCTCCTTGAGCGGCTGGGTTGGAGCGTTTCCGACGACAACCTGCTGGACGCCGTCGTATGTTCTGACGAAGTGGCCGCGGGGCGTCCCGCTCCGCACATGATCCACCGCGCCATGGAACTGACCGGGGTGCAGGACGCGCGGGCGGTGATCGCTGCCGGCGACACCGTGAACGATCTGGCCGCCGCAAACAACGCAGGCGTCACCGCGGTCGGAGTGCTCACAGGAAAACTGGGCCGCGAGGAACTTGCCGCCTACCCGCACCACCACATCCTGGACGGCGTCAAGGACATCCCGGCGCTGGTCTCCTGAGCTGTTCCGCGTTTGGCGCCGCACTGGTGGGCATGGAAGATTGGATCGCGTGAAATTCCTTCACCCCTCACCCAAGTCCTCAGCCCGCGGCGTCACGATCCTGCGGGTGGTGTTCGGTGCGCTGCTTATGGTGCACGGCATCCAGAAGCTCATGGCCGGTCACGCCGCGTTCGCTGCGTCCGTCGCCGCAATGGGTGTGCAGAAGCCCGAGACCGTGGCGTGGCTCGTCATCGCCGGCGAGGCCGGACTGGGCCTGCTGCTGGTGCTCGGTGCGCTGACCCGTGTGGCAGGTTTCCTTGCGGCAATCCTGTTTGCGGGGATCTGGTTCGTAACGGAAGCGGGCAAGCCGCTGATTACGGACGCTTCCGGGGTGACCGCGGAGTTGCTCATCATCTACTTCGCAGTGTCCGTCGCGTTTGTTTTCCTCGGCCCGGGCGCTTTCTCCCTGGACCGGAAACTGGCAAAGCAGTCCGCCCGCCCAGGGCGTTAACACAGTCGGGTTAACCCACGACGGCGGCACTTACCGTGCGTCGTTGGGGTACCTGATGCCGAGCTGGGACCGCACGCCGTCGAACAAGCGCATGACGTTGATGGAGTCCTCAAGCGGCATGACGGGGCTCTCCGTGAGTCCTTGCTGCACGCACCGGGTCACTTCGCGGAGTTCGTAGGTGTAGCCGATGCCCACGACGTCGAAGCGTTCGTGCCGGGGTTCGTCCCAGCCCACCCGGATAAGCAGTTCACGGGGGTTGTTGACGGAGCCCACCGTCCGCAGGAACCCCAGACCTCCGGCCACGGTAGCCGTACGCGGTCCGTGGGCCATCAAGGACGACGTCAATTGCGCCTGGGCTCCGGTGTCGTAGCCCAGGGTCAAGGCGTTCTGGGTGTCCACGCCGTCCTCGTTCAACGTGCCAATTGCGGTGACGGACTGCGGAAATCCCAAAGTGCCGAGGGCCCAGAGCAGCGGGTAAACCGTGATGTCCAGGAGCGCGCCGCCGCCATCGTTGAGCGCCCAGATGCGGGCCGCCGGATCGTAGGGCGCGGGGAAGCCAAGATCAGCACTGACCCATTGGACGTGCCCGATTTCCCCGGACGCCGCGATCGAGAAGGCCCGCTGCATGCTCGGGAGGAAGCGGCTCCACACGGCTTCCATGAAGAACACGTTCATTTCACGTGCCAGCTTCGCCAGTTCCGCGGCTTCACGTGCGTTGATGGTGAGTGCCTTCTCGCACAGCACATGCTTGCCCGCGCGGAGTGCTGCAGAAGCGATCTGGAAGTGCTGGGCATGGGGGGTGGCTACGTACACAACGTCCACCTGCTCGTCGTCGAACAATCGCTGGTAGCCGGGAACACCGCCGTCGTCCCCGTACGCCTTGGCGAAGCCAACAGCCTGCGCGAACGCATCAGCCGCGGCCTGCGTGCGTGAACTGACGGCGTAAAGTTCCGCGTCCTCCAGCAACGACAGGTCCTGGGAAACGCTGTTGGCGATGTTCCCTGTGGACACGACTCCCCACTTCAAACGCCGTCCTGTGGCGGCTCGGGGATCCTGGTTGGTCTGGGTGGAGAGCCACGGCTTGGCGATGCGGAGAGTCATGAAAGTCATCCTCTCATTCCAGGGCGGCGGCGACACGGTAAGCATCCTGTCCACCCACCCGAATGTCCATCGACATGAGAGACCTCGCATAGGCTGGTGCAATCATCCCTCGCAGAGGTTCTGTGGGGAGTTACCGAGATGGAGCAGGGATGGGTACTTTTCGGCGCGTCGTTTTGCCGGTTGCCTGGTTGTTGGTTTTCGCGATTATCGCCGTGGCGTTGATCAAGATCGCTTTCGTGGACGGGATGGAAACAACGGGCTCAGAGCCGGCACCGCTGGCTCAAGTGGACATACCGGTTGTTCCGGCTACGCGCGCCACGGTCACCAACACGGTGGAGATCAAGGGCACCGTTCAAAGCGACCCCGCTGAAGCCATCCGCAGTACGTCCGCCGGCAAGGTCATCAAAGTGTTCGTCGAACAAGGTGCCACCGTGGCCGAAGGTGACGCCCTGTTCCAGGTCAAAGCCGAGCGGGCTGTGACTACGCCCCAGGTGTCCAAGGACGGCACGCCGCCGAAGCCCGTCTACGACTACCTCACCATCGTTGCTCCGGGCTCCGGAACGCTGCAGTCGTTGACCACGTTGATCGACCAGGAAGTCTCCGTGGGCGAAACCGTCGGCAGGATCGACCCCGGCACGTACACCGTTGCAGGCCCGGTTAATGCAGCACAGCAGTACCGCCTGCTCGGCAAGCCCGGGCCTGCGGACATCGCTCTGGTGGGTGGACCGGCGCCGTTCCAGTGCACTGAGGTGACACTCAAGAACAACGCGTCCGACGGCGGCAGCGGCTCGGGCGGTTTGGCTTCCTCTGGCGGGGCTGCTGGTATGGGGATCGGAGCTGCCGTGGCTATACCCGGGGGCGGGGGCCAGCAGCAGGAGGGCGGCACGCCAACGGGTACGTTGAGCTGCGCCATTCCTTCGGATCGGGAAGTCTTTGCAGGCCTCGGAGCCACGATGACCGTCAGTGCCGGCGTCGCCACGGATGTTGTCACCGTTCCCCTGACTTCAGTGAAGGGCAGCGTAAAAGACGGAATTGTCTGGGTGGCGGGCGCGGCTGGCGCCGTCGCCCCTGAGCAGCGCACGGTTCAGCTTGGGTTGAACGACGGATCCGTGGTTGAGGTTGTCTCCGGGCTGACGGAGGGCGAGCAAGTCCTCGAGTTCGTACCGGGCGCTCCCGCTGCGCCGGGCCCGATGATGGGCCCCGGCCAGATTGCCTACGCTCCGGCAGGCTAGGACATGGAGAACACAGCACCCACCATGGCCGACGAAACGTTGGTCAGCCTCCGGTCAGTAACCCGCTCGGTAACACTTCCTGATGAGCAGCAGTTGCACATCCTTCGGGGCATCGACCTTGAAATCCATAGCGGCGACCATACCGCCATCGTGGGTCGTTCCGGATGTGGCAAATCGACGCTGCTCAACTTGCTCGGCCTCCTGGACGTTCCTACGTCCGGTGACTTGGAATTCATGGGCCAGCCCGCGGACCGGCTAAGCGGCAACGAGCGCGCCCGCCTACGGGGTACCACCGTGGGTTTAGTGTTCCAGCAGTTCAACCTGCTGCCGGGACGAAGTGCGCTGGACAACGTGATTACCCCTTTGCTGTACGCGAAGGGTCGGGACTTCTGGCGGCGCCGGGAACTCGCCATGGACATGCTGGACCGCGTCGGCCTGGCAGCCCGGGCAAACACGATGCCCAACATGCTGTCCGGCGGCGAGCAGCAGCGTGTGGCAATCGCCCGCGCCCTGGTCCGCGGTCCCCGGCTGATTCTGGCCGACGAACCAACCGGCGCCTTGGATGTGGAGACGGGGCAGGCTGTCATGGCACTGCTGGACGCTGTTGCTACGGAAACGGCAGCAGCACTCGTCACCATTACGCACGACACCAACGTGGCCGCCTTGGCCCGCGCATGCTACCGCCTCGACGCCGGGGTCCTCAGCGGACTGAGCGTTGCTGTGGAAACGGGGGTGCACGCATGACCGGCTTCGTTTCCACGCTCGTGGAAGCCTGGCAGGAACTGCGGATCAACAAAGTGCGCATTCTCCTGGCACTCCTCGGCGTGGCCCTGTCCGTTGCTGCCCTGACGTCCGTGGTGGGTGTCGGGAACCTGGCCCGCGAAGGCTACAAGGAACAATCCGAGCGCAACGGCGGCCGCGTCGCCACCCTGTCACTAGGCGTGTACGGCGCAACCATGCCTGATCCCGTGCAGCTCGAAAAGGCCTATCAGGGCATCCAGCAGCGGTACGGCATCACCACGTCAACGCACGTCGGAAGAACCCAAGCCGGTTTTCAGTTTCCGCGCGGAGTAACCAACGTGGACATGACCATCGTGGACGTCGGATACGGGATCATTCACCGCGTTCCGCTCCTGATGGGAAGCTGGTTTGCGGCCGATGACGACCAAAGGCTCGCGCCCGCCGTCGTTGTCTCCGAAGGCTTCTACAACCAAGCAGGCCGTCCCAACCTGACGACCAATCCCACAGTCGCCATTCCCGGCGACCAGCCGGCAACCGCGGTGATCATCGGCGTCGTTCCCGACGTGTGGCCGGACTCCCCACCCGCAGCCTTCATCCTGACCAAAGCGGCGGCCATGACCGGGATGGCGCCCCAGATGTCGGAGTTCAAGATCTGGGTAGGGGAGGAGCATGCCGGCCCCCTCACTGCGGCCATCACCGCCGATCTTCAGAGCCAGTTCCCCGGATACTCGGCCCAAGCCAGCCGGATGGACTACGCAGCGCACGGCGATCCCCTGGAACCGGTCCAAATGGTCATCGGCGGCGTAGCCAGCCTGGTGCTTCTGCTCGGTGCCGTGGGAATGCTCAACATCTCCATGGTCACTGTTCGCTACAGGGTGCGCGAGATCGGCATCCGCCGCAGCTTCGGTGCCACCTCCGGCCGGATCTTCTTCGGCGTCATGATGGAGTCCGTCGTAGCCACGGCCGTGGCCGGCATCGCGGGCGTCATGCTGGCAGTCGCCGTTGTGAAGCATCCGTGGATCCAATCGAAGGTGGCGCCGTCACTCACCGAGTACCCGGCCTTTCCGATCGAAGCTGCACTCCTTGGCTTTGGTGCGGCGGTCCTTGTGGGCGCACTTGCCGGAGCCATACCAGCGCTCGTGGCGGTGCGCGTCAAGGTCATCGATGCGATCCGGTTCTGACCTCCTCCGTCAGCCTGCCTTGCTGAAGCCGGAACCGGCGTTCTGTCTTCTGTGCGAGGGTGCGGTCATGCGTGACCACCAGGATGGTGGTGTTGTGGTCGCGGCTCAGTGAGCTCAGGAGCTCGATGATGTGCTCGCCGGTCTGCTCATCCAGGTTTCCTGTGGGCTCATCGGCGAGGATCAGCTTGGGTTCGTTGGCCAACGCCCGCGCGATGGCTACACGCTGCTGTTCGCCACCGGACAAGCGGTTGGTCCGGCGCGAGTGCTTTTCAGGATCCAACTGGACCTGTTCCAGCAGGTCCTTGGCCCGCTGCAATCGTGCGGCCTTCCGAATACCGGCGAATTCCATGGGCAGCATGACGTTGTCCACGGCACTCAGGTTCGGGATCAGGTTGAACTGCTGGAACACGAACCCGATGTCCCGGCGGCGGTACTCGGTCAGTTTGCCGTCGGGCAACCCGGCCAGGCTGACGCCATCGACGACGACGTCTCCGCTGGTGGGCTTGTCCAGCGCACCCAAGAGGGACAACAGCGTGCTTTTGCCGCTGCCGCTCTTGCCCACGATGGACGCCAGAGAGCCTTTCTCCAGCTTGAAGCTGACACCGTTCACCGGCTTGATCATCCGGTCTCCGGACTTGAACTGACGGACAAGGTCCTTGACGACAATCATGGCTATTCTCCTCGGAGTACTTCGATGGGGCGGATACGGGCGGTGAGCAGCGCCGGAACCAGCGCGCCGATAATGGCGACAGCGAAGACGGCGGCGATGCCGGCGGCGATCACGCCGGGCGAGGCACTCGCTGTCACTGACGTCAACAACTGGGTAGCGCCGCCGAACGGACCACCCTGGCCGCCAGCGGGCATGCTGCCTCCGGGAACACCGCCGTTCGGCATGGCCCCCGCAAGTCCGCCGCCGCGCTGGGTGGAGGAGGCCGCCGTCGTACTTGTATTGGAACTGATCAGGGCTGAAGCGATGCCGCCGCTGGCGAACGAAGCGATAGTGGCACCCACCACGCTGCCCAGTGCGACCAGGACCAATGACTCGAGCACGAACTGCAGGCCGATGGTGCGGTTCCGGGCACCGATGGCCTTGAGCACGCCGATCTCGCGGCGGCGTTCGCGGACCAGCATCACCATGATCAGCAGGATGATGAGCCCGGCGGTGGCAAGGGCCGCGATGAAGGCCACAAACGAGATGTTCTTGACGCTGTCCAGGGAGCTGACGGCGGTTTCGAGGTTGCGCTGCCCCTGCGTGACGTCTGCTTTATCGGTTCCAAGTGCGTCCTGTACGGCGGTTTTGGTGCTTTCGACGTTCTCCATGCTGTTGACCGTGACGATCATGCTGGAAAGCTCATCAGGGGTTTCGGCCAGTGCCTGTGCCTCGGGGAGGGTCACGTAGACGGCGTTATTCCCGAAAGTAGTTCCTGCGTCGAAGATGCCCGCCACCGTGAAGGTCTTGTCCTTGATGGTGAAGGTGGAACCGACCTCCAGGCTGTTCTTCTCCGCCAGGGTGGTACCCACGAGGGCCTTAGCCTCGGCCGCTGCGTAATCACCCAAGCCGGTGCCGCTGGTGATCTCCAGTGCTTTGCCCGTGCTGTCCACCTCGGCGCCGATGCCGGTGGCCGTGATGGGCAGTGTGCGGGCGGGTTGGGTTGCGGTGCCCGTTGAACCTGCGGTGCCGTTGCTGCTATTACGGTTGCCCAGCGTACCGGCGTCGACGGCGGCCGTCAGGTTGGTGGTGACGGTTGTGGCTTGTTGGCCTCCCGGACCGAAACCCCCGCCGGGGCCGGTCTGCTGGGTGGTGACGTCCGTCGTCGTGCTTTCCGTCTGGAGCCGCAACGCCTTGGTCCCGACGACGGACGTTACGTTTGCGACAGCCGCAGCAGTCTCTGCCTCTGCGGATGTGAGCGGTTCGCCGCCGCCCTCGAATCCTTGCCCGCCCGCCGGGTTCACCGTCAGCGTGGTGCCAACGGAGGCATTGAGTTCCTGGACTTTGGCTCCCACGGCCTGGTTGGCCACAAGCATGGCCAGAGCCAGACCGATGGCCACGGCCAGCACGGCGACAACCGCCGCCGTTCTGATTTTGTTGCGGAAGGCATTGCCTACGCTTCGGGCAAGGACGCTCACGTTTCTCCTTTGGACCTGCCGGGACCGGTTGGGGCCCGGGCCCGCGCTCGCGGGCTGCAGGTCCAACACTCGTAAACGCTGCTGTGCGGCACACCAGCCGAAGCTATGTGCGGGCTGTGAAACGTTGCGGGCCGGCCTGGCAGCACAAAGCCCCGGCCCGCCTGTGGTGGCGGACCGGGGCTCCGGTGATGCGCGTGTTACTTGGTGATCGGGCCTACTTGGTGATCGGGCCCAGGACCGGATCGTCGACGTATGCCGTCTTGACGTTCGCTGCCGTCACGATCTGCGGCGGCAGGAGGTACGCCGGAACGGTCTTCACGCCGTTCTTGTAGGAGTCCTTGTCGTTGATCTCCAGTTCCTTGCCGGCCTGCAGGTCCTTCACCATGGTGATGGCGTGCTCAACAAGCTTGCGGGTGTCCTTGTTGATGGTGGAGTACTGCTCGCCGGCCATGATGGACTTGACGGACTCAACCTCGGAATCCTGGCCGGTGACCACCGGGAGCGGCTTTCCTGCGGCCTTGACGGATGTCAGGACTGCACGGGCCAGGGTGTCATTCGGCGAGAGGACGCCGTCCAGCGATGCGGTGCCATAGCTGCCGGTGAGCAGCGTATCGGCGCGACGCTGGGCGTTTTCCGCTTTCCAGCCCTGGGTTACGGCCTGCTCGAAAGCGGTCTGGCCGGAGAGAACCTTCAGGGTTCCGTCATCGATCTTCGGCTTGAGGATGCTCATGGCACCGTCAAAGAAGACCTTCGCGTTGGCGTCGTCAGGGGAGCCGGCGAAGAGCTCGATGTTGTACGGACCGTTGGGCTTCTTGGCCTGCAGGCCCTCCAGGAGCGCCTTGCCTTGCAGCTCGCCAACCTCGAAGTTGTCGTAGGCCACGTAGTAGTCGACGTTCTCGGTGTTGAGGAGCAGACGGTCGTAGGCGATGACGGTGGCGCCGGCATCCTTGGCCTGCTTGAGCTGCGTACCCAGCTGGGCGCCGTCGATGGCACCTACGATGATCACCTTGGCACCCTTGGTGACCATTGCGCTGATCTGGTTCTGCTGCTCGGAGACGCCGCCGTTGGCAAACTGGACGTCGGGCTTGAAGCCTGCGTTCGTGAGGCCGTCGTTGAACAGCTTCTCTGCGAGTACCCAGTTCTCACTGGTCTTCTGCGGAAGGGCGACACCGATGAGGGAGTCCTTGGGGAACGCTTCCCCGCCAGCCGTGCTGCCGCTGGAGCCGCTGTCCGAGCGGCCGCAGGCCGTCAGCGCCAGTGCCGCGATCGCAGCAACTGCTGCTGCCTTTCCTGCTTTACCAAACATTCGCATAACGTGGTTTCACTTTCTGTGTGGGTGGGGTGGAGCGAGTCGTGTGGAAACCGGTCAGGCTTCCTTGGAAATGACCTCTTTGGTGGACGTGGTTTCGTCCGGCTTGATGTCGTTGTTGCGCTGGAAGTTCTTCATCAGCAGTCCAGTGATGGACCGTTTGCCCTGGGACTTGTTGTAGACGTCGAAGGCAACGGCTGCCAGGAGAACCAGGCCCTTGATGATCTGAGTGAGGTCGGCGCCGACGCCCAGGAGCTGCAGGCCGTTGTTCAGGACGGCCATCACCAAACCACCCACGATCGAGCCGATCACGGTGCCGACGCCACCGGTGACTGCGGCGCCACCGATGAAGACGGCGGCGATGGCATCCAGTTCCCAACCGACGCCGTCGAACGGGCCCGAAGCGGTGGAGCGGCCCACGAAGATCATGCCTGCCAGGCCCGCAAGCACGGCCATGTTCATCATGACAAGGAAGTTGACCTTCTTGGACTGCACGCCGGACAACTCGGCCGCGTGGCGGTTGCCACCTACGGCGTAGACATGACGGCCGATAACCGTCTTGTCGGCGACGAAACCGTAGATGAGGACGAGGACTGCCAGGATCAAGCCCGGAATGGGGAATGACGTTCCGGGACGACCGGTAGCGAAAAGATAGGTGGCGTAGAGGATGGCACCGCAGATCAGCACCAGCTTGGTGACCTCAACCCAGAGTTCCGGAACGTCGGCGCCGAGCGCCTTGTTGGTGGCGCGGGCACGCAGGGACATGACCACCACGAAAGCGGCTGCCACGATGCCGATCAGCAGCGTCAGGTTGTTGAAGCCGGTATTTGGGCCAATTTCGGGCAGATAACCGGAGCCAAGGTACTGGAAATCGTTGGGAACGGGGATGGTGTTGGACTTGCCCACGAACTGGTTGAAGCCGCGGAAGAGGAGCATGCCGGCCAACGTCACGATGAATGCCGGGATCCCCACGTACGCTGTCCAGAAACCTTGCCAGGCGCCGATGATCGCTCCGAGCAGCAATCCGAACAGCACGCCGACGTACCAGGGGATGCCCCAGTCCCGGATGGCGAGGGCCACGGAAACGCCCACGAAGGCCGCCACGGAACCGACGGACAGGTCGATGTGCCCGGCAATGATGACCAGCACCATGCCGATGGCCAGGATCAGGATGTAGGAGTTGCCGTTGAACAGGTTGATCACGTTGCCGGGGGTCAGCGTGCGGCCTTCGGTAAAGATCTGGAAGAAGACGATAAGTGCCACCAGGGCGAAGATCATGCCGAACTGGCGGGTATTGCCACCAAATAGCTTCTTGAGCGCGTTCATTGTTTTGGTCCTTGGGTCAGGAAGGGTGAGTCTGGGCCAACTGGGGTCAGGCGGTCTTGCGGGAGGAGGACGTCATGAGTTTCATGAGGCTTTCCTGGCTAGCTTCGTTCTTGTCCAGGACGCCGGTGATGGCACCTTCGAAGATGGTGTAGATACGGTCGGACAGGCCCAGGAGCTCGGGAAGCTCCGAGGAGATGACAATCACTCCCTTGCCCTGGTTGGCGAGCTTTTGGATGATGCCGTAGATCTCGTACTTGGCGCCCACGTCGATGCCCCGGGTGGGTTCGTCCAGGATCAGGAGGTCGGGATCGGTGAACATCCATTTGGCCAGCACGACTTTTTGCTGGTTTCCGCCGGAAAGCTTCGCGACGCCTTCTTCAACGGACGGGGTCTTGGTGCGGAGGGACTTGCGGTATTCCTCGGCTACGGAGAATTCCTTGCGTGTGTCCACCACGGAGTACTTGCTGATCTTGTTCAGGGCCGCCGCCACAGTGGTGGTCTTGATGTCATCCAGCAGGTTCAGGCCGAGGGACTTGCGGTCTTCCGTGACGTAGCCAAGGCCGGCGTCGATCGCTTGACGGACGCTGCGCAGGTTGACCCGTTTGCCGTCCTTGTAGACCTCGCCCGAGATGTAGCGCCCGTAGGAGTGCCCGAACAGGGAACGGGCCAGCTCCGTGCGGCCTGCGCCCATCAGGCCGGCGAACCCGACGATCTCTCCGCGGCGTACGAAGAAGTTGGAGCCCTTGCAGATCAGGCGGTCCTGGACCTGTGGGTGGCCTACGGTCCAGTTCTTGACCTCGAAGAAGACCTCGCCAATCTTCGGCTCGTGGTCCGGGAAGCGGGACTCCAAGGTGCGTCCCACCATGCCCTTGATGATCCGGTCCTCATCCACGCCGTCGCGCTTGACGTTGAGCGTCTCGATGGACTTGCCGTCACGGATGATGGTGATCTCGTCCGCGATCTGTTCGATCTCGTTGAGCTTGTGGGAAATGATGATGGACGTGATGCCCTTGCCCTTGAGGCCAAGGATGAGGTCCAGCAGGTGCTGGGAGTCCGATTCGTTCAATGCTGCCGTGGGCTCGTCAAGGATCAGCAACCGCACGGACTTGTTGAGTGCCTTGGCGATTTCCACCAACTGCTGCTTGCCGACGCCGATTTCCTTGATGGGAGTGTCCGGGTCTTCACGGAGCCCGACCCTGGCCAGCAGCTCGATGGAACGCTTTCGCGCTTCTGCCCAGTCGATGACACCCCATTTGGTGGGTTCGTTGCCCAGGAAGATGTTTTCCATGATGGACAGTTCCGGGATCAGGGCCAGTTCCTGGTGGATGATCACGATTCCGGCGGCTTCGCTTGCGCGGATGTCCTTGAATTGCTGCTCTTCGGCCATGTACACGATGTCTCCCGTGTAGCTGCCGTGCGGGTACACGCCTGAAAGGACTTTCATCAGGGTGGATTTCCCGGCGCCGTTTTCACCACAGATGGCGTGAATCTCGCCGGCCTTCACCCGAAGGCTTACATTCGACAAGGCCTTCACACCGGGAAATTCCTTCGTGATGGACCGCATCTCCAAGAGGATTGGCTCATCTTGCGTGTCGAGGGTTGTCATCAGCCCTTACGCCTCCAATGCATGACTTCGTTGTCGCCCCCGCAAACGGCGGGGCTGTCTGATGAAAAAGTAAACTGGATCACCCGTCTTGTCGTCAAGACTTGAACGCATAAGCCAGCTAACGATTTCGTTACCTACCGGTAATACCTGCGTGCTGGAACACCAATGCGGCGGCGCCTAGCGCCTCTGCGCGGGCGCCGAGGGAAGACATTGCCAAGTGCGTTGTTTCGCCTACAACGGGCACGGCATGCCTGACGAGGCCTCGCCGAATAGGGTCCAGTAGGAGGGTGCCCAGCCCGGCCAGGGGACCGCCCACCACGATCACTTCAGGGTTGATCAGGTTGGACACATTCCCCAGTGCGCGCCCCACTGCCAGGCCTGCGTCGTCCACCACGCGCTGGGTGGCGGAGTCTCCCGCCAGGCAATTTCGGACAATGTCCTGCGGGGTCAGGAGCGTCTCCTGCCCGCGGCCTAGCAGCTCAATCATGGTGGTGGTGGACGCGATGGTTTCCAGGCAGCCCCGGTTCCCGCACCGGCAAACCAGCCCGTGTTCGTGGATGGTCGCATGGCCGATTTCGCCCGTGATGCCCACGTTTCCGTAATAGGGGGCACCGTTGAGGATCAGCCCCGCACCGATACCCGAACCGATCTTGAGGAACATCAGGTTTGGGACACCGCTGTGGGGGCCCCACGTCACCTCCGACAACGCACCCAGATTGGCGTCGTTGTCAACAAATACGGGGCAGTTCAGGGCTTCTTCTAGCCTGTGCAGGATGTCGATTCCCACCCACTCGGGCAGGATGGCTCCCTGTGCAACCGTCCCTGTTCGCCGGTCGATGGGGCCAGGGATACCGGCGCCGGCGCCCACCACGGCGGTAGGATCTATGCCGTTTTGTTCCAGCAGGCGGCCGAGCAACCGGACCGCTGCAGCGATGCCCTCTTCCGCTTGGTGGCCCAGGGGAAGTTCGATGAAATCCTCGGCGATGACATGGTATCCAAGGGATGCCAGCACCACCCGTAGGTGGCGGCGTCCGAAGTCGATTCCGACGGCGACAGCACCGTTGCTGTTCAGCCTCACGTTGGTTGCCCTGCGGCCGGAGCTCGTGGTTGGCTCGGTGGAGACCAAGCCAGCGTCCTGCATGATTTTCACGATGTTGGACACCGTGGCGGTGGAGAGTCCGGTCTGGCGGGACAGCTCGGCCTGCGTCGATGGCCCGTTGAGCAAGCACTCAATGATTCGCTGTTGGTTCAAGTGCCGGAGCGCGGATTGCGAACCGGGTTTTCGTGGGTGGCTCTTCGTTGAGCGCTGCATTGCGGACATGACAAGAAGCGTGCCCCAAAAGACGCATTGTAGTCAAGAAGTGAACACAAGGGGTCAATCATTCGAGACATACTCCAACGCATGACCACCCGATCCTTCGCCTTGTGGGGCATGCTCTGCGCCCCACATCGAGCGCATAGTGCGCAGCGCTGGCCCCGCAATGTGGTGCGCAAGCGGGCGACGCGGGCGAAGTGCCCCGAGCAGGCTCCCGGCAGGTCCAAATGCCCCGGCTCCTCGCAGGCCACCGTGCCTACTCTGGAATTCAAGAGAACCCGGCCACCTGCAATGGCCGGATCAGGTGAAACCAAGGTGGTAATGATGCTGCTATCCGTCCTGCAGGCAAACGCTTCTGTCCTGGACGCTGATGCCAATCTGCGGATCATCGACGATGCCGCCCGGCGGGCCTCACAAGCAGGAGCAGGACTGCTCCTTACACCGGAGCTGTTCCCCGTGGGCTACGCACCCCTGAGGCTCCACGCCGAACTCGATCCGGCCTCGCTGCCGGGCATCAAGGAGCGCCTGGCCGACATCGCGCGTCGTCACCGGATCGGGCTGGTCTATAGCCTCCCCGCGCCTGCGGAAGCCTCCGTGCAGAGCACCCACGACGACGTCGCGGAGCCAACTCCCGCTGAAGATCGGTGGAACATCTCGGCTACTTTGGTAGACGCCCACGGCGCGGAGGTGCTCAACTACGCGAAGGTCCACCTGTTCGGCGGTGAGGAGCACAAGGCGTTCGTCGCCGCCCAAGAACCTCCCGCCGTCGTGGACTTCAACGGAATCCGCACGTCGATGCTGATCTGCTATGACGTTGAGTTCCCTGAAGCCGTCCGCGCGGCGGCGAGCCGGGGCGCCGAACTGCTGCTGGTTCCCACGGCGTTGTCAGCCGGGTTCGAGAACGTGCCGCAGGTGCTGATCCGCGCACGTGCCCTCGAGAGCCAGCTCAATGTGGCGTATGCCAACCACTGCGGACATGAGGACATCTACAACTTCCTGGGCGGCAGCGTCGTGGCAGGGCCCGACGGCTCATTGCTCGCAGCGGCGGGGGAGGGGCCTGCTTTGCTGTTCGCCGAGGTGGGAACGGAAACCGTCAATTCAGCCCGCAATGAAGTCCCGTACCTGCGCGAACGCAGGCCCGAGCTGTATAAGGAGTGGGAAGGTTAGGATTGGGGGCGATTCTTGCTGCGGAGGTGGGCGACGAGTCCGATAAGCCCCAGAGTGAATAGCGCCCCCAGGATGACCGTATAGGACGCTTCAAGTTCAAAGCGCACACCGCCGTCGGCAAGATCGTGGCGCCCCAGGAACAATGAACCGGACAGCCCATGTTCGGCGGTGAGCGCTCCCACCACCAAACCGGCCGCCATCAGGACCACGGCAATTGTGGCCAGGAAACGGATGGAAAGACCCTTGCGCAACTTCATGGAAACCCCTTCGCTGGAGTGGCTCGAATGATCGAAGCCTAGACAGCGGCAGGCATCGCGGAGATGGCCCCACAGCCAATTAGGTGGGGAAGGGGGCCAAAATGAGTGGTGACACGGCCACTACCTAGATGTTCCCAGCATCGTCTAGGTGGTGGCCGGCGCCTAGGCCTCGGGTCCGGACACCAACCCCTCCACATACTGCAGCGCAACCCACAGTTCCGCACGCACTTGGGCTTTATTGAGGTCCATATCCAGCAATTCGCCCACAACGCCAATCTGCCGGCGCACGCTGTTGCGGTGCAGGCCGAGGAGTTTCGCTGACGCGTCCCAGCTTCCGTTCTCGCTGAGCCAGCCGTGCAGCACCTGCAACAGCGGGTCCCGACGTTCGGGTTCCAAGGACAACACAGGCGCCAGCATCCGCTCGGCCAGCATGGTCCCCGCGTCACGGCCTAACAGGCCTGTCACAGACCAGGTCACTTCATCCGCCCGCACACTGATGCCGGACGAGGCAACCCGGCTTCGCAACGAACTGGCCCGCTGGTAGGCGTCAGTCAGCCCGTTCAGCTCTGTAGGCTCACCTACGACCAACCTCCAGCCGAGCTTCTCGACGTCCGCAAGCAGCGAGTCGTCCACCCTCAGTCGCGTGATGGCAACGAATCCATACTCGGTGATCTCCACGAGTTTGGTATCGAACAACCGACGCCATTGCAGCAGGTCACGGACCGGGCCCTCGCCGCCAGGGCCGTCAACCTTGATGCCCTGCACTACCCGCATCTGCGCAGACCTCGTGGAGGACAGGCTTTGCGCGAGCAGGTCCTTCAGCCCATTGATGTGCTTGGTCCCGCCACTTGTCAGGGAATCTGGGTGGAGCAGCACAGCTGTGGCCAGCTGGCTCGGAGCCAACGATCCACTGGTCCTTTGCCGCACCAGCAGTTCCAACAGCCCCACCGCCGACTGCACCACGTTGTTTTGCGCGGGTGTCAATGGCACGTCCGAACCAAGGATCAACGCGCCAAGGTTTGCGTCCTTCGTGCTCCGCAGCGGATGGCCAACAACCAACGCCGAGCCCGGCTCGTCAAACCCGTCCATCTCCACGCGGGGCCCGCTGCCGGACAGTAACCGCTCCAGCATCGGTGCCAGCAGGGAATGCTCGACGCCGGTGCTGCCGCCGGCAGCGTGCCCCCGCGCGCGGACCCGCCCGTCCGCCCCGACCAGCACGGCCCACACGGGCACCCTCTGAACCAAGGCGGCGAGCAGCTCGTGTTCCGGCCTGGGTGAGAGGACTGCCCGCATGAGCTGCCGGTTGGTCTCGGCCAACTGGCGGAACACCCGGGCGTTGTCCGACTCCAGCAGCTGCGAAAACTCCAGTCCGATGGCAGCGAACGGCAGGGACTCCGGCACCTCGAACAAGGTGAGGCCATGCCGGCGGCAAGCGTCCAGCAGGACGTCGGGAACGGCGTCGAAATAGGGCTTGATGCCGAAACCAAGCGCGGCGACCTTGGCGCCCACCAGCCTCTGCACGTACGCATCCACCTTGGCCGCCGAGCCACCCTTGCCAAGGAAAGGCAGCCCTGCGGTGAGCAGGAACTCGCCCTCCGGGAGGTAAGGAGTAGGATCCTCCAACTCGCTCGGTTCAACCCAGCGCAGCAGCGAGGCGCCGCTGCCGCCGTCGTGAAGCATTTTCAACTCCGGCGGCAGCTGCTCCAGGAACTGGTCGAGCGTGACGAAACTCAGGCGGGCGCTGGCGGGCTCAGGCGACATTGCCCTGCCCGGCGGCGGCCGGCTCCTGGTAATCGGGGCACTGGTAGGCGGTAGTCGAGTAGGCACGTGGCAGCCGCGGCGCGATCCTGTTGATGATTTCGTCCCCGTGGCTGCCGATCGCGGCACCCCAATCGTCGGCGCTCGCGGCACCACTGCGGGGATCGCCGAATAGGACGGCGGTGTCCCCGACGTCGATGCCGGACGCGTCCGGGCCAAGGTCCACCATGAACTGGTCCATGCAGACCTTGCCGATCACGGGCACGCTGCGGCCGGCGATGTTCACCACCGAGCGGCCGCTGATGCCCTTGGGAATGCCATCCGCATAGCCGAGCGGGATGAGTCCGAGGTAGCGGGGTTCGTAGGTAATGGCCTGGTGCTCGTAGCTGACTCCCGTACCAGCGGGCACCTTCTTGACCATGACCAGCGGGGCGGTGACTGTCAGCGCTGGACGCAGCCCGAAGTCCGACGGATTCAGATGGTCTGCAGGGGCCAGCCCGTAAATTGCGAGGCCTGCCCGGACCATGTCGAAGTGGAATTCGGGTCGGTCCAGGATATTGGCTGAGCTGGATACGTGCCGGAGCTCCGGGCTCAGGCCAGCCTCCTGCGCTTCCCGGACGGCGTCTTCGAACTCCGCTACGGCGGCAGCATTGCCGGGGTGGGCAGGAACATCCGCCCACGCCAAGTGCGTCCAGATACCCCTCACCCGCAGGGTCCCGTCCAGCTCGGCTTGCCGGGCGTGCGCCACGAGTTCAGGCCAGTCCTCCTTGCGCGCGCCGCCGCGGCTCAGGCCGCTGTCCAGTTCCAAATGCACGACGCCGGGACGTCCCAGCCGTTCAGCGATACCAACCAGCACCTCCAGTTGGCGGACGCTCCCGAGGGACACATCGATCTCGTTTTCGAGGGCTTCGCGGATGGTGGCACTTGTCTGGGATGCCAGATAAAGCCAGGAAAGGATGGGGGCCGTGATACCGGCTTTACGCAGGGCTATGGCTTCACTGAGCTGCGCCGTCCCGAGCCAGTCTGCGCCGGATTCAACAGCAGTCCGGGCTACCTCAACGAGTCCGTGGCCATAAGCGTTGCCCTTGACCACAGCCATGAAGAAGGGTGCCTCAGACCGCTTTTTGAGGGCATGGATATTGTCTGAAATCGCGGACAGATCAACGGTGACCTGCCCGGAAAGTGCCGCCGACACCGGCGATGATGGATGTGCATTACGTCTCATGGTTGAACACTATAGGTCACTTTGCACCACAATGAGAGCTGCCTCACATGCCAATCTTGTGGAGGGGAAATCGAAAACTACTTTGAAGGGACGTCAAGGGTGACTGTGCCTGTGAACACCGAAAATCCAAGCCCGGCGAGCGTCGCCAGGCCACGCCTCGGCGCGCAGCTCTTGCGCCGCAAGCCGATCGGGCAAATGGTCAGCGAGGCCGGAAGCAGCGCCAGCGGCACTCCGCTGGTACGCAGCTTCGGCGTCCTGCAATTGACCATGATCAGCGTGGGCGCCACGCTCGGTACCGGGATCCTGGTAATCCTCGGCGAGTCGGTTCCGCTGGCAGGCCCGGCCATCTGGATCTCGTTCGTCGTCGCTGGACTCGCTGCCCTCTTCTCGGCAGTGTCCTACGCAGAGATGGCTGGACTCGTCCCCGTGGCAGGGTCCAGCTACTCGTACTCATACGCCACGATGGGCGAGGGCATGGCCTGGATCTGCGGCTGGTGCCTCGTGCTGGAATACGCAGTGTCCGTTGCCGCCGTGGCCGTCGGCGCCGGCCAGTACGTCAACGAGACCCTGGCTGCCTTCGGCCAGGTCCTGCCCGACGCCCTCTCGCAACCACCCGGCGACGGAGGCCTGGTCAACGTCCCGGCCGTTGTGATCGTAGTGCTCGCGATGATCCTGCTGGTGCGCGGGGCCCGTGAAAGTGCGTGGATCAACACGGCAATTGTGGTCATCAAGGTGGGCATCCTTGTCTTCTTCTGCGCAGTTGCTTTCACTGCCTTCAACGCCGGCAACTTCGAGCCGCTTCTGCCGATGGGCGCAGCAGGCGTTTCCGCGGCGGCATCCAGCGTCTTCTTCTCCTACATCGGTTTCGACGCCGCCTCCACCGCCGGCGAAGAGGCAAGGAACCCGAAGCGTGACCTGCCCCGGGCCATCATGCTTTCCATGGTGATCGTCACCAGCATCTACGTCCTGGTGGCAGTCGCAGCGATCGGTGCCCGCCCGTGGGGTTGGTTCGACGGCACGGAAGCCGCACTCGTCCAGATCCTGCACGAAATCACCGGCCAGCCCTGGATTGCCCTGGTGTTCTCCGCCGGCGCCGTGCTCGCCATCGCCAGCATCGTCCTGACAGTCCTCTACGGACAGACGCGGATCCTGCTCTCGATGTCCCGGGACGGGATGGTGCCTAAGATCTTTGGCCGCGTCTCCCGCCGAACCGGCACCCCCGTTGCCGGGACGCTGGTAGTGGGTACCGCCGTCGCGCTTGCTGCGGGCTTGGTCCCGCTGGGTGCGCTGGCGGATGCCACCAGTATCGGTACGCTCTTTGCCTTCGCGCTGGTGAACGCTGCCGTCATCTACCTGCGCCGCAACCGCCCTGACCTGGAGCGATGCTTCAAGGTTCCGCTGTACCCCATCACGCCCATCCTCGGAACCGTCATGTGCGGTTACCTCATGTTGAACCTCGGCGCCGACACATGGATCACGTTTGGCGTGTGGATGCTTGTGGGGGTTGCCATCTACTTCGGCTATGGACGCCGGAACTCCAAGGTAGCCGCGCTCAGCGAGCAGGACTACCGTGAACTGACCACCAGGGCCGTGAGCCCGGAAACTGTGAAAGCAGACAACGCATGACCATCGCCACCGAATTGCCCACCCCCGAGAGCCCCGCGGAGGCTCCCATCACCATGCTGAACCCGGACTTCCCGTTCAGCTACGACCACTACCTGGCGCACCCCGACGGACTCGGTACCATTCCTGAAGATCGCTACGGCACGGAAGTCGCCGTGATCGGTGCAGGACTTTCCGGCCTTGTCACCGCGTACGAACTCATGAAGCTTGGCCTCAAGCCCGTGATCTATGAAGCCGACCAGATCGGCGGACGGCTCCGGACAGCCAGCTTCCCGTCCGCGCCGGAAGTCACGGCGGACCTTGGCGGCATGCGGTTCCCCGTCTCCGGCAAAGCGTTCTACCACTACGTGGACCTGCTCGGCCTGGAAACCAGGGACTTCCCGAATCCCCTGGCACCGGTAACGTCAAGCACGGTGATCGAGTTGGCCGGCAAGAAGCACTACGCAGCCACGCCCGAAGACCTGCCACCGTTCTTCCGCGAAGTTGCCGACGCCTGGAAGGACGCCATCAAGGACGGCGCCGCCTTCACCGAGATGCAGGACGCCATCAAGGCCAGGGACACCAAACGCATCAAGGAACTCTGGAACGAGCTGCTGCCGGAACTCGATGAGCAGACCTTCTACGGGTTCATCGCGGCCAGCAAATCCTTCAAGGATGCAGGGTTTGCGCACCGTGAGGCGTTCGGCCAAGTGGGCTTCGGAACCGGCGGCTGGGACACCGACTTCCCCAACTCCATCCTGGAAATTCTCCGCGTGGTCTACACGGACGCCGACGACCAGCACCGGCTCATCGCGGGAGGAGCGCAAAGGCTCCCCGAGGCACTGTGGAACCACGCGCCGTCGAACCTTAAGCACTGGCCGGCCGGCACCTCGCTGGCGTCGCTGCACTCCGGCACTCCGCGCGGAGCCGTGGACAGCATCCGCCGCGCGGACAATGGCGACCTCCTGGTCCGTGAAAGCTGGGGCCGCGAAGCGTCGTACCAGGCCGTCGTGACGACCTGCCAATCATGGCTCCTGTCCACGCGGATCCACACCGAGGAGGCGCTGTTCCCGGCGGAGCTGTGGACGGCGATCGAGCGCTCGCACTACATGCAGTCGTCCAAGACGTTCGTGATGGTGGACCGGCCCTTCTGGAAGGACATCGATCCCGCGACCGGGCGCGAAGTTTTGTCGATGACCCTCACAGACCGCCTCAACCGGGCCACGTACCTGCTCGACGACGGTCCGGACAAGCCCGCGGTCATTCTCTTGTCCTACACATGGAACGACGACGCCTTGAAGTGGCTTGCCCTCACCGCCGACGAGCGCGTCAAGCTGATGCTCCACTCGCTGGAGCAGATCTACCCCGGCGTGGACATTGCCAGCCACATCGTGGGGCAGCCGATTACCGTGTCCTGGGAAGCGGACCCCAACTTCATGGGCGCTTTCAAGGCCAACCTGCCGGGCCATTACCGGTACCAGCAGCGCCTGTTCACGCACTTCAAGCAGGACAAGCTGCCGGAGAGCCAGCGTGGGATCTTCCTGGCCGGGGACGACGTCTCCTTCACGGCCGGCTGGGCTGAGGGCGCTGTAACCACGGGCCTGAACGCCGTGTGGGGCGTGGTGAACCACCTGGGTGGATCATCTGCTGTTGGAAACCCGGGTCCGGGCGAGTTGCTGGACGAGCTCGGCCCGATTTCCCTGGACTAACTCGTTGCGGGGCCTGCTCTGCGCGCCAACCACTCGGTGGGGATGAAGAGCAGGCCCCGCATTCGCGTTTCTACGCCCCGTGCATCTCCCTGTGCGCCGCAGCGAGCTCCCTGTAGTGGGCAGCGTTGCGTTTCACACCCTCGAACTCCTCATCCGTGAGCTCACGCCGGACCTTGGCCGGCACTCCAGCTACCAGGGAGCGCGGGGGAATCACGGTGCCCTCCAGGACCACGGCGCCTGCAGCGATCAAGGAACCCGAGCCAATCACCGCGCCGTTGAGGATCGTGGCGCTCATTCCAATGAGGCAGTCGTCCTCCACAGTGCAGCCATGGACCACTGCGCTGTGTCCCACTGAAACGCGCTCGCCGACCGTGCAGGGAAAGCCGGGGTCTGCGTGCAGGACCACGTTGTCCTGGAGGTTGGAGCCCGCGCCCAAGCTGATCGCGGCGGTATCGGCCCGGACGGAGACGCCATAGAACGCGCTCGAGTCCTCAGCCAAAGTGGCCTTGCCGATGATCGAAGCCGTGGGTGCCACGAAGGCGGTGTCATGGATGGCCGGAGTATCCCCGGCGAAAGTGTAAGAGGGAGCCATGAGCCCAGCTTAGTTCCCAACTAGGTCGCAGTTGTGCGCGTTATGACGGCTCAAAACGTGCACTAATGCGACCTAGTTGGGATGAGGGGTGCGGAGGATAAGGAACTGGTAGTGCTGGGTCCAGTTGCCCGCCCCCGGCCCTGACTCAACGCCGACGCCCTCCGGCCACGTCCGGAAATGCTCGACCGTGCCGTGCTCCCCGAAGATCCGGCGCACGGTGTCGTCGCTGCGGCGACTGAAGAAACGCCGCGGTTCCTCCAGGTCCTCGGGATTGTGCACTTCCACGTCTTCGCCGGACCACAGCCCGACGGCGACCGGCGCGCCAGGCGCGCTGACCCGCACAAGTTGAGTGACGACGTCGTGAATCCTGCTGTTGGGGACATGCAGCAGGGTGCTCATGGTCCACACTGCCTCAAACGAGGCATCAGCGAACGGAAGGCTGCGGCCGCTGGCCACCGAACAATCAAGCCCGTGAGCCCTGGCCACGTGGACGCTTTCCTCAGACAAATCCACGCCTGTGTAGTGCAAACCAGCGCGCACGAATTCCACGCCTTCAACACCGGTGCCGCAACCGAGTTCCAGCAACGAATGCCTTTGCTCGGTCTTCAAGAGCCGGACGAACCACTCACGGCATTCGACGCGGGGCGGAGTCAGCGAACGGGTGTTGGGTACGCCGGCGTGCCGGTCATAGTAGACGGCCAGGTCTGCCTCATGGTCGGCTTCCGGGAGCCCTTGCATACCCCCAGCGTAGATCTGCCGGAACCTAGTTGAACACCACGGTCCGCGTGCCATCCAAAAGCACGCGGTGCTCGGCGTGCCACTGCACCGCCTGGGCGAGCGTGCGCCCTTCCACGTCGCGGCCCATCTGGACGAACTGGGCTGCGGTCCGGGCGTGGTCCACCCGGATGACTTCCTGCTCGATGATCGGCCCCTCGTCGAGGTCGGCTGTGACGTAGTGCGCCGTGGCGCCGATGATCTTCACGCCGCGCGCGTGGGCCTGGTGGTACGGCTTGGCACCCTTGAAGGATGGAAGGAAGGAGTGGTGGATATTGATGGCCTTGCCGTTCAACTCCGTGCACAGCTCGTTGGAGAGGACCTGCATGTAGCGGGCGAGGACGGTCAGCTCGACGTCATGCTCGGCGATGAGCTTCAGGAGCCGGGCCTCAGCCTGCGGCTTGGTCTCCGCTGTGACGGGAATGTGGTGGAACGGGATCCCGTAGAACTCGGCCAGCTCCTCCAAGTCGCGGTGATTGGAGACAATGGCGGGCACCTCGATGGGCAAAGTACCGGAGCGCTGCTGGAACAGGAGGTCATTGAGGCAGTGTGCGTCCTTGGAGCACATGATGATGGTCCGGACTTTCTTGCCCACGGGGTTGATCTCCCACGTCATGCCGAACGATTCGGCTACCGGCCGCAGCGCGGCTGCCAGTTCCGCCTGTGGGCTCGACGTCGTTGCCTCCACGCGCATGAAGAAGTTACCGGTGGTGGGGCTTCCGTACTGCTGCGAATCGGCAATGTTGCAACCAGCCCCCAGAAGGGCTCCCGCAACGGCATGAACAATGCCGGGGCGGTCGGGGCAGGAAAGGGTCACAACAAATGCGGAGTCAGTCACACGACCAAGCCTACCTGCGCCGCGTTGTTGTACTGTTAACGGGTCGCAACTGGCGTTGGGTGGACTACCACCAGGGAGCGGCAATCACGAAGACCACGGATCGTACGCCTGGGCCGAGGGTCATGTCTTACCGCTGCATGCACGTGACCGATGCCTCCCGTAATCAAGGGGACGAGGGAATGCCGCTGCCGGTAGCCTGACCTGTAGCACCACCGTTGCCTAGCCAGGAGATTTCCGTGTCTACCACCACAACTTCCGCGTCTGTCAGCAACCAGTCGCTCGCCGAACTCGATCCCGAAATTGCAGCAGTCCTCGACCAGGAACTTGGCCGCCAGCGCGGGACCCTGGAAATGATCGCGTCCGAGAACTTCGCGCCCCGCGCCGTCATGGAAGCCCAGGGCTCCGTTCTGACCAACAAGTACGCCGAGGGCTACCCGGGCAAGCGCTACTACGGCGGCTGCGAATACGTCGACGTCGCCGAGCAGCTCGCCATCGACCGCGTCAAGGCCCTCTTCGGTGCCGAGTACGCCAACGTCCAGCCGCACTCCGGTGCGCAGGCCAACGCCGCAGCACTGTCCGCCATGATCACCCCGGGCGACAAGATCCTCGGCCTCTCCCTGGCACACGGTGGCCACCTGACCCACGGCATGAAGCTGAACTTCTCCGGCAAGCTCTACAACGTAGCTGCCTACCAGGTTGAAGAAGACACTTTCCGCGTGGACATGGACAAGCTCCGCGAGCAGGCCATTGCTGAGAAGCCGCAGGTCATCATCGCCGGCTGGTCCGCCTACCCGCGCCACCTCGACTTCGCAGCCTTCCGCTCCATCGCCGACGAAGTTGGCGCGCTCCTCTGGACGGACATGGCACACTTCGCCGGCCTGGTAGCAGCCGGCCTGCACCCGAGCCCGGTCCCGCACTCGGACGTCGTGACGTCCACGGTGCACAAGACCCTCGCAGGGCCGCGCTCCGGCGTGATCCTTGCCAAGGAAGAGTGGGCCAGGAAGCTCAACTCCAACGTTTTCCCGGGCCAGCAGGGCGGTCCGCTCATGCACGTCATCGCCGCGAAGGCCGTTGCCTTCAAGATCGCCGGCAGCGAAGAATTCAAGGAGCGCCAGGAGCGCGTCCTCGAGGGCGCCAAGATCATCGCTGACCGCCTGAACCAGGCCGACGTTGCCGAGGCAGGCGTCTCCGTCCTCACCGGCGGCACCGACGTCCACCTGGTCCTCGTGGACCTCCGCAACTCGCAGCTGGACGGCCAGCAGGCCGAGGACCTCCTGCACTCCGTGGGGATCACCGTGAACCGCAACGCTGTTCCGTTCGACCCCCGCCCGCCCATGGTCACCTCCGGCCTACGCATCGGTACGCCCGCCCTGGCTACCCGCGGATTCGGTGCCGCAGAGTTCACCGAGGTCGCTGAGATCATTGCCACCGCGCTGAAGGCCGGCACCGCTGCGGACGTCGAAGCCCTGCAGGCCCGCGTCGACAAGCTCGCTGCCGACTTCCCGCTGTACCCGCAGCACGAGCAGTGGTAAACAGCCTCTCCCAAGCTGAACAAGCAACACCCGGGCACTGAACCGGAGTCAACGGGATCCGCCGCCATACCTCCGGCGGCGGGTCCCGTTGGCATGAGCCTCCTCATAGGTCACCCACCAGAAAGAGCAGATGGAATGACACAGTCCACCGCACAGATCCTTGACGGCAAGGCCACCGCCGCAGCCATCAAGGCCGAACTGACCGAACGCGTTTCCGTCCTCGCCGCCAAGGGAATTGTCCCTGGCCTGGGCACCATCCTGGTGGGCTCCGATCCGGGCAGCACCTGGTACGTCGGCGGCAAGCACAAGGACTGCGCTGAAGTGGGCATTCAGTCCATCCGTCGGGACCTCCCGGAGGACATCTCCCAGGAAGAGCTCCTCAAAGTGGTCCAGGAGCTTAACGAGAACCCTGAATGCACCGGCTACATCGTCCAGCTGCCCCTGCCCAAGCACATCGACCAGGACGTCATCCTGGAAGCCATGGATCCGGAAAAGGACGCCGACGGCCTGCACCCGATGAACCTGGGCCGTTTGGTGGCAAACGTCAGCGGCGAGATGAAGTCTCCGCTGCCCTGCACGCCCAAGGGATGCGTGGAGCTGATGCGCCGCCACGGCATTGAGCTGAAGGGCAAGCGGGTGCTCGTCGTGGGCCGCGGCGTCACCATTGGGCGTCCGATTGGCCTCCTGCTCACCCGCAGGGAAGTCAACGCCACGGTCATTCTTGCCCATACCGGAACGGTGGACCTGCCCGCGGAACTCAAGCAGGCCGACGTCGTGATTGCCGCAGCAGGCGTGCCGCACATGATCAAGGCCGAGGACCTCAAGCCGGGCGCAATCGTGCTCGACGTCGGCGTCAGCCGCGTGGACGACGGCAACGGCAAGGCTGTGGTCACCGGAGACGTGGACCCGGCAGCTGCCGACGTCGCCGCCTGGTTGTCCCCGAACCCGGGCGGTGTTGGTCCGATGACGCGCGCGATGCTGCTGGCCAACGTGGTGGAGACAGCTGAACGCCAGGCCGGGATGGCCTAGTCCCTTACCAAACATGAAGTGAGAGGGCTCTTGCAAGAAATTCTGCAAGAGCCCTTTCACATGTCAGGGGGCGCTATTAGTGTGCTGAGGGTGCACAATGAAGCAATCGGCTCTGCGACGCAAGCTGCATCGTCGCAATCCGGCTTGGCCATGAACCCACCCATTGTCATCAGCGCGCGCAACCTCACCAAGACCTATGGCGAGCTCACAGCCGTGGACAACATCTCCTTCGACGTCCCGGCAGGGGAGTCCTTTGGCCTGCTGGGACCCAATGGTGCCGGCAAGTCCACCACCATGAAGATGATCGGCGGGGTCTCGCAGCGCACGTCCGGGACGCTGAACATCATGGGACTGGACCCCGAATCGCACGGTCCGGAGGTACGGGCGCACCTGGGCGTCGTGCCGCAGCAGGACAACCTCGACGAAGAACTCAAGGTCCGCGAAAACCTGATCGTATATGGCCGCTACTTTGGCCTGCCGCTGAGCTACCTGCGCCCCAAGGCCGATGAATTGCTTGAGTTCGCCCAGCTCACCGATAAAGCGAAATCCAAGGTGGACGCTCTGTCCGGCGGCATGAAGCGGCGCCTGACCATCGCCCGTTCACTCATCAATGAGCCCCGCATCCTCCTCCTCGACGAACCCACCACGGGACTGGATCCCCAAGCCCGCCACATCCTGTGGGACCGCCTCTTCCGGCTGAAGGAAAGCGGCGTCACCCTGATCCTCACTACGCACTACATGGACGAGGCCGAGCAACTCTGCGACCGCCTCATCGTGGTGGACAAGGGCAAGATCATGGCTGAAGGGTCACCCGCCAGCCTCATCCGCGAGCATTCGTCGCGCGAGGTACTTGAGCTCCGGTTCGGTTCCGAGCGGAACGGGACTATCGGCGTCGAGCTCCAAGGCATCGGCGAGCGGCTCGAAACGCTGCCGGACCGCGTCCTCATCTACGCACACGACGGCGAAGCGGCGCTGGAGCAGGTCTCCGCGCGCGGGCTACGGCCGCTGACGTCGCTGGTGCGCCGCTCTTCGTTGGAGGACGTGTTCCTTCGGTTGACCGGCAGGAGCCTCGTTGATTAGGGGAACAGTTGATATGGGGGAATGTTGACTGACGCTACGAACGGGCCAATCACGACGGCGGATCCGCCGTTGCGGGCCCATTCACCTGCCGTCTCGGCCGCCAGGGCGCGACGCTGGGGTTCATTCTTCTACGCCGAGCAGGTGCTGCGGGTGATGCGCAACTACGGCTGGACCGTGGTGCTCTACAGCGTGGGGCAGCCAGTGGCGTACCTCTTTGCCATGGGCGTGGGCCTGGCTAGCCTGGTGGACGCCAACAGCCAAGCGACCTTTGGCGGCGTGAGCTACCTCGAATTCGTAGCCCCCGCGCTGCTGGTGTCCGCGGCTGTCATGACTGCATCCGCGGAGTTCTCGTACCCGATCATGGACGGGTTCAAGTGGCGACGCGTGTTCTACGGACCGCACGCCTCGCCCCTGGTGCCGCAGCAGATCGCGAGCGGGCACATTATGGCCAGCACGCTGAGGTTCCTGCTGCAGTCGGTGGTCTACTTTGCCGTGGTGGCCATGTTCGGAGCCTCGCCGGGGCCATGGGGTTGGGTGTCGGCGATAGTCGCGACGGTGGCCGCGTTGTCCTTCGGTTTGCCCCTCATGGCGTACGCCTCCAGCATCACGCAGGACAAAGGGCAGTTCGCGCTGGTGCAGCGGTTCATTGTGATGCCGTTGTTCCTGTTTTCGGGGACGTTCTTTCCGCTGGACTCGCTGCCGCTGGCCGTGCGCTGGATCGGCTGGCTGTCCCCGGTGTGGCACGGCACGGAGTTGGGGCGGGTCTTCACGTATGGCATGGACGAGAACCCCTTGCTGACCATCGTTCATGTGGTCTTCCTGGTAGCGACGGCAACGGCCGGCTGGATCCTGACCCGGCGCCAATTCGTGAAGAGGATGGGATCGTGAGCATCCCGACGGGCGGGCACAGCGCTACGGACGTGGCCCGGCAACGGAAGTTCGGTTCCCTGTACTCCCGGAACGCCAAGGCGGTGGTGGCCCGCGGCCTCACGGCAGCGAAGTCCAGCACTTGGCTTGTGATGGTCTCCGGTTTCTTTGAACCGGTGCTGTTCCTGCTGGCCATGGGCGTGGGCATGGGCTCGATCGTGGGCACCGTGCAAGGCCCAGGTGGCCAGGACATCAGCTACGCGGCCTACATCGCCCCGGCCCTGTTGGCGGTCTCGGCCATGAACGGCGCCATCTACGACTCCACCTGGAACGTCTTCTTCAAAATGAACTTCGCCAAGCTGTACCAGGGAATGCTGTACACCTCGCTGGGCCCGCTGGACGTTGCCATGGGAGAGATTTTCCTGGCCTTACTGCGTGGGCTTCTCTACGCCACAGGATTCACGGCGGTCATGGGCGTGATGGGGCTGTTGACGACGTGGTGGGCCATTTTGGTCATCCCGGCGTCCGTGCTGATCGCCTTTGGTTTCGCGAGCTTCGGCATGGGCATCACGAGTTTCATGAAGACGTTCCAGCAGATGGACTGGATCAACTTCTTCCTGCTCCCGATGTTCCTGTTCAGCGCCACGTTCTACCCGCTCAGTGTCTACCCGCAGCCCATCCAATGGTTTATTCAGGCCATGCCTTTGTGGCACGGGGTGGAACTGCTCCGGCAGATCAGCGTGGGTTCGTTCAGCCCGGCCACTGCCATCCATGTGGGCTACTACCTGGTGATGATCGCCCTGGGCATCATGCTGACCACGGGACGGCTGCGCCAGCTGTTCCTGAAATAGGAACGGCCGGCGCAGCCGTCGCCGCCCCTAGCTGTTCTCGATCTCCTCCATGGTCAGCTTGGCGTTGTCGCGGAGGCCCCAGGAACACAGCCCCAGCACTGCCAGCGCAGCCACCGTGTAAATGACGACGCCGATCGGGTCACCGTTGGTGGCGATCAGCAACGCCGTCGCAATTGTTGCGGCGGTTCCTCCACCAAGCGCCGAGCCGATCTGGTAGCTGGCCGAGATGGCCGAGTACCGCGATGACGCCGGGAACTGTTCGCCGAGGAATGCGGGCAGCGGCCCTTGGGGCACGGTGTTGAGCGCACCGCCCAGCGTGAACATGAACAGCGCCAGCCAGCCGATGTGTGTCTCGATGGCGGGGAAGAACGCCAGGAAGTAGATGATGAGCATCACCGCGCCGCCCACCATCACGGGCTTCCGGCCGATCCTGTCCGAGAGAACGGCGGCGAGCGGAGCGGAAACCACGCTGGCAACCGCACCCCATAGCTGGAACTGGAGCGATTCGCTGCCCGTGTAGCCCTTCTGCAGCACGTAGGACATGAGGAACACCGTGGCAACGTACGTGAACGTGTTGTAGCCGTAGCTGACACCGATTGACATCAGGATCTGGCGGGGATGCGACTTGATGGCGGCAAGGAGGGGGATGCGGGGCGCCTCCGTGCCGGAAGGACGTTCGTCTTGGGGGAGTGTCAACCGGGCAATCAAACCAGCTACTACCAGCAGGCCGCCGATCCAGAAGGGGATCCGCCAGGCGAACCCTGCCACGTCGCCTCCTGCCACGGAATCAGTCAGCGAGAAAACGCCCGAACCCATCAGCACACCCAGGCCGATGCCCATGCTCGTGAAGCTTCCCCAGAAACCACGGCGGCCTGCGGGAGCGGCTTCGATGCCCACCAACGCGGCCCCGCCCCATTCACCTCCGGCGGAGAAACCCTGGACCAGCCGCAACGTAATCAGGAGGATGGGTGCTGCCGCGCCCATCGTGTCCGCACCCGGCAGGCAGCCAATAAGGAAAGTGCTGCCGCCCATCAGCAGGAGCGTGAGGATCAGGATCTTGCGGCGGCCCAGGCGGTCACCGAAGTGTCCAAGGACGATGCCACCCAAGGGCCTTGCAAGGAAGCCGGCGCCGAAGGAAGCGAAGGCCACCAACGTTCCAGTGAGTGGGTCCAGGTCAGGGAAGAAGACCTGGGGAAACACCAAGGCCGCTGCGAGGCCGTAAATCGTGAAGTCATAGAACTCCAGAGCTGTGCCAAAGCATGAAACGAAGAACGTACGCGCTGCGGACACGGGGCGTTTGGCCTGCGGGTCGTCCGGTTCCAGCGCGACATTGGGCTGAAGTGATGGTGGCAAGGAAGTGCCTTTCGTTGGGGTTTTTGGTTGGGGATCAGAAGGTGTGGAATCCGCTGGCGGCGGCATCGGCAGGGTTGGCCGCCGCGTACGCAAGCAAACCGTCGCCGGCGTCGATGCTGACGGTCAGCAACGTCTGCCACTGCTCGTGCCGGGGGACCGAGGCGTCGGGATGGAAGCACACCACGGACGCCGCCCCCTCGGACGAACAGAACTGCTTGGCCCGGTCGGCCACCCCGTGGCCGGCCAGGTCCGCCCGCACGGCCGCGAGGTGCGCCAACCGCTGCGGCGACAACGCGCCGTCGTCAATCGCGTCGCCTTGCGCCAGGACCGGATCAAGGAAGTGGTTGGTGTGAAGCAGCCAGCCGTCGCTGCCGGCATGTACGACGGCGGTGCCGGCGGGAGAGACCTCGATGCTGACGGCCCCCGGTGGGCTGCTTTGGGGTGTGGTTGCTTGGGTGACGACGTTCGCCGGAGTTTCACTGCCCGCTGTGAACACGGTGAAGACCGTGGAAGCACTCACCCTCGCAGACGACGCGATGGCGATGGCTTGAGTGATGCTGGACGCTTCATCAAGGATGCGGCGGGCTACGGCATGGACGGGAACACCTGCTGAGTCGTTGTCACTGGCGTGGGCAAGGATGTTGAAGTGCAGGCCGAGCCCTTCGCTGTTGACGCCGATCTTGCCAAGCGTCCCGAACTCCGTGAAGGACTTGGTAGTCCAGCCCGGGTTCGGAGTCACTGCCAGGAGCAAGCCATCCGGGGTGAGGTCGTGATGCCAATCCCACGTTTGCAGTGTTTGCGGGACGCCTCCAGCGGCAGGGGCGTAGACCGCCGTCGAGCATTCATGCCCGCCCGCCTTCTTCGGAGCGGCGACCAGAATCTCCGTCCGGGCATTGACCACACTCAGTTCCCACGTGGTGAGGCCGGCGCCGGCGGCCCAGCCTTCTGCCTCTTCGGCCAATGCCGGGCTCCAATTCCGGAGGGCCTCGTGGCTCCCTTCGGCGATGGTGCGGACTTTTTGGCCCGCTACGCCCAGGGTTGCGAAGAAATCGCTGTACAGCCGGGCTGTGCGGCGTGTTTGCTCCGCCCAGGTGCGGCCGATGTCCAGGCCGCGCTCGCGGGGGTCGAGCGCTATGGACATGTGACGGTGAAGCTGCATGGGTTTCCTTAGATGAGGTGGATCACGAATGTGACGCTCAAAGTACGGAACAAAAACGTTTTTGTGTAGCCCGCGCCAAAGTTTTACTGTTGGTTTTCGAAACCCGCCGTCACCGATGCCGGAAGGAACACCATCATGAGCCGCGGAATCCAGTCACGTGAACTTCAACAAGGCGCCACCATCTGGGACGTTGCCCGCAAGGCAGGTGTCTCCATCACCACGGTTTCCCACTCCCTCAACGGGAAAGGGGCCATCAGCGCCGCCACCCGGGAACGCGTGCGGGGGGTGGCTGCGGAGATGGGATACGTCGCTGATGCCATGGCACGCGGATTGCGCAGTTCCCGCATGAACGCCATCGGGCTGGTGTTCCGTTCCCTGGACAGCCTGGGCAACTACGGGCCGAACGGTGTTGATGTGTTCATGAAACTCGCCGGCGCCGCGGCGGCGGAGACCCTCAACCGCAACCTTGGACTCATGCTCGTACCGGACCTCTCGAAAGGGCCCTTGCCGCCCTTTTCCATGTCGTTGGACGGCTATATCGTCTTCGCCCCGCACGTGAACGATCCCGTGGTGGCTCTCCTGGAGAAGCGTGGAATTCCCTATGTCACCTGGGATCGCGACCCCGGACGGCCCGGCTTCCGGAACTGGGTGGCACATGATGACGCTGCCTCCACGCGCCGCGTCATGGACCATTTGGCGTCGGCGGGAGCCGGGAGCATCGCATACGTCGGGGGCACCGATGCGAACGCGTGGAACCTTGACTGCGAAGCCGCCTACGTGTCTTGGTGCGAGGAGACTGGCCGGGAACCCCGCGTGCATCACGTGCCGGAGCGGGCCGGAGTTGAAGGCGGCCGGGAAGCCGGCAGCACGCTGTGGGAGGAAGGTGTGCCGGATGCCGTGTTTTGCCTCACCGGCAGGCATGCCTCCGGCGTGGCGCAGGAGATGCAGGAACGTGGTGTGGAGATACCGCGGGACCTCTTGGTGTGCACCGGCTCGGATTCAGAGCACAGCAGGCAGAACCAGCCGCCGATCTCCGCCCTTGACGTGGACATTCCCGCGGCTGCCGCTGCCTTGGTCCAAAGTCTTTGCAATCTCATGGAGGGAACATCCGGGACTGAGCCCATCCTGTTGGATGCCCGGTTCATCCAACGGGAATCAACCACCCCCTGACGGAGCCCAACGGTGTTCGCCGTCCGTGGAAGCGGGCACGGGCACCTCCGCAGGTTTGCGACAATTGGTACATGCAATCTCTCGGTGACCCGCACCCGTCCACGTCCTCTTCCGGCAGGGGCCTCTTCAAGGGCTTCCGCATCGGCGGCTTGGGGATGACTGTCGTCATGATCGCCTTCCTGGTAGCCGTAATCTTCGCGGCCAACCAGAACGACGTCGTGGGCTGGGTAGTTGCAGTGGTTTCCTTCGGCTGGCTCGCCTTGGCGGCGTTCGTCGTCTTCAGCATCCAGCGCGCCGCGAAGCGGGCGGGCGCCAAGTTGACCGAGGCGCAAAATGCGTTTGCAGCAGCCGCCGGCCGCGCGCCGTCGTCGTCCTCCGCTGACGTGGGCGGCACTCGTGTGGTGGCCGAACGCAGCCGCGCCGACGACGTCCGCGACCTCAAGCTGGACCACTCTTTCAAAATCGTCCAGGTGCAGGTCCGCGTTGTGGAAGAGGAGCGCGCCAAGGGCGCCGCAGCCAACCAGGACACCATCAACCGCGCCTTGGAAACCATCGCCATCACGTCCACCAACGCCAGGGACATGATCAAGTCCTCCGGGGGCTCGGACGAGCCCGTGGCCGGCACCATCATCGACTAGAGTAGAGCGGGTGAGTACGGCATTGAAGAAGGACTTCCTTCGCGTAGCGTCAGTCAACGTCAATGGCCTCCGGGCCGCCTACAAAAAAGGCATGGCGGAATGGCTGGAGCCACGCGGGGTAGACATCCTCTGCCTCCAGGAAGTCCGTGCACCTGACGACGTCGTCAACTCGCTGATCGGTGAAGGCTGGTACATCCTCCATGCCGAAGCTGAGGCGAAGGGGCGTGCAGGTGTGGCCATCGCCTCCCGTGAGGAGCCAACAGCCACGCGCGTTGGCAACGGCGATGAATACTTTGATGCAGCAGGACGCTGGGTAGAAGCCGACTTTTCCCTGCGGAACGCGGCCGGTGAAGCCACCACGTTGACGGCGGTGAGCGCGTATGTCCACTCCGGGGAGGCCGGCACACCCAAGCAGGACGACAAGTACCGCTTCCTCGACGCGATGACCACGCGTCTCCCCGAGCTCGCCAAGCACAGTGATCACGCACTTGTGGTGGGAGACCTCAACGTCGGCCACACTGAACTCGACATCAAGAACTGGAAGGGCAACGTCAAGCGTGCCGGCTTCCTTCCGGAGGAGCGGGCGTACTTTGACCACTTCTTCGGTGAAGAAATCGGATGGAGGGATGTCCACAGGGGCCTGGCAGGAAACGTCGCCGGCCCCTACACCTGGTGGTCCCAGCGCGGCAAGGCCTTTGACACCGACACAGGCTGGCGCATCGACTACCACCTGGCCACCCCCGGACTTGCCGCAGCCGCTTTCTCGGCCGTTGTGGACCGGGCGCCTTCGTGGGACACCCGCTTCTCCGACCATGCACCGCTGGTAGTTGACTACCGGCTCTAAGCTTGACGAAAGTTTTCCCAATGACTACTGCTGAAACAGACGCTGCCGTACTGCCCACCGTGAGTTCCGTGAGCTCCACCAAGCTCGCAGTCGGTGCCAAGCACCGTGTCCTCTCCGGCATGCAGCCCTCTGCGGACTCCCTGCACCTCGGCAACTACCTCGGGGCCCTGGTGAACTGGGTCCGCATGCAGGACGAGTACGACGCCGTGTTCTTCATTCCGGACCTGCATGCCATCACCGTTCCGCAGGATCCCGCCGAGCTCGCCCGCCGCACACGGGTCACTGCCGCGCAGTACATTGCAGGCGGCGTGGATGTTCAGAAATGCACCCTGTTCGTCCAGTCCCAGGTTCCCGAGCATGCACAACTCGCGTGGGTCCTGAACTGCATCACCGGTATGGGTGAAGCGGGCCGGATGACCCAGTTCAAGGACAAGGCGCAGAAGCAGGGTTCGGACCACGCCAGCGTTGGCTTGTTCACCTATCCCATCCTGCAGGCCGCCGATATTCTGCTTTACCAGCCGCACGGCGTACCCGTTGGTGAAGACCAGAGGCAGCACGTGGAACTCAGCCGGGACCTCGCCAACCGCTTCAACAGCCGGTTCGGGGAGACGTTCCAGGTTCCCGAGGCCTTCATCCAGAAGGAATCGGCCAAGATCTACGACCTCCAGAACCCTACGGCCAAGATGTCCAAGTCCGCCGAGTCCCCTGCGGGCCTGATCAACCTGCTGGACGACCCCAAGACCGTGGCCAAGCGCATCAAGTCCGCAGTGACCGATACCGAGACCGAGATCCGCTACGACCGCGAGAACAAGCCGGGCGTCTCCAATCTGCTGACCATCTACTCCGCCATCAGCGGCACACCGGTGGAAAAGATCGTGGCCGACTACCAGGGCAAGATGTACGGGCACCTGAAGGTAGACCTTGCCGAACTGGTTTCCGGACACTTGGCGCCCATCCGTGAGCGGGCCAATGAGCTCCTGGCGGATCCTGCGGAACTGGACCGTCTCCTGGCCCACGGAGCGGACAAAGCCCGTGAGATTGCTTCCGCTACGCTGGCGGACGTGTACTCCAAGGTCGGCTTCCTGCCGTACCGTGGCGCTGCGTACCGCGTCGGCGCCAACCTCAGCGATGCCAAGCCCGGCGACCACAAGCCCGGCGACCAGGGAGGCCGCTAACCCCATGTGCGCCGCTGGCCAGCTCAACGTCAAGACCGACGCCCGACACGGCGCCGGTCCGGACGATTCCCGCCAGCCGGCTGTCACCGGCACCGATTGTGGTGCCGGTGACGTCATGTGCGTGGGTGTGATCCTGGGCTTCCCGCCGGAGATCGCGCAGGAATTGCAGGAGTGGCGCGCATCCTTCGGCGACCCCATGGCAGAAGTCATTCCTGCGCACATCACGCTCATCACCACCACTCCCACCCAGGATTGGGCCGCAACCCGGAACCATGTGCGTGAAGTCGCCCGCACGCAGGAGCCCTTCACCATCACGATCTCCGGCACCGGCTCCTTCCGTCCGGTCTCACCCGTGGTCTTCGTCAATGTAGAAGAGGGCTTCGAAGAGTGCGTGCAGCTGCACGAAAAACTCCAGACGGGTCCCCTCGAGCGGCTACTTCCCTTCCCCTACCATCCACACGTCACCGTGGCACACGACGTCGCCCAGGAAAACCTGGATGAGGCCGAAACGGTCCTCAGAGATTACCGGGCCACCTTCCCTGTGGTTAGCATGGGACTTTACGAGCACGACACCAATGGAATTTGGCAGCTACGGGAAGAGCTCGACTTTGGCGGCGACATTGACCAAACGCAGCAGGCGGAATCAACGTCCTCAGGCGGACAGTCCTCCACTGCCAACTGAGCTTGCCAAGCTCAAGCTGCAACTGCTGCACAAACGGCAGGATTGGGGCCACGCCAAACGGGCCGGTGAAGGCTTGCCGAAGAAGGCCGGAGCGCTCCTTGCCCTCCTGCTCGCCAGGCTCTCCACCAACCGCGCCATGCGCTCGTTCCAGCACTACACACGTCAGCACGGACCCCTGCTGAGCGCGGGCATTGGCTTCAACATGTTCTTCTCCGTCACGGGCCTCCTCACTACCGGCTTTGCCATCGCGGGCATTGTCCTTGGCGGCAACCCGGTCCTCGTGGACGCGGTTATCAGCAGTGTGGCGGCTGCGGCCCCGGGGCTCCTCCAAGTGAATGGCGGCGAGGGCCTGGTTGATCCGCAGACCCTGCTCAATCCGTCCGGTCTTGGCTGGACTGCGGTGATCGCGGCGGCTGTCACCATCTTCACTTCCCTCGGGTGGATAGCGAGTGTGAGGGAGGGCCTTCGCGGCGTCATGGACGCCGATCCCCTCCAACGCAGTCCGATCCTCCAAAAACTCGTCGACGCCGGAACGCTCCTGCTCCTCGGCGTGATCCTCGTGGTCAGCGCCGGTGCCTCGCTGGTTTTTGGTACGGCTGCGGACTGGCTCATCGATCTGTTGAGGCTGGATGAGGCGGTAGCGGCGCCGGTGGCTGCCGTCGTCAAGATCGTGGTTCCCCTGCTGTTGAACTGCGCGACGGCGGCAGTTCTGTTCCACATTGCTGGTGGACTTAAGTTGGGGCGCCAAGCCTTCTTCGAGGGTGTGGTGCTGGCCGGCGTCGGAACCACGGTGCTGCAGTTTTTCAGCACGGAACTCCTTGCCCGGGCGGGGAACAATCCTGTCCTGGCATCGTTTGCGATCATCATCGGCCTCCTGATCTGGTTCAACCTCGTGAGCCAGGCCTACCTCGTGTCGGCTTCATGGTCCGCCATCCGTGAAGCAGATCTTCAAGCGGGGGAGACCCCCCGCAAAAAGGTCCTCGGTTCACGCCGGGCCACGCCTCAGACGTAGCGGTTCCCGGCCATGGAGGTGCCATGAATACCCAACTCTGGATCGCGTGCCTGCTAGGAGCGGCCGCAGGTCTCATCGTTGGCCAGCTCATCTTCAATTCACCCTTCGTCGGGATCCTGTTGGGCCTCGGCTTGGGGGCCCTGGTCGGAGCGGCGACGGGGCCCCGGCGGGAATAGCCCCAACTGGGTCGCAGCAGAGCGACTCTTCTATGGTTGTCAACGTAGCGACGGTTCGAGGCTGTTGGCGTTGAGTGTGCGGTAGATCCGTCGGGCGAGGTAGCGTTTGACGCACC